>JBLHXN010000085.1:0-14318 GCA_047630355.1 Spirosomataceae bacterium | reverse complement strand
TTTGTTAAAGCTACTTGAAAGTCGGATGGAAGATTTCATCGGATATTTTACGACTGTCACAACTAAAAAAATCAGGAGACGTAAAATATGATCTTCAAATTCAATCATTTTCAAACTAAAAGGCTGCACATCGTGTAGCCTTTTGTATTAAATTGCATCCTGTTTAAATAGTACTTAGAGGACTTGAAATCCATTCTGATAGCTTCGGAACTAACTCCTATTGATCTAAATCCTAAACGAAAATGACTAAAACTAATAATTCTGCCTTTGCCGTTAGTGAAAAAGGCTATTACGGCGATTTCGGAGGAGCGTATATCCCCGAAATGTTGTACCCCAATATTGAAGAATTGCGTCAGAATTACCTCGATATTATTTACGATGATGAATTTCAGCGTGAATTTCATCACCTTTTGCGTGATTTCGTTGGTCGCCCAACGCCACTGTACTTAGCTGAGCGACTTTCTGAGAAATACAATACGACCATTTATCTAAAGCGTGAAGACTTATGCCATACCGGTGCTCACAAAGTGAACAACACCATTGGTCAAATTTTATTGGCAAAGCGTTTGGGAAAGCATAAAATTGTAGCCGAAACCGGAGCTGGGCAACATGGCGTTGCTACTGCCACGGTCTGTGCTTTGATGGGAATTGAATGTATTGTTTACATGGGCGAAATTGACATTAAACGTCAGGCTCCAAACGTAGCCCGCATGAAAATGCTCGGAGCGGAAGTTCGTCCGGCAATGAGTGGCTCAAAAACGCTTAAAGATGCCACCAACGAGGCCATGCGGCATTGGATAAATAACCCGGTTGATACACATTATATTATTGGAAGCGTAGTAGGACCACACCCTTACCCTGATATGGTCGCACGTTTTCAGTCGGTTATTTCGGAAGAATCTCGGAAGCAATTATTTGAGAAAACAGGTAACGAAAATCCTGATTACGTAATTGCTTGCGTAGGTGGAGGTTCAAATGCTGCCGGAACGTACTTTCACTATTTAGACGAACCTTCGGTGCGAATTATTGCCGCCGAAGCCGCCGGACACGGAATAAAAACTGACAAATCTGCCGCAACGACATTTTTGGGCAAACCGGGCGTTTTACACGGAAGTAAAAGCCTGTTAATGCAAACTGATGACGGACAAGTAGTTGAACCGCATTCTATTTCTGCCGGACTGGATTATCCAGGAATCGGACCGTTGCACGCTCATTTATTTACCTCAAAAAGAGCTGAATTTTATGCCATTACTGATGATGAGTCTATTCAGGCAGGAATGCAACTTTCTAAATTAGAAGGCATTATTCCTGCAATTGAATCTTCCCACGCATTAGCAGTATTGGATTACCTGAACGCCCAACCAAACGAAACCATTTTGATCGGACTTTCAGGGCGGGGTGATAAAGATTTGGAAACGTACATGAAGTATTTGTAACTTTGGTTTCAAACTATTCTCAATAAAAACTATGAAAAGCCTCCTCTTTTTAACCCTTATTTTTGCCGCTACTTTAACTGCCTGTAATCAGGAAGAGAACGGAGAAGAAACCACAACCGTGACCGAAGAAGAAATGGCTCCCGAAAAAGTACTTCGCCATGTGGTGATGTTCAAATTCAAAGACACCGCTACCGAAGCTAATATTAAATCTGTTGAAGACGCTTTTGCTGCTTTACCGAGTAAAATTGAAGAAATCAAAGGGTATGAATTTGGTACAAACAATAGCCCCGAAGGTTTGGAGAAAGGCTTTACGCATTGCTTTTTCTTAACCTTTCATTCCGAAGAAGATCGTGCTACATACCTTCCGCATCCAGATCATAAAGCCTTCGGCGAATTGCTCGGGCCGTTTCTGGATGATGTTATGGTAATCGATTACTGGACTTCCGAATAATTCAAAACGGTTTTTTCAATTTAAAAACATTTAAAGCTTACGACATAAAGCGTACAATTTTTCAATGAACCGCATCAATTCACTTTTTCAGGAAAAGAAAAAAGACGTCCTGAATATTTATTTCACCGCTGGATATCCTAAATTAAATAGTACTGTTGCCATTTTATCGGCTTTGGAAGATGCTGGGGCAGATATTGTAGAAATCGGCATGCCGTACTCAGATCCCATTGCGGATGGTCCGACCATTCAGGAATCCAATCAACAGGCGTTGGAGAGCGGAATGTCTTTAAAAGTTCTTTTTGAGCAATTACAAGGAATCCGCGAAACTGTCTCGTTACCTATTGTACTAATGGGTTATATTAATCCGGTCATTCAATTCGGCATCGAGAATTTCTGCAAAAAATGTCAGGAAGTCGGTGTTGATGGCTTGATTTTGCCCGATCTCCCAATGGATGAATACGTAGAAGACTATGCCACAACGTTCAAGAAATACGGTTTGTTAAATACTTTTCTAATTACGCCCCAAACCTCCGAAGAGCGAATCCGTCAAATTGACGATAACTCTGACGGCTTTATTTACATGGTTTCCTCGGCGAGTATCACGGGGGGAACTTCTGGAATCTCCGCTGAAATGGAAGCTTATTTTAATCGGGTGAATGCTATGAACTTGAAAAACCCAACCCTTATTGGTTTCGGAATAAAAGACAACGCTACTTTCTCCAAAGCTTGTCAATACGCCAACGGAGCAATTATCGGTAGTCAATTTGTGCGGCAAGTAGGAAAAGGTGGAAATCTTTCGGAAAATATTAAAGCTTACGTGGAAAGTGTGCGAGGGTGATGGTTTAATTAATTATCTGGTACAATCTGCACACGTTTTCCTTGTGCCTTTAAAGAATCTGGCGTTAGGTGCTCTATAAATTTATCGAATGATTTGTCGTCGTTAAGTGTTTTTTGAGAACGGGGTTCGAGAATTGAACCAAGAAGGCCAGTGTATTCCGACTCATTGATTCCATAAACGTCTGCACAAACTTTGTCAAGTAGTCGATTTATTTCGGTAAGTTGCAAGCAGATTTTAATGATCGACTTTTCCTTCGGAATAGCTTTTGAGCTGTACGTCAATTTCCCTTCGTCGTATAAAATCATTTCGATTAGTTTACCCGTCAAATTTGATAATGTTACGTAGCCTGAAAAGTATTTATCCACGAACATTCTATGGCGGTCTTCATCCATCAAAAGGAATATTTTGAAAGCAATAACATTGCCATTTTCTTTTTTAAATATCAGACTTGTTGGTCTAACGGTGTAATTATTGCCTGACTTACGAGAGTCTTCTATAGTAGCACCCAAATCTTTAGTGCTAACGTAACTTACAAAGATGTAAGACTGCCCTTCCTTATCCTTGAATGTTATAAAATCATCCCAAAAGATATAGTTGTTTTCTTCAGTTTGAAAACTTTCGTAGAAAGTTTTTGCTTCGCTGATGGTCAGAGTATCTGACCCAAATGTCATAATGCTTAAGGTTAAAAGTAAATGATAGAGGATAAAACGTTTTAAGTTCATGATGTGTAATTTTTATATGAAAATTTGAGTTTTCACAGGGTAAAAAGAAGTAAACTAACTAGTTTTACTCTTTCTAATTGGGAATGAATCTTTTAAATATATAAGGTATAAAGTCAGTAACAGGAACCTGTTTTAATTATTGTTACAAATACCTTCTTATTTGCTACTTTTGATTGACAGGTCACTTTTACCCTATGAATATCTTCATCTATTGCGATCATTCCTAAATGGGTACCCAAAAAAGGTGACCTATTAGTCGTTTTATACAATATATTATCATTTCTGGTATCAGTTATAGTAATGTCAATATTCATCTCTGTTTCATACCTAAAACTCACGACTAAGCAATCTTTGGCATTATTATTAGTGTTAATTATTATAGACTTACTCTCAACCCCGTTAAGTTGAACTATTTGTTTTGAAGAGTATATTACCCCTGCTTCGTATGCAAGTCTTCGCAAGCTTAGAAAAAGTAAGGCTACTAAAGTAAATGTAAGGAGTACCTTTATTAGCAATTTATGATTCATTTGTCCCTCACAAAAATATTCAATGAATTACTTTATTAACTGCGTTTTAACATGTGCGATGAGATTAATTGGTTCCGTTTTCTGGTAATTACATAAAGGGGTTATAAATAGTCGTGCAATCTACAGAACTATGATTTTACCAGTTGATAATGCGGTTTCTATGTATGATTACCTGCATCTACCAGTGCCATCAGTTGATATAATTTGTCCATTAGAAACTCTATCGCCAGACCCTGATGCTATTGCATTTAGAATAACTTCAGCAATATATGCTAACTTAGCTGCTTCGTTTGGGAGAGTATTTAAAACATTTCAAATATTTATTATTTGAAATGTTTGAATTCCTAGAGCATTATTGCTTAAATCCATTGCTACCGCAGGATTTTACTGATTTTGACCGGCTTCGTGATTATTTCCAATATTAATTGCGTCATGCTTTGTCGCATATTTAAAAAGAAGAGCATTCCACATAGCATGTTTAAAAGCGTTTCCATTCCACAAATCGGCTTGTGAACAATAAAAATAACTAGTTAGTGCGGTAGCGTTTCCCCAAGCTGCAATCGCCCATGGTATAAAATATCGTCTGGTAGCAAAAAAGTCTTTCTCTGTTTGGTTCAGAGAAAAAAACCAATCATAATAGCCAGGTAATGAGCTAAACGATGATAGTGAAGAGGATGAACTAAATCCACTACCACCAGCACCGTATGAAATGGTCGAAATTGAGTTAAACCCAGACCCTCTATCATTTCTCCAAACTGTCTCACATACTTCTTCGGTTTGAATTTCGCCACAATTACCGTTTACCCAACAAGCAATAGAGCTATATGTATCACATACTTCCCAGTAACTGCTAGGCCTACTATTTTCCTCAGTAGAAGAACTATGTGTCATCTCTCCATTTTTGAATATTGATAACTCGATTCTTTTTCCATTAATATCATTTAATATTGAATAACCTGTAAAGTTCTTCGCTGTTTGTTTTACTTTCTCCTCATCTATAATCGAATGTAACTGATAAGCATTTATTTTACCTTCGGACTTTTTAAAGATTAAAACAGTTTTTATATCGAGAATCCGATTCTTTTTTTCTCTTTTTTGCGAGAGTCTGAAATGTCAATTGCCAAGCCATTTAAGTCGATATATTCTATACTCAGATAATCTGAGCCGTCACTACCTTTATACTCTATGTAATCATCCCAGAAGACCAGCTTTCCTTTGTCGTTTTCAGATGTTCTTAGGTGTTTGGCGTTTGACATATAAAATGCCTTGGCTTCATCAATGGTTAAATTTTGATTTACTTCATCAGGCTGTGGTAAATCGACCTCATTTTTTGAACAAGCATTCAACAAAAAGATGATACTTGTCAGAAATACAAATTTCTTCATAAATTTGAAATGTCTTATGGTAAAAAAATAGAACAAAAGAAGCCTCCCAAGTCCGTCCAAAGAAGTGGGGGGGGGGGGTTGTTTACGAACGTACAAATAGGGGGGGTGGGTAAATGCAAGAGTTTTGTATTATATTCAATTAGTATTTACTCAACGGTATATAAATTGTGTCTATGTTAGTATTGTTTGAACTATCCTGATATCTGTAATAAATCCTTTTTCTCCCTGCCATTTTGACCGCCAGACCAAAAAAATCTAACCCTCGCACTATTCTTGTTCGTAAACCGTTGAAATTAAGTAAATTTGCGTTTACTAAGAAGGTGCGGAATTTGAGACACGGCACATGAGAATATTCAACATTCTATGTCCTCCATAAAAAGTTGTCCACTTCGGCACATTATCTTAAATAAAAATTAAACATAAATGACATAGAATGAGCAGGTTATCCCTTGTCTTCGTTCTCTTGTCTAATATCTTATCAAAAGAACCATGTTAGACTTTCTATCAAAAGGATTAAAAAAAGTATTCGGAACAAAATCTGACCGAGATGTCAAGGAATTAGAACCTTACATAACAACTACCAATGCTGCTTACGCTTTGCTACAGTCATTAACCAATGATGAATTGCGGGGTAAAACGAAAGAGTTGCAAGACTATATCGGTGAAAAACTTGCTCATATTGATGATGAAATCAAATCGTTGAAACTCAGCATTGAAACCGATGAAGATATGAGTATTGACGATAAAGAAGCGGTCTTTAGAAGAGTAGATGATCTTGAAAAGCAACGAGACGTAGAACTCGAAGCTGTTTTGGAAGAAATTTTACCGCGAGCGTTTGCTATCGTAAAAGAAACCGCTCGCCGTTTTAAAGAAAACCCAGCGTTAGAAGTAACCGCTACGCACCTTGACCGTGAGTTAGCCGCTACTAAAGACCACATCGAAATTGAAGGCGATAAAGCTCACTGGAAAAATCAGTGGACAGCCGCCGGAACGCTCATTACTTGGGATATGATGCACTATGATGTGCAAATTATCGGTGGTGCGGTGTTGCACCTCGGTAAAATTGCTGAAATGCAAACGGGTGAAGGTAAAACCCTTGTGGCAACTTTCCCGGCATTCCTTAACGCTTTAGCGGGTCGGGGTGTGCATATTGTAACGGTCAATAATTATCTCGCCGTTCGTGACTCTGAATGGATGGGACCGATTTTTGAGTTTCACGGTTTACTTTGCGATTGTATCGATAAATACCGTGCAAACTCGCCCGAACGTCGGGAAGCGTACAAAAAAGACATTATTTACGGAACAAACAATGAGTTTGGCTTCGACTACCTTCGTGATAATATGGTGAATGACCCGGTTGAACTTGTTCAGGGAAAACACCACTTTGCTATGATTGATGAGGTTGACTCCGTTTTAATTGACGATGCCCGGACGCCATTAATTATCAGTGGACCAATGGCAAAAACAGGAGACGAGGAATTGTATAATTCTTTAAAACCACGTATTGGTCATATCGTTGAGATTCAGAAGAAATTGGTGAATGGATATTTGATTGAAGCCAAGAAGCTTATCGCCGCAGGAGATACCAAAGAAGGTGGATTAGCACTTTTCCGTGCTCACCGCGGACTGCCAAAGAGTAAACCATTGATTAAGTATCTCTCAGAAACGGGAAATCGGAAATTATTGCTTGATACTGAATCCATTTACATTGCTGAAAACTCGAAGTTGATGCCTGAGGCAGACGCTCCGTTGTATTTCACGATTGAGGAAAAAAACAACAGTATCGAATTAACCGATAACGGAATTGATTACCTAACGGGTCATGACGAAGATTCGCAGTTTTTTGTTATGCCGGACTTGGGTGTTGATTTAGCTGATATTGAGAAAGAAGAAATCGAAGAAAAAGACAAAGTGCTTAAAAAAGACGCTTTGATTCGTGACTATTCTACTAAAGCCCAACGAATTCACGCTGTTAATCAATTACTAAAAGCGTATACTGTCTTTGAAAAAGACGTGGATTACGTAGTGATGGATAGCAAAGTGAAAATTGTGGACGAACAAACGGGGCGTATCATGGACGGTCGTCGTTGGTCAGATGGTTTGCACCAAGCCGTTGAAGCAAAAGAAGGAGCTAAAGTTGAAGACTCAACGCAAACTTATGCTACTGTTACATTACAGAATTACTTCCGAATGTACCACAAGTTAGCGGGTATGACGGGTACTGCCGAAACCGAAGCGGGTGAATTCTGGAAAATCTACAAATTGGATGTTGTCTCGATTCCTACTAACCGTGTGATTGTGCGGGATGACAGAGACGATAAGGTTTACAAAACGGTTCGTGAAAAATACAACGCCGTTGCCGACGAAATCGTAGAAATGGTAGAAGGCGGTCGTCCGGTTTTGGTCGGAACTACCTCGGTTGAAAATTCAGAAATTTTGAGTCGGATGCTTAGTATCCGTAAGATTCAACATCAAGTATTGAACGCAAAACAACACGCCCGTGAAGCAGATGTTGTTGCTGAAGCCGGAAAGCCCGGAACGGTAACAATCGCAACTAACATGGCGGGTCGTGGTACGGATATTAAGCTTACTCCAGAAAGTAAAGCAGCGGGTGGCTTAGCTATCGTAGGTACCGAACGTCACGATTCACGTCGTGTTGACCGTCAGTTACGTGGTCGGGCGGGTCGTCAGGGAGATCCGGGTTCATCACAATTTTTCGTTTCACTCGAAGATAATCTAATGCGAATGTTCGGTTCTGACCGAGTGGCGAAAGTCATGGATCGCATGGGAATGGAAGAGGGAGAAGTTATTCAACATAAGATGATTTCTAATTCGATTGAGCGTGCTCAACGCAAAGTCGAGGAAAACAACTTTGGCACTCGTAAACGCCTCATTGAGTACGATGATATTATGAATATCCAGCGGGATACCATTTATCGTCGTCGTAAAAATGCACTGTTCGGAGAACGCCTTTCATTAGACGTTGCTAATATTATTTACGACACTAGTGCCGATATCGTACGAAATACTAAAGGTAATTTCGCTGAGTTTGAAGTACGTGTGTTACAAGGTCTTGGCTTTGACCCCCAAATATCTGAGTCCGACTTTACAACTGACCGGGATTTAATAAATACCGTATTTAACCTTGCCGAAGCTCACTATAAGCGTAAAAATGAGGCAATTCGTAAGAATGCCATGCCAGTTCTTTCGCAAGTACTTGATGATCGCCGGGCGTTGAAAGAAGAGCCATTCATGGCGGTTATCGGTGATGGTGCAAAAAATATTGCGGTATTCTGCGACATTAAGAAAACTGTTGATGCTGATGGGCGTGAGCTAGTTCTTGAAATGGAGAAGAGTATTTCACTTTCGGTAATTGACCAAGAGTGGAAAGAACACCTCCGTGACATGGATGACTTGAAGCAATCGGTTCAGAATGCTTCTTACGAGCAGAAAGATCCGTTATTGATTTATAAATTTGAAGCAGTAGAGCTTTTTCAGAGCTTCTTGAAGAAAGTTAACGCTGAAGCTGTAAGTTTTTTAATGAAGGCAAATGTTGTTGAAATGCGTTTTCAACAAGTTGCTCCGCCCAAAAAGGAGAAGCCTGAATTATCAATGAACCGAACCGATGATGAAGAGAATTCAGTTTCTAAATCGCCGGCTAAAAAGTTAAAAGTAGCTAGTCGTAATCAAAAAGTTAGCGTTCAGTACAAAGACGGAACGGTGAAAAAAGACGTAAAATATAAAAACGTAGAAGCTGATGTAGCAAACGGCAAAGCCGTTTTGGTAGGTTAAGGCCTGATAAAGTTAGAAATAAAATAAGCCCGGAAGAATCTCTCTTTCGGGCTTATTTTTTGCCACACAACCTTTATTTTATCACACTTCCCACTCATCCTTATACATTTGAAGTGCTCCTTTGAGTTCTTTTAGTATTTTCTCGTTATTCTGCTTACTTGCCAGTAAAATTCCTCTTTCAAAAGTACTTTCGGCCTTTTCCTCTTTTTCTTGTTCAGCGTATAGAGTAGCCGCCTGATAGTACGTAGGCAGGTATTCAGGAAATATTTCTAGCAGAACCTCCAAATGTCTCAGGGACTCAACTGTATCCTTTCCCGCGTATTCCATTGCCAACGCATAACGGTTAAATGGCTCGTCAGGCTCCGTTTTGATGAGCTCACTCAAAATTTTCAAACGCTCTTCTTGCATACTATTTGCCATTCTTTTACATTTGTAATGTTATGCATGCATAACAATTTATACGAAATATCGTTACTTAATAACAAAGTAAAGGCTTAAAACTGTTTATTTAAAGTGATTGATTATTTTAGTAATTTACATCACGAAAAGCACGAAGCCTTATCAATCAGATTCAACATTTAAAATGAAACTTTATGAAAATACTAGTTTGTATTTCTAGCGTACCAGATACAACGGCTAAAATATCTTTTACGGACGATAATACCACTTTTAATCAAGCAGGAATTCAGTATATCATCGGGCCTTATGATGATTATGCACTTGCTCGTGGCGTAGAATTAAAAGAAGCTAATGGTGGAACAGTAACGGTCTTGAACGTTGGAAAGGCTGATACCGAAACGCAAATACGTAAAGCATTGGCAATCGGAGCAGATGATGCTATCCGGGTAGATGCCGAACCAACCGATTCGTTTTTCGTAGCGGAGCAAATTGCTCATGTTGCTAAAGATGGTAATTACGACTTAATTCTAATGGGCCGTGAAACAACTGATTACAATTCAGGCATAGTACATGGTATTGTGGGTGAATTATTAGGTTTACCTTCTTTCTCGCCCGTTATGCAATTAGACATTGAAGACGGTGTTGCCAAAATGACTCGCGAAATTGAAGGCGGAAAGGAAAAATTAGAAGCACCGCTTCCGTTAGTATTGGGTTGTCAAGAGCCAATTGCAGAATGGAAAATCCCGAACATGCGTGGAATCATGACGGCTCGTAAGAAACCGTTAAGTGTAGTTGAGCCAAACGGCGAAGCCATTACAAGTATAAAGCAGTACAGCTTGCCACCTGAAAAGGGCGAATGTAAAATGATTGACGCTGATAACGCCGCCGAACTTATCAGACTATTAAGAACGGAAGCGAAGGTGATATAAGTTAGTTCTGATAGCTATCGGGATAGATTATTAAGAGATAGGAATTAGTTAAATCAAAAATTCAACTTCCCACTAATTATTCTCCTCTTAGTGGAGGAGGAGATGGGATAAAACAAAAATATAATGTCAGTACTCATATTTATAGAATTAGCAGACGGCGAAATTAAAAAGTCATCTTTAGAAGCTCTTTATTACGGAGCAAAAGTTGCCGAAATGACCGGAGGTTCTGCCACGGCGTTGGCAATCGGAGAAGCTTCCGAAGGTGAATTGGCGAAAGCCGGAAACTACGGAGTTACCAAAGTTCTCCACGCAAATAATGAGCGTTTGAGCCAGCCCAATATCATGGCTTACTCAAAGGCACTTATTGAGGCAATTCAACAAACTGGAGCAAATATTATCGTAACCGCAAAGTCATCACTTGCTGATCCGGTAACTGCACGAGTAGCGGGTGCTATGAAAGCGGGAGTTGTAGGAAACGTAGTTGAACTACCAGATTTATCAGATGGTTTTAAAGTGAAACGCAGTATTTTTACCGGAAAAGCATTTGCTGATACGGTTGTATCAAGTGATATTAAAATATTAGCGATTAAAAAGAACGCAGTCACTCCTGAACTCAGTGATGCAACTGCTACGATTGAAGTATTTAGTCCGTTGCTTGATGATAGTAGTTTTGTTGCTAAAGTAATAGAAACCGTGAAAGTAACGGGCGATATACTTTTACCTGAAGCTGATTTAGTTGTTTCTGGTGGACGTGGATTCAAAGGGCCTGAAAACTGGCAGCCACTATTGGATTTAGCAACTGCCTTGGGTGCAGCAACGGCTTGCTCTAAGCCGGTTTCTGACCTTGATTGGAGACCTCACCACGAGCACGTTGGACAGACGGGTATCAAAGTTGCTCCGAACCTTTATATTGCTTGCGGTATCTCCGGAGCAATTCAGCATTTGGCTGGTGTAAACAGTTCAAAGGTAATTGTAGTAATCAATAAAGACCCTGAAGCTCCTTTCTTTAAAGCAGCAGATTACGGAATCGTTGGAGATGTATTTGATGTACTTCCAAAATTAACCGCAGCTGTTAAAGCAGGTTAATTTTCTGAAATGAACATTTAGACTTATACCTAATCAATAAAAGAGCGACCTTTTCGGGTCGCTCTTTTTGTGTTATTGACTACATGAAATACTAACATTTTTTTCGTAAAAGCCAATATTCAATTTTATGAATGTTGGTACGCTTTCACTGTTTCAACAAAGCACTTTACTTTATCTGGGTCAGTATCTGGGTAAACGCCGTGGCCGAGGTTAGCAATGTGATATTGTGAACCAAAGCTCTTCAACATTTTCTTGGTGTGGCTTTCAATACTATGATTTGAGCCGTACAATACACATGGGTCAAGGTTTCCTTGTAACGTTTTATTTTTAATCATTCGTCTCGATTCACGAATGTCCATGTTCCAGTCTAATCCAACTACCTGACAATCCAATTTACTAATTTCCCGACGGGCAAAATACGCTCCTTTCGCAAAAACGGTAATCGGAGTTTTCTCAATAGCGTCGCAAATTTGTTTGATATACGGAATGGCAAAAGTCTTGTATTGTGCAGGAGTTAATACTCCAGCCCATGAGTCAAATACCTGAACCAAATCTACGCCGTGATTTATTTGGGCTTTTAAGTATTGAATAGTACTATCCGTAATTTTTTGGAGAAGCAAATGTGCAAGTTTTGGCTGCGTATAAAGTAATTTCTTCGCCTCAGAGAATGTCTTTGATCCTTGCCCTTCAATCATGTAACACAGGATTGTAAACGGTGCACCAGCGAAACCAATCAGTGGAACACGCCCGTTTAATTCTCGTTTTACAATGTCTATTGCTTCAAGAACATATCCTAAGTCAGATTCTGCGTCGGCAACTTTTAAGTTGTCAATATCTTGCTTTGATTTTACCACTCGTGGAAATATCGGCCCTTTCTTTTCAACCATTTCGTACGGAAGTCCCATTGCTTCCGGAATTACTAAAATATCAGAAAATATAATGGCAGCATCTACCCCCAGAATATCTACGGGTTGAATGGTGACTTCAGCGGCGAGTTCGGGAGTGGTGGCAAGTTTTATAAAGCTGCCTGCTTGTGCTCTAACCTTTCTGTATTCGGGCAGAATACGACCTGCTTGTCGCATTAGCCAAACCGGGGTTCTTTCTGTTATCTCGCCTTTGGCGGCTCGTAAGAATAAGTCATTCTGTAATTTCATCTGACAAAATTACGACAACAATTCTTTAATTCCAGTTCGGGAATGAACGGATTATACAAACTTCATAAAGATACGTAAGTTTGAGGCTGTTCAGAAGATTGATTTAGCTTTTCTGTGAGATGATTTGCGGCAAAGAAACCTTTCAATTCGTCAATAAATCGTCCGTGACTATCTAATGTTATGACAGTTGGAAAACTTTCTACACCAAACCGATTGGCGATTTCCATGCCGTCAAATGTATCAACGTTTACCTTATAGATTAGAAACTTCTCATTCAGATGCTTTGCTAATTCAGCGTTGGCAAATGTTTCTTTGTCCATCTTTTTACAAGGAGCACACCACGATGCCCAAAAATCAAGAATGGCAACTTTGTCTTGTTTACGGGCTTCCCGAAGGAAATCATCGTACGAGCCACCGTAGAAGTTTGTGGTGTTATTGGAAGAGGTTTGTTGTGCGTTCGATTCGATACTGTTGAACGTAAAGAGGAACATCAGAAGGGCTAATGGTAATTTTTTCACGGAATTGTAGGTTTGTTTTGGAAAGCTATTGTGTCAAACTATTAATCATGAACCATGCCAAACTAGCATAAAACGAAAAAGGACGGTCATTTGACCGTCCTTTTTAAAAATAGAATTTACTAAAATATTACTAAGAAATTCCTAAAGCTTTCAACGTCTCAAGGTTAAGATTACCCTGTGGTAAGTTGTCATCTTTTTGGAATTGAAGAAGAGCAGTTTTAGTCTGACGATCTAAAACATTGTCAATTGGACCTGGGTTGTAGCCTTTTTGCTTTAACGCCATTTGAATTGCACGAATACGCTCAACGGTTACTTTACTTTCACAAAGAATCTCTACCCAGTCAGCGTAAGAACTAGTACCAGTCATCGAAGTGAATGTGTTAAGTTTCCATTTGAGTAGGAATAGCTACTTCACTCGCTGCAGGACCAGCCTTAACAATTGTCTTAGTCATTGCTTTGTACTGAGCAGGTACTTCTACTTCAAGAGTTGCAGCAGCCTGAGCTATTACTTGACGTGTGATAGTTTTGTACTCAGCAGGAAATCAATTTATCGGGTAGTAGTCTGATTGTCAGTCATGTAATTAGAAACTGAACGGTACTCAGCAGGTAGTGTTGCTTACGTAAGACGGATGAACCATGTAATGCTCAGTTACAGGCTTGAACTGAATATTGTTATCAACTTGTAGTTGCATGTAAGCAGGGGCTGTTTCTATCCGCTCGCTTACCATGCGGTAAGTTCCTGAATTTGGAACAACTTGGGTGCTTGTTCCAGCTTCTTTAACTAAAACACGCTCTGTTTCAGTTAAAGAAGTAGCAGAATAAACCTTTGATTTGAGGTAGTTCCCAACTCAGCATTAGTAGCCACAAGTAGCTTTCCAGCTTCTTTCGCTACGTATTGTTCGATGCGGGTAGTGAACTGTGCCGGTTTTAAATACTCGGCATAACATTTGCTCAGAACGACATTTGGTGGAAGATCTACTTGAGTAACTGCAACACTGCTAAATAGAAATAGCACACAGATTGACAATAGGTACTTGTTCACCATAAAAATTTTAAATTTAGGTTCTAAAAAATACTGGTT
>JBLHXN010000084.1:0-14406 GCA_047630355.1 Spirosomataceae bacterium | reverse complement strand
TCCGGTGGGATTTAGCTACACAGAAAATGGATTTTTACATCGTAGCCGGAAAGGCCCAGGTGCCGGTACTATTTGAATCTTTTAACTTCTTTAATCCAAAAAGGGTGCAGGATTTAAGCGGAATGGCTGGTTTCAATCCGTTACTTTTGGTAAATAATTACGTGCGTAAAACGCAGGATTTTGAATTCACCGTAGAAGAGATTGCTAAAAGTGTAGGGAGGCCAGCACAACAGTTTCAGGGTGGATTGATGTCTACGGTTCAGCAAGGATTACTGTCGTATAATCCGGTCCGTAAAACTTTTAAACTTACCACAAAAGGTATTCATTACATTCGGGCTTTTGCGGGGCAAAAAGATTACGATGATTTATTAATTCCGTCGTTTTTTCAGAGCAATGATTCTACCGCAAACGGTACGCTTGACCTCAAAAGTAAAGACCTTACCATTCGCGGAACGCAACGTTTCAGCTTGAGCGATGAACTCGGCATTTATGTCATTCCTTACGATAACATCCTGCAATTTAAGAAAAATCGGACGTTTGCTTTTGACGGTCAACTGATTGTGAAAAACTACCGTTTTGCTGGAAAAGGTTTAGAAATTGACTACGATAATTTTTCGGTCAAACTAACTAAAATTGATTCCATCAGCTTTATCCCGATTGCCATTTACGAGAAAGGTGGTAAAGTCGAAATTGGTAGCCACGTAAAGTTTGAGCATTCGGGGGTAGTTTATCTCAATCGCCCCGATAATAAGTCGGGAAAAATGAATTTGCCTGAATACCCACGCCTTGTGATGGAGAAGGGGGTAATTGTTTTCTTTGATAAAAATGATCGTAAAGGCGGACAATTCAATCGCGACGTTTATTTCGATATTCCGAAAATTGATCACGATAGCCTGAACGTAAAAGACCTCGAATTTGTCGGGACTTTTCACTCCGATAACATCCTCAAACCCTTTCAGGAGAAACTGGTTGTGATGCCTGACATTACGCTCGGCTTTTCCCACAAAGTACCGAATGGAAGCTACGAAGTGTACGGTAGTAAATTATCGTCGATGGCGTTTGCGTCGGCATTGATAATGGACGGGAAAGGCCTGCATTCTTCTGGTAAAATTAACCATTTAGCGGCGGCATTGGATGCCTCTAATGTCAATTTCTTTTCAGATTCCCTGATTGCGGTTGGTGAAATAGGTGAGATAAAAGAAACCGTAAATACGCAGATGGCGTACTTCCCGCAGGTTGCCGTGAATAATTATTCCTTGAAATGGATTCCCGACGCAGACAGCATGTTGATCGCTTCAAAGAAGGGGTTTGATTTTTACGAAGGAACTTCGACTTTGACGGGTAAACTTCTTGTCCGAACCGGCGGACTTTTCGGGTTGGGTGTGCTTGCCCGAACAGATTCTGAGATGCAATCTGATAATTTCAAATTCGATAAACCAGGATTTCAAGCAAACCAATCGGTGTTTAAAATCAAATCAGCGGTGGCCTCTGCCAAGCCAGTTTTATTGGGCGAAAACGTCAACGTGAATTTTAATGTCATTAACAGTTTAGTCGAAATCGCGATGAACGAACAGGGTTTCAACGACAGCACCAAAGCCTCGCTGGAATTTCCGTCGGCGGCGTATCGGACAAATATTGGTCGGGCAAAATGGGATATTGATAAAAAGACCATTTCCATGCAGGGCAACGTAGAAAATACAACGTTCTCATCGACAAATGACGGGCAACTCGGACTCGCGTTCAATGGCAGTGCGGCTCAATACGATATTGTGGGAATGACGTTGAATATTGATGGCGTACCTTTCATTACTTCCGCCGATGCCCGAATTATTCCCGATAAAGGTAAAGTCGTCATTCAGCGGAACGCTGCTATGCAGCCGTTTGTAAACGCCGGTTTGACTATTGACACGCTCAACGGTTACCACAATCTTATCAACGGTAATATCCGTATTTTATCAAAAAAGAAATTTACGGGAGACGCTACGTATCAGTTTGTGAACGTGAGTTCGGATACGTTCAATATCAAAATGGGTAATTTCGAGCTAAAAGATTTGCTTTTGAATAAGCAAAGCCGAAACAAAGACGCCCTTCTTTCTACCGTGGCGAACGCCAAAGTAAGAGTGGGAGATAGTTTGTTTTTATCTCCAAAAATGCTGTATAAAGGTGATATTTCGATGCTTGCTCCGCAGAAAAACCTTTCGTTAGACGGATTTGTGATACCCGAACTAAAAAAGTATCCGCAGCTTGGTGGAAACTGGATAACGTATCAGGGAGATAAATCAGAGGAAATAACCATCAATGTTAACGAGCAACTTATTAGCGGCGATTCCCGCATTTACGCCGGACTGCATGTCAAGGCAAATTCTGGTACCAACGGACTTTATCCAACGTTTTTATCTGTTAAGAAAAGTCCCGAGGACGATGATATATTTACGGCAAACGGAACGTTTCGACGTGACGAACCAAACAAGCGTTTTGTGATTTATCCCGAAGAAAATAGCCGTGAATCGAGCCGTTATGAATTAATAGACAACGAAGGGATTATCCGCACCGAAGGGAAATTCAATATGCTGGGCGGTGAAATTAGTAAATATATCGATGCCGCCGGATTTGCGGAAGTCAACCTCGATTCAAACGATTACGCTTTTGATATGATGATGCTTTACGAGTTTCCGCTCTCGCAGCAACTGGCAGCAAGTATGGCAAACACCATCATAAAAACGAACCTCGACGAAGGGAATAATGAAAGTGCCATCCCGTTTGAGAGCGAAGAGTTTATGTCGAAGTTGACGCAGTTTGTCAGCGAGAAGGATGCCAAAACTTACCGTGATCAATTATATAAACAGCACCTGCCAATGTTTAAGTTTTCGCCCAAATTTGCCACAACGATAGTATTGAGCGATTTGAAGATGAAGTGGAATCCCGAAATAAACTCGTTTTACAGCGTTGGTAAAATCGGCGTTTCAAACATTGGCGAAAGCGATGTAAACGCCATGATAAGTGGTTATTTGGAAATAAAGAAAAATCCGCTCGCGGGAGATGAGGTTTACCTTTTCTTAGAAGTATCGGGCGAGAACTGGTACTATTTAGGCTATAAAGACGGCGAAATGGGTGTTGTTTCGTCAGACGATTCGTTCAATAAATTGATTGCTAAAAAAGACAAAGGAGCGAAAAATAAAGACTACAAAGTTATCTCAATTGACTTCGCTGAACCGATTACGTTCCGCCGTCGCTTCTTGGCAACGTACCGCGGACTTGACGATGAAAGCTTCGGGAAGAAGCCGGTCAACCCTAAGAAATTGGTCTTAACCCCCGAGCAAAAAGAAAAGAAAGAAGAGAAAAAGAAAGCTACTGAAGTGGAAGGGTTTTGATTTCTTAGGAGATAAGAGATAGGAGATAGGAGATAGGGAGAACGGGAAAATCTCCTCTTCGGAGGGGCGACCGACGCTCGGTGGGTCAGCTACGAACAAAGAAAACTCCCGTTAAGAAATCAACTTCCCATTCACTCACTACCAAAAACCACTTTATCTTTTTACTTTTGAAAACTAATCAAAATATAACGGAAAAATTGAAAAAAATATTCTTTAGAAACACACTCCTTACATTATTCACTGCCGCTTCGCTGTCATCGTGCGTAACGCAGAGAAACCTCAAACGTGACTATCTTGTTACACTTGAAACAAGGTTCGGGACGATGCACATGGTATTGTTTGACGATACGCCGCTGCACAAAGCTAACTTCATAAAACTGGCGGAAGATGGCTTTTACAATGGTTTACTTTTTCACCGCATTAAAGAAGACTTCATGGTTCAGGGCGGAGACCCAAATTCCCGAAATGCCGAAGTGGGAGCTCGTTTAGGTTTCGGTGATGGCGGTATGGAAAAGGTACCCTACGAATTCACCTCAAAACACATTCATACTAGAGGTGCTTTGGCTGCTGCTCGCGGAGGTAATCCCGAAAAAATGTCAAATCCAGCTCAGTTCTACATCGTGGATGGAACAACCTATACCGACGAGCAACTGACCATGATGGAGAAGCGTAATCAAATGGATTATTCCACCGAACAACGCAGCGAATACATGATTTTGGGTGGTTATCCATCGTTGGATAATAATTACACCGTTTACGGTCAGGTAATTGACAACCTTGATGTGATTGATAAAATTTCGTCTCAACCCAAAGATCAGGCAGATCGCCCGATGGAAGACATCGAAATGAAAGTGACCGTTGAAGAAATGCGGAAGAAAAAGATTACTAAATTGTACGGGTATAATGGTTGGTCAGCTGGTCAATAAGCCTTTAAGTCAATAAGTGTAGATAAATAAATTCATCCTTCTAAGGTAGAAAATTCCTTTCGCACGAGGGATTTTTAACGATTTTATGAAAAGAATATTAATAACAGGTTCAAACGGATTACTCGGTCAAAAATTGGTTGAGTTACTTATCGGGAATGACGAAGTTGCAGTAATTGCCACCGCTCGCGGGGAAAACCGCTTGCCTTTTACCGCAGGTTACGAATATCGCCTGATGGATATCACCAATGCCGAGCAAGTCTTTGCGGTTATCAACGAAACATCGCCTGACGTGATTATAAATACCGCTGCGATGACAAACGTGGATCAGTGCGAAACTGATAAGGAAAATTGCTGGCAGCAAAACGTAAAAGCCGTAGAATACCTTGTGGAAGCCTGCAAACAAACCGATACGTTTCTGTTGCACCTCTCTACCGATTTTATCTTTGACGGAGCTGATGGCCCGTACGATGAAACCGCCGAAGCAAACCCCGTGAGTTTTTACGGTTGGAGCAAATGGGCGGCGGAAAAAGTGCTGCTGCATTCAGATATTCGCTGGGGAATTGCTCGCACTGTTTTAGTGTACGGAATTGCTCACGATATGAGTCGCTCGAACATTATTTTGTGGGTGAAAAACTCGCTCGAAAGCGGAAAGAATATCAACGTTGTCACTGATCAGTGGCGAACCCCAACTTTAGCGGAGGACCTTGCCAAAGGTTGTGTGTTAATAGCTGAAAAAGAAGCCGAGGGCATTTTTAATATTTCGGGAAAGGACTTTTTGACCCCGTACGAAATGGCGATAAAAACCGCCGACTACTTCAAGCTGGATAAATCGCTCATCGCCGAAGCAGACGGAAGCACGTTTAAGCAAACCGCCAAACGCCCGCCAAGAACCGGATTCATCTTAGAGAAAGCCATAAGATTAGGTTATGATCCTGTTAGCTTTGACGAAGGAATCGATATTTTAGCAAAACAATTGGTTGATTAATAGCACATTGATTCGAAGAATAAGCAAATCCTATCCTCGGAGGGGCGACCGACGCTCGGTGGTCGCAGACCGGGGTGAGTAATACTCGTTAAGTCTGCGAAGTAAGCATAGTTATAAATAATCCTTAACCATTTCTCACCCTCCCATGACAACCATTCACCCTTCAACACTCACTTTCCTCAAAGATTTAGCCAAGAATAATAACCGTGAATGGTTTCAGGAAAATAGAAAACGTTACGAAACTACGAAGGGCAATGTATTTGAGTTCGCAACGGAATTTTTGGAAGCTGCTGCTGAAATTGATCCTACATTGGCGGATTTAGAACCCAAAAAGTGCATTTTCAGAATCAATCGTGATATTCGTTTTTCAAAAGATAAATCCCCATACAAAATCAATATGGGGATTTCCTTTAATAAAGGCGGCAAAAAAGCACCCACAGCGGGTTATTACTTGAATATCGAGCCAAACGGTACATTCATGGGCGGCGGGAACTACATGGTGCAACCCGTAGAACTGAAGAAAATTCGGGAAGAAATTGATTACAATTTAGCCGAATTTGAAGGCATTATTACCGATAAAGCATTTGTTGATTATTACGGTGAAATCGCCGTGGAAGAAAAACTCTCGCTGAAACGCCCGCCAAAAGGATACGACGCTGATAATCCTGCCATCGAATGGTTAAAGTGGAAAAGTTTTACGGCTTTCGGAAGTTACGCTGACAAAGATGTTACGTCAGACGATTTCATGAAAGAATGCCTCAAAGGAGTTACCGTTCTCAAACCTTTTGTCAACTTTCTAAATCGGGGAATAGAGTAAATTACCCTCGGTTACGTTCTAAAAGAATCATCATCATTAGGCTCAACATGATTCGTTCGGCATCGTCCTGATCAAAATCTATGAGTTTCGTGATTTCAAAACGTCTTCCCCAAAAAGACTTCTCTTTCTTCAATCGAGCGATAACCTGACCGTTTCGGTTGGTTACTATATAAGACGGGTTGAAAAAGTACCCCGAAAAAATCCCCACCAATGGAATCTGCGAAAGCAGTGAGTCGATTACTTTAATCCAGCCGTTTTCTTCCCCGATATGATACTGCGGTTGTTCGTTTTGATCAATGATTTCGTAACTCGCTTTCCACATTGATCGCCAACCTTTACGAGCTACTTTGCCTAATTCTGTACCGTCAGGATATTGTAAACTGTACGCCGCTGAGAAGTCGATCCAGCGGTCGGCTTTAATTTTGTACGCTACATCGGCACCCATCGTATCATTGCTAAAAACTGAAACGTCCTCTTTCAACTTAAACAGCTTTTGCTTTACGTAAGCCACGATCCGCCCGTTGGCATCCGTTGCTGAAAAGTCATTAGAGAACGTCGAAACATTAAAAACAAGTTTGATGGGGAATTGCAGGTCACGCATGGGGAGAATGTTAGTTCATCAAAAGTAAATGTTTTTCCCTGTATTAAAACTTAACTGAACTGATTTTGAGTAATTTACTACTTAATAATATGAGCGACTCTGAACGTTATCGCCGAGTATTGAAGAACCTGTTCCATAAACACCTTACTATTGCTTTACACTTAGCTGTGGCTACATTCTATATCTTGGTTGTTTATAAAAAAGCGGGCAACGGAATAACGAGTTTGAACGTCAGCTAAAAAGGATGTTTAGAAGCTTTCTTAACAGTATTGATATGGTTGAATTAAAGCGTCGTTTTGATATCTTTACCTATCAGGAAAAACAGAAGTAGCTCTTCAACCAAATAAATCGTACCTTTGCGTTTCAAAACGTAGAAATAACCTGCTTTGGCGTAACGCCCTTTTAGTAAAAAGCACCTCTCTGCGTTCTTCTTAACACTCATTTAATCAGGCGAAACCGCCGTCGGTCAATTACTAATGACCGGACACTCAACTATATGTTATTTAAAGATTTAGGCTTATCCGAGCCGATACTGAAAGCCATCGCACAGAAGGGCTACACCGAAACTACGCCCATTCAGGAAAAAGCCATCCCGCACGTATTAGACCGTCGGGATGTGTTGGCTTCTGCCCAAACAGGTACGGGAAAAACCGCCGGTTTTACCTTGCCAATGCTTCATATTTTATCACAAACTGAACAACCTCGCGGTAAGCGTCCCATTCGGGCATTGATACTTACACCCACGCGTGAACTCGCCGCTCAGATTTACGATAATATCCAGGAATACAGTTTATTCCTTGATATTCGTTCGATGGTGATTTTTGGTGGAGTGAATGCTAACCCACAAATTACTACGCTTCGTAAAGGAGTAGATATTTTGGTGGCAACGCCAGGTCGTTTATTGGATTTGTACCAACAAAAAGCTCTTTCTCTTTCACAAATTGAATTTTTTGTGCTGGATGAAGCCGACCGAATGCTCGATATGGGATTTGTGCGGGACATCAATCGCGTAATGCAACTCATGCCCGAAAATCGACAGAACTTGTTATTCTCGGCTACGTTTTCTAAAGAAATAAAGAAACTAGCGAGCGGCATTTTACGCAATCCTGAAATGGTAGAAGCAACGCCTGAGCACACTACCGCGGAGAAAGTGGAGCAATTTGCTTACCGGGTAGATACCAAAGAAAAGCCGGATGTATTGATGAAACTCATCAACGAAGGCAATTGGTCGCAAGTGCTGGTTTTTACCCGCACCAAACACCGGGCAAACCGCTTGAGCGAGAAGCTTACCAAGAGCGGAATTTCATCGGCGGCGATTCACGGAAATAAGAGTCAAAGTGCCAGAACCAAAGCATTGGATAATTTTAAAGAAGGCAATGTGCGGGTTTTGGTTGCTACTGATATTGCAGCTCGTGGATTAGATATTCCGTTATTGCCACACGTGGTAAATTACGAATTGCCCAACGTTCCCGAAGATTACGTACACCGTATTGGTAGAACGGGTCGTGCCGGAGCAAGTGGCGAAGCCATTTCGCTTGTAGCAGCAGACGAAACTTCGTATTTACGGGGAATAGAAAGGTTGCTCGAAGAGAAAATTCCGTTAGCAATAATTGACGGTTTTGAACCAGATCCAAATGCTTCAACCGAACCTCCGAAGCAAGGAGGCGGTGGTTTTGGACGAGGTCGCCAGAGTGACGGCGGTGGTCGCTCAAGTAGTGGAAGGCCAAGCAGTGGCGAAAATCGTGACCGTAATAAGAAAGGCAATTTTAAAGATCGCCAAAAGGCAAATTATAAATCTCGTCCGAAAAGAGGGGAGTGATTTTGTTAGATACGAGATTGCAGATGTGAGATTGAAGAAGCGTAAAACGCTGCAAGCATCTTGTTCGTACCCCGTTTAAACTTATTAAATATAAAGAGCCGTTGAATTGTAATTCAACGGCTCTTCTTTGTGAAAATGGTATTGATTTCTAATCTTGTATCTCGACTTTCTAATCTAAAAAGCCTATTCCTCGTAATAATAACCGAAGATAATTCCCATTTCGTCGTCGGAAGTTAATCCGAAACGGACAGTTTTGTCGGTGAAATTATTGTAGGTAATGCGGGAAGTCAATCCTTCTCCAGCTTTGATTTCGAGCGGCTTGCCGTAATTTATTTTTTCGGGATGTTCCCAATTGGCAGACGAATAAACAACCTGCCCGTCGCGGCTTCCGCCTTTCACCATTATCTCAAATTTTTCGCCCAATTTGTGCGTGTGAGAAAATAGCATCACAATTTTCACGTCTCGGTCGAAAGTGAAATTCCTCGTTTCAACGGTCTTTTTATTAGGTGGTAAATTTAGGTTACTATTTCCTAAGTCCAGAACCTTCAGTGCCTTCGTAACCTTCTCTTTTGGAATGGTGTAAAGGTTAATATTCACTTCACCCGTTGTCGGTTTTTCGCCTTTGTTGAAATAGTGCGAATTCATATCAAACGAAGCATTTGCGGGTAATTCTACGGCGGTTCCGTCAGGGAAAGTATAGTCCTCTGTAGATTCACTCCCCCCAAAATTGAAAATATGGTTTTGCATACTCGCAAATGTGCTAAAATCTAACGAGCCGTTTTTCCGTCGTAAATCCCGGGTTGTACTCATTGGTGGGCGGCTATCATCCCGGAATCCGTAAAGGATAAAGTGGTGACTGCCCGGTCGCATTCTGATTTGATAACGATTCACGTAAACGGGTTCTTTGTTACCCAATTCTTTGTGAAAGAATAACTCCCGCTCAAAAAATGGATACACTTCAAACGGCCCGAGCGTCATTTGATAACCTTCTCCGGCGGCGGGTTTAGGTAATGGCGAAAATACTGCCTGCGACGGCGTATTGTCAGAAAGTAATGATACTTCGGCAACGCTCCCGGTTTCGGGAGCACCGCCCTCAATCCACTGCAAAACGTAATTTATGTGTCCGTTAGAAAGTAAATCACTGCCGAGTGGCATCACGCTACCGTACGTTTTGCCCGTATGATTAGCATGACCGTAATCGTACAGTAATTTCTGATAAAGTAAACTCTTAGTGGCACTTCCGGGCGTAACGAGTTGCAGTCCATCTTCACGGGCAGAGGTATTTTTTGGCGTCTTATTCAGCAGGTTCGCGTACGCATTTCCCTTTGTTAGAATCAATCCGTGTTCAATAAAGCTTGGGTCTTGTTCGGAAGCGTGGCAACCCGAAACCGCACAGTTAGTTGTCAGGATTTTATCCTGAATCAAATCGAACGTCGCTTGCTTTTCCATCGGTATTTCTTCCGGTTGCGTGCAACTTTGGAAATTCAAAGCAGTAATGATTGTATAAGCGATTAGTAAGTAAGTTTTCATAAGTCCAGTATTAAACTTAGTAGTTGGTCAAAGAAGAACTAAAGATGTTATTCGAGAAAAGTGTTTTTGGTTTGACGTCAGTAATGGCAGATTATTGACCACGCAAGTAGCAGCTATGAATAAATCCCTGAACTCGATTAACTTATTCTCTTTTCTTAGTTCTTGATATATTTCTCCTGATTTTTTAGCGATAGTTTCATCAAAAGAGAGCACTGTTATTCCATCAACCAATAAATTTACATCTTTCAATTTCTGTTCATCGGTAGTTCCCATAAGTAATTCATAAAGAGTTACCGAAGAAATGTGCAATCGTTGATTCAAAGCGAGATTGGCAAGTTTAGTCTTTTTCTTATTTTTCGTTCGTAAAAACTCTATAAATATAGACATGTCAACTACCATTCCTGCACAGACAAATTATTTATGTGTGATTTATTCGTTTCAAAAGGTGCTATATCAACTGATGTCCAAGTTGAAACAGAAAGAATCCGTTTTTTGTACGCAGCGTTAAACTTCTGCACCTCTAATTTTGAATCATCTAACAGTGAATCGATGTATTGATCAACTACTTCTTTACTTTTTGCGTCAAGTAAGTGGTATTTAGATGAAAAATCGTTCATAGTTTTATCATCGAAAGTTTGTAATTCACTAAGCTAGGCATTTTTAAAACAACGTTATAACAGTTTCTTTTAAATCTGCACGAGCAGTATTGAAGAGTTACCTGCACTTTTAATTCAGCGATCGCTGCTTTAAAATTGCCACGTCTGCCTGAATATTTTGTAAAGATTCGTAGAGTAAATCGGTGTACGGAGAATCGGTTGGGTTGAGGCTACACACAAATTCCCAGACCTCCTGAATATCTTCTGCCTTTATATTAAAGGGTAAATATACTTTGTTATCAGAATGCAAACGTACCACTCCTTCGTCGGCGATTTTATTTTCCGCTCTTTTATAAACCAGTCCTTCAGTTTTGGTTAGAATAACGTATGTCTTTCCGTCTTTTATTTCCTCCAACTCTTCAATGAATCTCCCGATTACGAACGAACCTCCTTCGAGTGGCGGCATGGAATCTCCCATTATCGGGAAGCCGCGATACTTTCCGTTTACGGCGTAAGGCAGTGAGATACGGGGCAAGGTTTCGATGAATGTTTCGTCGGCGTAACCCTTTAAATATCCGGCGGATGCTTTTACAGGAACAACCTCGATCATATCGTTTCCTTCGCGGTCAACCATCACGGGAAACAGGATTCTATTTCCACCAATTTTGAGTAAATCCCGCAGGTCTTCCACCCGTGTCAAATCTACTTTTACAAGTGAATCAATAGACACGCTAAAGTATTCGGACAACTTTATAAGTAATTCGATGGGAGGGGAGGCCCTACTTTCTTCCCAAGAACTTAATCTTGAGCGGGTTATGTCTAACTCGTCCGCCATTAATTCTTGCGAGACTCCTCTTATTTTGCGTAAATGGGCAATATTTCTGCTTATTTTCATAATTGCTAATTTTTGTAGCAACAAGTTGGTGATATTTTTAGCAGATTTAAAGTATTGTTTAAAATAGTTACCAACAGTAATTATTTAATGAGCCAACTTAACCTGTTCAAATTATGAAAAATGTACCCTTTTCTATCGTTGATGATGTCCGTGAAAGCGGCAATTTATCTACTAACCTGACCACGTTTTTAGCGTACGACCGTCAGCGAAAAGATGTTTACTTTAATCGCATCGGAACGCCAAGTTTAAGTGATCGTTTTGAAACAGCTATTTCCCCGAAACAAGCTATTTTGAGATTAAAACAGCTGGGATATTTGAAGAATAAAAATGCACCGAACAAATTATTTTTTAAGCACGTACCTACGGGTCAGCAACTTTCTATAGCCGTGAATAATACGGGAGTGTTAATTGGTAGTCACTTTTTGGCGGCTGATGATGCTCCCGTTTCCTATTTGACAGATACCAGACAATTATTAAATGAGCTACTTTGTGAAGAAGTAGTGTAAGATTTTTATTAGTTTTTTAGCGTAAGAAATGTCTAAATCCTACAACTTTTTAGACATAAAAATGCCGTCAGCTTTGCCGACGGCATTTTTTCTTTTGTATCAATATCCGTAAGTGTTACTTGTCAGTAACTTGTCAAAGCTATTAGTAGCTGTTTTCGCTTTTTTATTTTGGATAACTTTTCCTCCGGCGGCACCCGCTCCGGCTCCCAGAATTCCTCCAATAATAGCACCTTTCCCTTTTTTCTTGGAAACGATTGCTCCGGTAACTGCTCCAACTCCCGCACCGATAATTGCCCCTTTTGCTACTTCGTTTAATCGCTTTTTTTCTTCAACTTGAGGAATAGTCTCTGAAGTATTTACTACCGGAACGTCAACTTCATTATCATAACTGGTTGATTCGTAAGTGGGAGCGGCTGGCTCTGGTGCTGTACTTTTATAAGGTCTTACCGGAGGCTGAACCGGAACTTCAATATATTTCACCACCGTAGGCGGTTGCAATCTTGCAGGTAATGCCGCAGGAACTTCTTCAACAGATAAACTTTCTATAATTTCCTGACGTTCGATTTTTGCCAAAGCAATAGCGTTCTCGGCTTTTATAACCTCTAACGCATGATTTAGGGAGTCTGCTTTAGTTGAGTTATTTGCTGTATTGGGAGTTTGATTTGTATTACACGCTACGCTACTTGCTGCAAGACCGATTACGGCTGCCAATAATTTCACTGAATTTTTCATGATTATTGCGGTTTAGTTTCAATTGTTAAACTCTTCATTTTTATCACCGTATTAGCGATGAATTATGGAGGTTAGACCGTAGGGCAAAAAGAAAGATTGCTAACGAAAAGTGAACGGCTTGTTAAGATGTTGTGAATGTGAAATTCGTCAAATCAGATAGTTTACGAATTGGTGCTTCGCTTGTCAGTGAGAATACTGACAATGGGTAATAAGTTGAAGTTAATCGCTGAGTATGTGCCAGCCTGAGTTTATCGAAGGCAGCCCGTGTTGCCTGAGCGGAGCCGAAGGCAAAACCTCAATAAACCTTCTCACCTTCGTTTAGCCAAACACCCCAAACCCGATTATAGGCGTGGATTCTATTGGTGCGTTTTCCTGAATTGTCATATACTGGATTATCCTGATTCACCCATTCGAAAATACTACCGTAAAGATTACGGACATTGGTAAATCCTGCGTCTTGTAATCGTTTGCCAATTTTCTCGGAACGAACTCCAATGGAACAATAAATAATAATGGGGGAATCTTTATTAATACTCGAAACCCGCTGCATATTAAAATCGTCGTACCCAATCCAACGAGCGTTTTTTAAGTGGCTTACGTTGTATTCCTCTTTCTCACGGGCATCTAATAGTATTAACTTATCGAGTTTTTCTTTGGCGAGTTCACTCACCGAAACTGTCGGGATTTCCTGCGAAAGCATTGAATTCAACAACCGATCAAACGATTTGCTTTTTACCTGAGCGGAAGATTCCCCAATTGATATGAGTAGTATAATCAGTACCGCAAACAAAAACTTTACCCATGTTTCTGAAGACTTAATTATTTGTAATTGGTAATTGTTCATTGAAAAATTTAGCAATCTGTAAACGAAAAAGTGTATATTTAAACAACGTAATTCACTCATTAATAGATTCAAACATGACCATACAAGAGATTAACGCCGCTCTGCACAAAACAATGGAGCCATATTTAGAAGCCCTCGGAACTTATACCGACGAGCAGTTTGCTCACAAAGAAGCCGACGATATTTGGTCTTTAGGACAACTTTACGAACACTTGGTTGTGGCAGCTAACTTTTTCTTTTTAGCAAACACCGTTCGTTGCCTCGACAAACGTAAAGGTCAGGAAGGCGGCGAGATGAACGCCAACGGTGATAATGTTTATAGTTATAATAGCTTTCCGCCAATCAAAGTAAAAGTACCCGGCTCTGCTGATAAATCTGCACAACCCGAAGCCAAAGAAAAAGGAGATTACGTTGGAAGTTTCAATAAAATGTTAGCTGATATAGACGCCCTTACTGATCGGATTGTCGAAGACGAGGGCACGTACAAAACGCATCATGCAGTGTTTGATTGGCTAAACGCCAAACAGTGGTGTCAAATGCTAGAAATGCATCACCGTCATCACCACCGCCAAAAAGCGGAGTTAGAGGGTTTTGCGGGGGTTGGGGCTGCGACTTAATTTGTTTAAAGTCCGTTGTCAGTGTCCTTACTGACGACAGTAGACTTCTTTCCTAATTAAAACTCGGTGTATTTCATGTGATTTGTGGCTTTTTTAAGGTTTACAATTGCACTTATATTTCCCCAGTTTTTATCGTAATTTTTATGTTTTCCCCTGAACCTACTACT
>JBLHXN010000083.1:0-14512 GCA_047630355.1 Spirosomataceae bacterium | reverse complement strand
CTATTTTATTCTCAAAGAGTTCAACCCTGCGGTGAACTTCCCTCCCATGGCTATCATCATAATATTCGCAGGTAGAGATTGGTTTACAAAGAGCGGTGTAAAGAGCTATGTTTTCCCATAACCTACGGGCATTCCGTTTGACCTGTGCCAAAAAGTGACATCCGACCCATACAATTAGGTCAAGTGTTTTTTTTGGGTGTGTAGGGCATCAACGGTGAACACCTTATCTACCAGACCTAATTTATTGACCAAATCTCTTAAAGCTTGAATCTCGCCACTTTTATTATTCTGAAAAGACTGCATCCCATATACTAAACCACTTTGATGACCAAAAGCACTGACCACAGAACTAAAGTTTTGGGTAGCAGTATTGCCCCCACTAACCGTCGATCTTACCGCCTTGCCGTCGAGTGCAATGTAAACGTCAGGTATGCCAAGATGCTGTTGCTTCATCCAATCCATGAACAAATCAGCCATTATACCCTCATTTAACGACGTTAAAAGGCTCTGAAAAGTATAATAACAAGGAACTCCATGCTTCAAATTAAACAGGCTTACTAATTCAGGCTCATTACTTGAAGCAAAACGGGCAAACCCACGAAGACCTTGACAACCACTTAAAATTGCCATAATTACGATAGTCAAAATGTTTTCCAAACTATACCGTTGACCTTGAGGGCGGCGAGGGTCTTTGAGTAACTTAAAATAAGACCTTAAATCATAATCCATACTTCGTTTTTAAAAACAAAATAAACCATTTTTACAGAACCAATCAACCCTGCCTTCTACGGGATTAAAGTCAAGAATGAAGTTATCTTTGAAAGCTCTCGTAGCTACATTTGATACAATACTCGGCGTTGGAGTTGCGATACCCTGACCGTTCACAATTTCAGAAATATTACTCCAGTCAGTTTCACCGAAATCATTTACTGATTTTGTTCTGGCGTACAGAACCTGATCATATAGAATGTTTTCAAGACGAATGGAAGGTATGTCAGTTGTATCAATAATTACCTGATTGGTAAAAAGTACTATCTTCCGAAACCTGCGTGATGTACTTGTCTGCTAAGGCCTCGGCTTTGAAATGCAAATACGGCCTGTTTGATAAATGCAGTATCCCGTTCAAATAACTCGTGGGTGTCAGAGTCAATATCAACAGAAATACAATAGATGTACCGGGTATCACATTTTATACGGGGATTGCGGTTAATTGAGCTGTTTGCTTTGCTGCATAACCGCCATTATTTCGGGTGAAATATCTGTATCTGGCGTACCATAGGTAAACTGCTGCTTTGCGTCGGGCGAATTATTTTGTACGAATGACGGATTGATTCCGAGACAGGCGGTTAGCACGATACAAAGGAAAGAGAAAGTAAAGTCTCGGGTCATAAAAAGAAGGTTATGTACTTTGAGAGGTGAGTGTATTCTATCACGAATTCAAATCACGCTGTTTAAAGTACGTAGTTTTGTTGATGAGTGTTTTGTGTGTTACCTTATCTGGCAGTTTCTAAAACTGAAAATACGGGTTTGGATGATTTTTGTATAACACTTTAGACTTTTCGTTACCAATTTTTTAGTAAACGGTATAAAGCTACTTATTGAGTCTGTCCGATAATTGCTAATACAAAGAATATTCTTACCTTTGCCCTCCATTTTGGAGAAAGAATACATTAATTAATTTAAACTGTCAAACAAGCATGTTTCAAAATCAATACGAAACAGTCTTTATTTTAACTCCTGTTTTATCAGAAGTTCAAATACAAGAAACTGTTGAAAAAATCAAACAAGTGCTTATAGACAACGGTGCCGAGCTAATGAATGAAGAACATTGGGGTCTTCGTAAATTGGCGTATCCCATTCAGCACAAGTCTACTGGTTACTATCAATTATTTCAATTTAAGGCAACTCCCGAGCTACTTACTGCATTGGATATCGCTTACAAACGCGAGGAACGCCTACTTCGCTTCCTTACTGTAAAACTCGACAAGTACGCCGTTGCATACGCCGACCGTCGGATGAAGAAGGTAAAGAATAAGAAAGAAGAGGCACCCGCCGAATAAGTAAGTTATTTTCAACACAAAATTCTCGAAAATTATGTCATTAGTTAACGAAAGAATCGAACGCAGGGAAGCCGTTCAGAAAAAATATTGCCGTTTCAAAAAGTACGGCATCAAGTACGTAGATTTTAAAGACCCAGATTTCTTATTAAAGTTTTTGAATGAGCAGGGTAAAATCCTTCCGCGTAGAATTACCGGAAACAGCATGAAGTTCCAACGCAAAGTTGGTACTGCCGTAAAGCGTGCCCGTCATTTAGCTTTATTACCGTACGTAGCAGACGGCTTGAAATAAGCCTCGTACGAACGAAAATTAAATTTTAAAAACGAAATCATCCAATGGAAGTAATATTAAAAACAGACATTGCGGGCTTAGGTTATAAAAACGATACCATAGACGTGAAAGCGGGGTACGGACGTAACTACTTGATCCCGCAAGGTTTTGCCGCTCTGGCAACGCCTTCAAATAAAAAAATTGTTGCTGAGAACTTAAAGCAAGCCTCTCACAAAGCTGATAAACTGGTTAAAGATGCTGAAGAATTAGCAGCTTCAATCGGAGACACAGTAATCACTATTTCGATGAAAACGGGCGAAAGCGGCCGTATCTTCGGACGTGTGACAAGCCTTCAGGTTGCTGAAGCTCTTCAAGTCAAAGGTTTTGAAGTTGATCGTAAGAAAATCGCTATCGAAGACATTAAGTTCGTTGGTGATTACAAAGCAACTCTTGACCTGCACAAAGACGTGAAACACGAAGTTTCTGTTAAAGTTGCAGAAGAGGCGAAAGCTGAATAAATTCTTTAGATTACCTTTTCCGATAGCTATCGGAAAGGAGTTAGCTTCTGTTTTGTGGAAGCCAATCTCAAAATCCCCGTCATGGTCCATGGCGGGGATTTTTGTGTTTGACTGTTTAATAAATAATGGCTTTGAAATGATAGCCTTTTTCTTGTTCACCTGTACCTTGTTGGGAACAAACACAAGAATGTCATGCTTAAGCTATTACTCATTGTGTCGCTGTACGCACAGGTTCAAAAGGACACGACTCATCCGCCGATTTCTAATTATTCGCCCATAAAGACAACTGCTGCGAGTAATTTGGTAGCTTTAAAAAGTGATTTATTTGCAAATCACGTCCATCAGTTGCCTACGGGTGTGGTACGAATTGTGTACGATTCTCTTAACAAAATCATTTACACAAATACCTTCGAAGGAGACGTTTACAAAACTGATTTGGTAAACGGAGTTTCGCAAAATTTACAATTATTTATTTCAAGAAATGAGCATAATATTAACTGTATGCAGGGTTTGCTTTATCATAATGGAGCTTTGTATTTGGGTGGCAACGAAGCAAACTCGTCCGCTAAGAACGGCAGGGGCTGGCTCATAAAATGTGGCATTGGCGGTGGAGAAAGTAAAACGTTCACCACGGTTTTTCAAACGGATTTGTACGCATCTTCCACTACGTTGTTCGATTATGCTTTCAGCGTAATTTGCCTGAACAAAACTGCCGATACTTTATTGGTAGCAAGCGGTTCACGCACCGATCACGGAGAAGTGAAAGATGTAAACGGATAATATCCCGGTTTGCGGGAAGAGCCGCTCACCACGAAGGTTTTCGCGGTTCCGTTAAACGCCAGTAATTTATATTTGCAAAATAACGAAACGTGGTTGCAAAATTCGGGATACGTATTCTGTGAAGGCGTGCGAAATGAATACGATATTGCTTTGAACGCTACTGAAAGTACTATTTTAGGAATCGAAGAAACTACTACGAATCAATAACTGAGCTTCTCTATGACGCAACAGCTCTTTTCCATTCAGAATATTCAATTGTTACTGGGATTCACCGTGAATAATGGGGCGATTTTCTCTGCGAGGATAAAGAGCGATTGTCAGTAATTGATTTTCGCCGTTCATCAATTCCAGCTTCCGTACTTAAATCCAATCTTTTGGAATACTTCTTTTATCGTAAATTAGAGAAAAGCTAAACTGAGTTGTCGGGCTGATTAAGGCAGCTGCTCCATCAGAGCAAAATCTTTGTAGAACGAGCAAGGACAAGAATGAACAGCTAAAGTGCTATCGGCACGACATAAATTAATTCTTAACATTCACAAGAAATACAAAACATGATAGTAACAACCACACCAGGCATCGAAGGAAAAACAATCTTAGATTACAAAGGAATTGTAACCGGAGAAACCATTATCGGAGCTAATATATTCAAAGATTTTTTTGCCGGAATCCGGGATATCGTCGGTGGTCGGTCAGGTTCGTACGAAAAAGTACTTCGCGAAGCCAAAGATACTTCACTTCGTGAAATGATGGAACGTGCTGAAAGCGTGGGGGCAAATGCCATCGTGGGCGTTGACCTTGATTACGAAACCCTCGGAGAAGGCGGCGGTATGATTATGGTGGCAGCCAGTGGCACTGCGGTAGTAACGAGTTGAATTTTGAGATATTGAGAAATTAGATTGGAGATGTAAGGAGTTAGACTTTATCAATTCTGTCCCTAGTTTCCAATTTCGTTGCTCTAATCTCATTTCTTCTATCTCAGTAAAAAGTACTACCTTTGAAGAGCAGCGACACACTACTCTTTTTTTATGGAAAATACAAAAGACTTACGACTGGCGGTTTTAATAGACGCTGATAACATATCCTACGTGCACGTGCAGGCAATGCTCGAAGAGATAGCCAAGTACGGCGTGCCAACCTTTAAACGCATTTACGGCGACTGGACTAGCTCAAGAGCTAATGGTTGGAAAAATGTACTGTTAGAGCACGCTATCACGCCCATTCAGCAATACAGTTACACTAAAGGGAAGAATGCGTCAGATTCAGCCCTGATTATTGACGCAATGGATATTTTGTACACCAATCGGGTGGACGGCTTTTGTATTATTTCGAGCGATAGCGACTTTACCCGCTTGGCAACTCGTTTGCGGGAAGCAGGAATGAAGGTATTTGGAATAGGGGAGAAGAAAACCCCAACGGCTTTTATTTCAGCGTGCGATAAGTTTATCTACATAGAAATATTAGGTAGAGACGATGACGAAGCGGAAGAAGATACAAAATCTTCTGACACTGATACGGAAGTAAAATCGAAAAGCCCTGCTGCGATTAAAAAACCTAAACGAGCCGTAGAAAAGATTGATCGTAAGTTGGTTAAACTCTTCAAAGATAGCATCAACGATATTGCCGACGATGATGGTTGGGCTTTTGTGGGTGAGTTAGGAAATCTAATTAATAAAAAACAACCTAATTTTGACCCGCGTATTTACGGATTCAAAAAGCTGGTGCCTTTCCTGAAAGCAATAAAGACAATTGAAGTAGATGAACGCCCCGTTCAAGGAAAAAAGAACGTGACGCACGTTTTTGTGAAAGTCAGGTAATCCCGATAGCTATCGGGAGATGTCAGGAATGTCAAAATATGAAAAACCTTAATTCGCCTTGGCGTAAAGTAGCTTCTACTATTTATAAGAAGCCTTCTGATTCAAAAATTTTTGGTTCGGTAGAAATTGACATTACAGACCTCAATAAATATATCGCTGAAAAGCGTAAAAATGGTCTGAAAGTTACTCCAACGCACGTTATTACGCTTGCCACGGCACGAGCCGTTAAAGCAGAAATTCCCGAAATGAACACGTATATCCGTCGGGGAAAAGTAGTCTCTCATAATCAAATTGACGTAACCGTAAGTGTTTTACTCAAAGGTGCACAAATGGGTGGTGTAAAACTCGAAAGAGTAGATGAGCTGACACTCGAAGAAGCCGTAAATACATTATCTGAAAAGGTGAAGGTTGCCCGTCAAAAAAGTGATGAAAGTCAGAAACTAAAAAATATCGTAGCCGGAATACCTTGGCCATTCAGAAGCTGGCTTTATCGGTTTGCGATGTTTCTCACCATCAGTTTAGGAATCAAACTGCCGGGAATAAATCCGAATGATTTTGGGGCATTTATCATTTCAAATATTGGAAGTTTAGGACTTGATATTGGTTATCCGGCAATGCTTCCGTCGGCTAATTTAGCGTTTGTGCTTATTTTAGGCGGGATTCAGGAAAAGCCTTGGGTTGTAAACGGTGAAATAGTACCAAGAACAATTATGAAACTTGGTATCGCTATTGACCACCGCGTCCTGGATGCTTCGCACGGTGGTCTTCTTTTCAAGAATATTAAGAAAACCGTACGAAACCCTGAGTTGCTGGAAGAGCGGCTTTGAGCGTAAGCATTCTTATATATAGCTTAAACTAAAAACGCTCATGGTAAACTCCTAATTATTACCACACACTTTTTAGCTGAGAATTAACCGGTTTCTGGTGAAATTCGACCGATTATCGAGAACTCATCCTGAAGACTTAATAAGAAAATATTTTTGTCACGTATAAACCTACTGACATGCGAGTATTTTATCCTTTTACTATTCTTTAACGTTCATTTCCTGGTCATTAAGTCCTCGTTATAATTTATTTTATGTTAAAATCTGAGAAACTGATTTTTCAAATATTGCCGAATTGAGCAAGACATTGACTGACAGAATAGAAAGGGTTGTCTTTGTCCATATAATCTGGAGGGTCAATTTGTTCTTTTTTAATCTTACGCCATAGTGTTTCGGCAATGTTCAGTTGAGGGGAATAAGGAGGTAAGTAAAAAATATACAAACCTCTTTTCTCCCAATACCTTAATTGATTTTGAATGATCTTAGCTTTATGGATACTGGCATTGTCAAGCACGACCACGGTTTATTTCTGTATTTGGAGCGATAATTTTTCTAATTGGCCAAAGACGAAATTTGAGTTGATATTTTATTCTGTGGTAGCCCAATGAACTTGGTTTTTTCTACTAATCAGGCCCCAAATGTTGATCTTGTAGCCTTTCTCGACGGGTACATAGATATATTCACCGGGAAATTGCCAACCGTAGGGGGCATAACTTTCGCTACATACATGACTCTCATCATCGTTTACACCGTTTCCTTATGCGTTTGTATCGTCCGCCAATACTTTTAAAGAAGACTTTAAGGTATGAGGCTAACGGACTTCCCCGATTTTTGTTCCCATTCAGCCTTGGCTGTCTGTATTTGTTGCCGATGGGCTTTTACACTTTCTAAAATAAGCTCTTTGTCTACCTCTTTATTAAGTTCTGGTTTACGGCCACGGCCGGGTTGTGTCCGTAAGCCGTCTATGCCAAAGTCTTTGTATCTTTTGACTAATGAATTGACACTGACATAAGTCATCGCTGTAACTTCCCCTACCTTTTTGGACTTACGTTCAGTGGATTTTAGAAGTATTACTTGGCATCGTGTACGAAAAGTATGTGCTTTGCCCGTTCTTAGTTCTTGCTCCAAGGCCAATTTAGCTGAATCACTCAGTATTGGTGTATTGACTCGCCCCACAGGACAAAATTAAAAGAAAACAACATAAACTATTTATAAATGAGTACTTATCAGCAAATAGCATATTGAAAAGTACGATAATTCAGAGCGTTGATAATTTAGTTTTCATTTCTGCAAACAGATGTGAGGTTTTAGACAAGAGACAAGAGATTCAATAAAAAATGAAAGCAAATAAAAATCAAGTGTTCTTGGTAAGAAAACGTGATAAGTATAATTGATTCCTTGCTCTTTTTCTTCCCGATAAGTATCAGGATTTTTTCTGATTGTTAGAATTTCATTCCAAAGTGTAGTCCTGGCTCGGGAAAGAAAGTGTTTGGCCATTTGTCATTCACTACCTTAAACCCTTCTGGCTGGTTAGTCTCAATGGGGCGGTGCGTCAGAGCAACTCCTGGTTCAATAAAAAATCGATTGTTGAATAATGGGATGTGATAACCCAGCCGATACGTCATAAATAATTGGTATCCGTTCTGTATTTTGACATTATCTTCGTCGTAATACTTTTGGGAGGAATTCATGGCGTGGATAGCGGTGTAAAGGCCTTTCCACAAAAAGCGTTGGTAAGCAAGTGCAACGCCGTGCGACCGAACGTATCCCGGAAAGCCTTCTCCTTCCGCTTCAAAAGAATCTCCGTACGGGACACCAAGCGGCCAGCCGTATTTCCACGTTTTGGCTTCGATAGAAACGACATCTTGCGGGGTGATACGGTAGCCAATATTGAGTTGATAGTAGTTGGGCGGGTTGTTGTCTTTCGTGTTGAGGTTTGCCAGTATAAACGCCGAGCTTCCCACAAAAAACTTGTGATACGGAGCTTCACTTTTCTTCTTCTTTTGGGCGTGAAGCAAATCTGTGCTCATGATAAACAGAACGGGCAGTAATAAAAGTAGCTTTTTCATAATTTGTGTCTTTAGTATTTGAAAACACAAATCTATGAAGGGTGGAAGCCTTAACTCATTGACGTTGGGTAAGAAATGATTTCTCAGACAGTTTTTTTGGAAAGTCTTTTCCGTAAACGGCTCAAAGACTCTGGTGTCATTCCCAGGTAACTGGCAATTTGATATTGGGGTACTTTTTGCACTAACTCCGGGTGGGTCTTGATGAAATTCAGGTACCGCTCCTCGGAAGTCATGAGCCTATAGTCAGTGAAATGAGTTTGCAGGTTTGCCATCATCACCTCCGAAATTATCCGACAAACCGTATCAAACTGCGGGTGTTTTTTGAGCATTTCAGCTTCGTGCTCGGGGGTGCCTACGCTTACCGTCGTATCCTCAACGCACTCTAAGTAATGCCCCGACGGGATGTTTTTACCGTAATTAACGACCGTAACCGGCTGCTCTTCCGTGTAAAAATTAATGGTTTTCTCTTCTCCGTCCTGAACGATATAATCTCGTATGCAACCTTTCAATACCAGAAAGCCTTCCTTGGAGAATTGGTCTGCTGTTAAAAGAATTTTGCCTTTTTTATAATGCTGGATAACTGTACTCTCAATGATTACCGATTTAAGCTCAACCGGCAACTCCATGTATTTTGAGATATATTTTACTAACTCGTTTTCCATAATATTATAAGTTCAACAACCTTTTTCTATGAAAATGGAGTATTCTCAAATAAATGCCTGAAGAAGTAACGAGGTACAAGATAAATTAAGCTTTGCGAATTTACACCACTACTTCCAGTGCTCGTTTTGCCGCTTTTTCTTCTTTCCAGCTTTTCCACTTTTCGCCCAAGAGTTTGGTCATGCCGCGGTCAACAATCTGATGACGAGCTAAATTATAACCCCCTTTTACGAAGGTAAACATAGAATCATTTGCCCGAAGTGCCAAGCTGAACCCACCATCAATGTAGCGGATATGATGCCACCACAGGCTTGGCATAAATACTGTTTCTCCGTGTCCGATTGTTGCTTCGTAGCCAGTCAATTCTTTTGCAGCTGGGAATCTATCAAAATCAGGGTTTTCCGGGTCAAAATGGCTCATTACCGTAAACGGATGGTGGTAGAGTTTTTTGCTTTCTTCCGGTGAGAAAAGAATCACCTTTTTACGAGTTTGAAACTGCGTCAAAAATACGTTTGAGCAATCCATATCGTAATGTAAATTGGTGACAGAATCCCGACCGCCAAAAAAGACAAATTTGTAACTTTTGATGAATCCGTCCATAATGGTTGGATACCGAATGTCATCAGCAAGTTGAGGAATCTTCTTAAAGATGTCGAATAGGAATATACGTAAATCTATCGGTTCGTTGGATTTTATCAAGTCCAGATATTCCCCAAGCTTCATAGTCTTGGCTATCTGGAAATACTTCTTCGGATCGTGGTAATTCTTATCTATTAGAGGCACTTCCAAATCGCCGTGATTAGCTTGAAGCCATTCAAACGACCATTTCTGGGCGGCGGGCCAGTCTTTTACTAAGTCTGTAAATATTACAGGACGCTTTGGCTTAAGATAGTTCTCGATGAACTCCTCTCTTGTTAATCCGGTACGTCTGTCAATTTGTTTTAATATCATTGCGGTAACTTATTAAAGTTAACACTTATTATAGCTTTCATTTTATTATCGAAACGCAAATTGAACTATTTTAATTTCAGTAATTGTGATATTTTATTCTTTTTTAGCGTTACTAGACCACATTTAAAATAATTGATGATGCGATTACTTATCAGGTTGCTTATTATTGGGTTGTTGCTCTTGGGCGGGTTTTACCTTTGGAAAAAGGTAGGCTCTTTTGATATATTTGGAATTAATGAAGTTGAAACCACGCATAATATTGTTCTCGAAAAAATGCAAACTCTTGGGCAAGTAGAGTTGGCAAAATATACGTTTAAAGATGTGGTGGAACAAAAGCTGACGAGAGATTTTCTCCCGGACCCAAAAGCAATATTGATTGTGCAGGGCGAAGCTATTGGCTGCATAGATTTGCAAAAAATCACGACGGATAATATATCGGTAAAAGGCGATACGCTGATTATACGAATGCCCGACCCGAACCTTTGTAATTACAAAATTGATCACCGGAAATCCAAAATATACCACACAGAATATGCTTTCATGAATGAGCAATTGCTACTTGATGAAGCGTACAAACGAGCGGAAGATCAAATCTACGAAACGGCGTTGCAATCTGGTATTTTGGAACAAACAAAGAAGAACGCCGAATTGGTGCTAAAACCCCTGTTTGAAAACCTGACCGGAAAGCATGTGATATTGCGTTACGGAATGACGGCGGAACTAAGCAGACCGAGGTAAAAGTAGTACTTAAGTCAATTTTAGTAGTTTGTGGAAATATTATTTAATAAGAAATCTCTGAGTAAATGTTCAAACTATTAGCGAAGTCGTTTCGCCTGACTTTAGAAAACCGTATTTTACTGTTCCTGACTTACGCTTTAAACTTCGTATTTGGGTTGGTGGTGATGTCATTTTTCTACAAAATTCTCATAACTGAAGCGGGCGGGAGTATTGTTCTTAATCAATTGATTGCTGATTTTGATTACATGGTTTTCTCAGATTTTATGCGGGTCCACGGGAGTACTTTTACTCCGGTAATGCTTTCCGCACTTGCTTTGGGTGGACTATATTACTTTGTAAACGTCTTTATCACGGGCGGAATTTTTCATCAGTACAAGTACGGGGGCTCGGAATTTCGGTTCAAAAAGTTTTTAAAATCTGGTCTTTCGCTTTTCGGGAAGTACTGGCTGTTGGCGATTATCGTTTTTCTTATCGGAATTTTCATCTTAGCCTTTTCGGGAATCTTAATTTTCGCCTTCGTAAATATTGCGGAAGGTGGGAGCGAGCGGGAATATATTTTATGGATGATACCGCCTTTGACGATTTTGATTTTCATGTTTAGCGTCCTAACCGTTATCAGTGATTATGCCCGCTACCTAATTTTTGAAAACAGGCAATTGAATCCAGTTACGGGCTTCGGAAGTGGAGTCTCTTATGTTTTTAAGAACTTCAAAACGGTAGGGCTTTATTGGCTTATCTTAGGAGCGGGTATTTCAGTCGTATTGGTATATATGCTGATAGATTCTATCATCGGAATGCGGGGCGAATTTACCATTTTGTTGATGATTATTGTTCAGCAGTCTATGGTCTTCGGGCGTGCTTTTGTTAAAAACTGGAACTACGCGTTGGTGCACACTTTTTACGTAAATAATCCGGTCGTATTTATAAAGAATATCGAAACTGAATTTACTGATATCGATGACGATAAACCTTTGGAAGTTGATTAACGTTAGGCAAAGTAGGAGATAGGCTAAAAATAGCTTTATATAACCTTGAATTTGAAAATTTAAAAAATATGGAAGAGGCAATTGTAAACAGAGTAGTCACCAGTGGTCTGATAACTTTTGATTTGGCTGAATATTATCACAGAGGAGAACGAATCATTTACGATTTGAAGGATAATCTTTTTATGGGAATGATTCTGAAAGAGAAAGATTTTCGTGATTTTTTGAAAGGTCACGACTGGACACAATACGAAGGCAAAAACGTAGCCATTACGTGCAGCGAAGATGCCATCATCCCAATATGGGCGTACATGCTTTTGACGCTCAAACTCGAACCGTACGCCAACTGCGTTATTTTCGGAAGTCTTGATGATCTTGAGAAAAAACTATTTGACGAAGTTTTGGAGAAAGTTGACTTTAGTGATTTTCTTGACAAACGAGTCGTAGTGAAAGGTTGCGGAGAATTACCCATTCCTACGAATACTTACGTGGAGGTGACCCGTAAACTACAACCTTACGTAAAGAGCATGATGTTTGGCGAACCATGTAGTACGGTACCACTTTATAAGAAACCACGAGGTTGAGTGCAAGAATAGCGTGTAGAAGTTTTTAGAGATTATAACGGGAAAGGCTTGGCTACTTCCCGTTTTTTTATATCCGAAATCATTTTTGAACGGTTATTCGTTCGTTAACTTTGTACTTTCTGAACCATTAATTACAGCACCTTGAAAAAAGTAGTTTTAGCTTACAGCGGAGGGCTTGATACCTCATTTTGTGTAAAATACCTGACCGAAGAAAAGGGCATGGAAGTACATTCCATACTCGTGGATACGGGCGGTTTTACCGAAGCCGAGATGGCGGATGTTGAGAAAAAAGCCTACGAATTGGGTGTAAAAAGCCATTACGTTGCTCACGTTGCGGATAAATACTACCAAGAGTGCATCCGATTTTTGATTTACGGAAATATTCTCAAAAATAATACGTACCCTCTTTCGGTAAGTGCCGAGCGGATTTTTCAGGCAATGGCAGTAGCCGAATACGCCAAAGAACTCGGAGCCAATGCCATTGCCCACGGAAGTACCGGAGCCGGAAATGATCAGGTGCGTTTTGATATGGCGTTCCGAATTATCGTTCCCGAAGCCGAAATTATCACGCCAATTCGGGATTTGAAATTATCGCGGGAAGACGAAATTGAGTTTCTGAAATCTAAAGGTGTTGTGCGGGAATGGCACAAGTCAACTTACTCCATTAATCAAGGCCTTTGGGGAACTTCTGTTGGAGGAAAAGAGACTTTAAATTCGTGGGATTATTTGCCCGAATCCGCTTTCCCGACCCAACAAACCGAAACTGAAGCCAAAGAAATTACGCTTACTTTTGAAAAAGGAGAGCTCAAAGGCGTAGCCGGAGAAACGTTTGAAAACCCCGTGGATGCCATTCGTGCCTTACACAAGGTAGCAAGTGTTTACGGAATCGGGCGGGATATACATGTCGGTGACACTATTATTGGTATTAAAGGACGGGTTGGATTTGAAGCCGCCGCCCCGCTGATTATCATCAAAGCCCACCATTTATTAGAGAAACACGTACTTACCAAATGGCAGCAATACTGGAAACAGAACCTCGCCGAATGGTACGGAATGCACCTCCACGAAGGGCAATTTAACGAACCTGTTTTGCGGGACATCGAGAAAATGATGGAAAGCACCCAAGCCCATGTAACGGGCGACGTGCGGGTGCAACTTGCCCCGAAAACTTTTCAGGTCATGGGTATAAAATCTGATTACGATTTGATGTCTCCGGTATTTGGCAGCTACGGCGAAATGAACAACGCCTGGAGCGGCGACGATGTCCGTGGTTTCTCGAAAATCGCTTCTAACCAAGTCATGATTTATGAGAAGGTGAAAGAGTTGGCGGAGGGGAAAAAGAAATAAAAATGAATGCAAAATCAATAAAATATGAACTCCAAAATGTCCTTTCGGGAACGAGCGGCAGTAGCCATGATGCAGTTATCCAAGCAGTCTCCGACCACCTTAGAAGAGATGAGAGAGCAAGCCCAATGGCTGAAACAAAACACCAAAACAAAGCGAAAGAAACAGAGAGGCTCTTGATTTTGCGATGGAAAATAACAAAAATCATTAACAATATGTTGAATTATTTGCCCCTTCTCCTGTGGGCAGGGCTGATTGGTTCTATTTATGTACTGATATTCAACATTTTAGCAAGTTTATTTACTTTATTAGTTATTCTAGCGAATGTATCTTTTGTTGGTTCTAATCCAGCCTTTCTGATGGTGTTTAATGCCATATTGTTGAGGTAGGCTATTATTGCTACGCTGTTATGGTTGTTTATACTCATCTGATCTTCTCCTAAGTTAACATCTTTTATCCAATGTGGTTTATTCTCTATTGACCAGTGGTTTTGAATTGCCATTGCCACCTCAAAAGCCGAGTTTATCGGTTTGCTTAGGATGTAAAAAGAGACTTCATGAAACTGCTTTTGATCTCTATTGCCCCACCTTCTAACCTTGACAATCCTTTCAATATGATTCCACCCTGTTGGCATACCTATTTTATTCTCAAAGAGTTCAACCCTGCGGTGAACTTCCCTTCCATGGCTATCATCATAATATTCGCAGGTAGAGATTGGTTTACAAAGAGCGGTGTAAAGAGCTATGTTTTCCCATAACCTACGGGCATTCCGTTTGACCTGTGCCAGAAAGGAAAGTGACATCCGACCCATACAATTAGGTCAAGTGTTTTTTTTGGGTGTGTAGGGCATCAACGGTGAACACCTTATCTACCAGACCTAATTTATTGACCAAATCTCTTAAAGCTTGAATCTCGCCAC
>JBLHXN010000082.1:0-14547 GCA_047630355.1 Spirosomataceae bacterium | reverse complement strand
GTTTTAAAGACTTCTATTGACGCAAGAAAGAAAAACATCAAGGTAAACCTCGATATTGAATTAGCAATCGACGAAATCAACTCGCCCCTTTTTCAGTGTGAATTTGATTACCATGATGTTAGCAATAAACCACAAGCCATCATTATCGGAGCCGGTCCAGCGGGAATGTTCGCCGCCTTGCGATTAGTCGAACTTGGAGTTAAACCGATTATCTTAGAACGCGGGAAAGACGTTCGGGCAAGAAGACGGGATTTGGCGGCAATCAATAAAGACCATGTCGTAAATGCAGAATCCAACTATTGTTTTGGCGAAGGTGGAGCCGGAACTTACTCCGACGGGAAACTCTACACTCGTTCCAAAAAACGAGGTGATATTCGAAGAATTCTCGAATTATTAGTTCAGAACGGAGCGACAGAAGAAATCTTATCAGACGCTCATCCGCACATTGGCACAAACAAGCTTCCGCAAGTGGTGCAAGCCATTCGGGAGCAGATTCTCAAATTTGGCGGAGAAATCCACTTTGATACAAAAGTCACGGATTTCATCCTTGAAAATAGCGAGATGAAAGGCGTTATCACCGAAGACGGAAAAGAGTTAACGGGAATCGGCGTAATCCTAGCCACAGGACACTCCGCCCGTGATATTTTTGAATTATTACACAAGAAAGGCATTCAAATTGAAGCAAAGTCCTTCGCCATGGGCGTTCGGATTGAACACCCTCAGGAGTTAATTAATACCTGCCAATATCACCGACCGGAGCGTGGTTTACTTCCTCCGGCGTCGTATTCATTGGTTTCCCAAACAAAGTACAACGGCATTCAGCGGGGCGTTTTTAGCTTTTGCATGTGTCCGGGCGGCTTCATCGTTCCCGCCGCAACTGCTCCGGGAGAATTGGTTGTTAACGGCATGTCGCCTTCCCGCAGAAATTCAAAATTTGCCAACTCAGGAATGGTTGTGGCAATCAATGAACCCGATTGGCAAACGCATAAAGATTCAGGAGAGCTCGCCGCACTTCGCTTACAGGAAGAAGTCGAGAAGCGGGTTTGGGAAGCAGGAAATTTACACAAGGCGGAACACTCGCAGTTTTCTCCCGCTCAACGAATTGGGGATTTCATTAATAAAAATGTTTCCAAAGAATTGAATGCGACTTCCTATCAACCGGGCTTGGTTTCCGCTGACTTCTTTGACGTTTTACCCGACTTCATCGCTCATCCGTTACGAGAAGGTTTAATACAGTTTGGTAAACGAATGCGAGGGTACGCCTCCAATCAGGGACAATTGATTGGTATCGAAAGCCGGACATCTTCGCCCGTCCGCATTCCCCGAATCAAAGAAACGTTTGAACACGTACAAACCAAACGACTTTTCCCTTGCGGCGAAGGTGCAGGCTACGCCGGAGGAATCGTTTCTGCCGCCATGGACGGCGAACGCTGTGCCGAGGCATTGGCGAGTATGTATAATTGACGACACTGCACCATAACATTCAGTTAAAAGCCTTAATTTCGTCTTGTAACTTCTAAAAAGAACGTTCAAATGACTGCTATTTTCAACGAATGTGCCGGGTTAAAAGCTGAATTAGATAGCCTCAGACCATTGTCAACTGACGATGAGCAACGAATAATGCAGAAATTTCGTCTCGATTGGAATTACCATTCTAATCATTTAGAAGGCAACTCGTTAACCTATGGCGAAACCAAAGCTCTAATTTTATTTGGGATAACGGCACAAGGCAAACCGTTGAAAAATCATTTCGAGATAACGGGACACAACAACGCAATCCAAAAACGAATTGAGGAAATAAGAAACAAGAAGTTACCTTAAATCATCAGAAGAAATTTTTGGAATGCTATTTACGTTATCAATTTACAGAATTAATTATATCCGTCTTATGCAACGCATTTTAACCTTATTTCTCATCGCTTGCGTTTTCGTTGGCATTTCTTCGTTCACCGTTAAAGATGACGTTACGCCCCAAGCTGATAAAATCGAATGGTTAACGTTGGAAGAAGCGTTTGCCCGCAACCAAAAAGCCCCGAGAAAGATACTAATTGATGTTTACACGGGTTGGTGCGGCTGGTGCAAAGTGATGGATAAAAAGACGTTTACTAACCCAGAAGTGGTCAAATATGTGAACGAGACATACTACCCAGTAAAACTTGACGCTGAAAGCACCGAACCAATTACAGTGGGTGACACAAAATACGAATTTGATGCCCAAAAACGCTCCCACCAAGCAGCGGTTGCCCTTCTACAAGGTAAAATGAGTTACCCGACAATTGTTTATTTAGACGAATCTTTCAATATGATTCAACCAATTTCGGGTTATATGGAAGCTCCAAAATTCCATCAGGTAATAACTTTTTTGGGAGGAAATTACTACAAGAAACAACCGTTCGATCAGTATGCCGCAAGCACATACAAAGAAGTTTTTAAAGGGGTGGAATTGTAAAACCCACCCCTACAAGATTTGATTAAACGAAGCGCCATTGGAGCGGTATCAGGTATCTAACTATATCGCTCCGATGGAGCTTTAATTTCGTTTTTCCTGCCATAATCTATTAATATTTCACCTCTACGAGGTTTACAAGTTCAAACCCCCTACAAGATAAGTCCAAGGGTGGATGAGGGATTAAGAGAGGGGTCTGTAAGATTAGATTAACACATTCCCCGTCATTTTTTTCGGAATATCTACGCCCATAATTTTTAGAATTGTTGGAGCTATGTCACCAAGTTTTCCGTCTTTGGGTTTTCCTTCGTATTCGTCATCTACTACAATAAATGGCACAAGATTCAACGAGTGAGCTGTGTTGACAGATTTGTCGTCATTTAACATATAGTCAGCATTTCCGTGATCGGCAATTACGAGCGACGTGTATCCATTCATCAGACCAGTTTCAACAACATCTTTCAGGCATTCATCCACGGCTTCAACGGCTTTTACCACGGCATCAAAATCTCCGGTATGACCTACCATATCAGGATTCGCGAAGTTCAGACAGATAAAGTCAACTTCCCCTTTTTCAAGTTCAGGTAAAACCATACTTTTCAAATCATTCGCCGCCATTTCTGGTTTTAAATCATAAGTCGCAACTTCTTTGGGCGATGGTGCCATTAATCGACTTTCACCCGTAAACTCTTCTTCACGCCCTCCGGAAAAGAAAAAGGTAACGTGCGGATATTTTTCCGTTTCTGCCGCTCGGATTTGCTTTTTCCCGGTAGCGGAAAGTACTTCACCCAAGGTATTTACCAAGTTATCTTTTTCGTAGATTGGGTGAACGTCTTCAAAAGTCTTATCGTAATTCGTCATTGTCAAATACCGTAGTTTCAACGCTTTCATTTCCTGCTCAGGAAAGTCTTTTTGCGTCAACACTTCGGTAATTTCACGGCCACGGTCGGTACGGAAATTAAAACATAATACTACATCGCCGTCTTCAATAACACCAAGTGGTTTTTCATTTTCCGTAACCACGATTGGCTTCAAAAATTCGTCCGTAATATCATTATCGTACGAATCCTGAATGATAGACTGAATACCATTGGCGGCTACGTATTTCTCCCCTACTCCTTTCACCATAGCATCGTAAGCGAGACGCACCCGAGCCCAACGTTTATCACGGTCCATGGCGTAATAACGTCCCGTTAACGAAGCAATTTTACCGCCCGTTTTACTTAAATGTTGCTGTAAGTCTTCGATAAACCCTTTGCCGCTTTTTGGGTCACAATCGCGACCATCCATAAAGGCATGCACGAATACGTCTTTCACTCCCGCTTCCGAAGCGATGGTACAAAGACCTTTCAGATGATCAATGTGTGAATGCACGCCACCGTCAGATACCAATCCAATAAAATGCACTTTTTTGCCGTTAGTTTTGGCATAATCAAGAGCTTCTGCCAAAACAGGTTCTTTAGCTAGATTACCATTTCTTACGTTGACGTTAATGCGTTCAAGTTCTTGGTAAACTACCCGTCCAGCTCCGAGATTCATGTGTCCAACCTCTGAGTTGCCCATTTGTCCTTCTGGTAAACCAACCGCTGAACCACTAGCTTCTAGTGTACTATTGGGATAATTTTCCATTAGGTAACGGAAGTAAGGAACGTCTGCGGCTTCGATGGCACTTCGCCACTCTTCGCCTTTTTTCGGAATTCCCCAACCGTCAAGTATCACTAATATTGCTTTGCTGTTCACGTTCATTTTTGGTTTAGATGTCAAAAATGCAAGTTAAACAATTGACCATTATTAGTAAACAATTATTATGCACAATTGATAGTCAGCGGCAATAGCCGTTTAATCAAAAAAGTGTCTTTTATAGTGATTATGAGACTTGTTCGGTTATTTTTACGTTTTAGAATACCCCTTATGCTTAACCACAAAACGTTCTTCTTTTCAATAATTAATGCCTCCGGTTTTCTTCGTGAAAAATTGTTATTGATACTTCTATTTTCTCCAATCGTCATTCTGGCTCAATATCCGCCAACTACCGTTGCTCTTGACTCTACAAAACTGCCCATCTTATTAATAAACACAAATGGTCAGGCCATTGTGGATGATCCAAAGGTCACGGCCGATTTTAAAATTATCTATGATTCATTGAAGGTCTATCAAAAACCGACTGATATCCCGAATGATTACAATGGTAAAATCGGTATTGAGTTGCGGGGAAATTCCTCTTTGACTTTCCCAAAGAAGTCTTTTACTTTTGAAACCCGTAAAGTTGACGGCTCAAACAATAATGTATCACTGTTAGGAATGCCGGAAGAGAATGACTGGACGCTCATCGCAAATCACATAGAAAAAACGTTAATTAAAAATGAATTAATGTACTGGCTCTGGGGTAATACCGGAGCCTACTCAGTCAGAACCAGAATGTGCGAAGTTGTGCTAAACGGTACGTACATCGGTGTGTATTTATTAACAGAAAAAATAAAAAGGGATAAAAACCGAGTAGATATCAACAAACTTAAAGACGACGAGATAACCGGAGAAGATTTGACGGGTGGTTATATATTCAGACGGGACCCTCTCAAAAATAATGTTCCGGAGAACCATTGGTTTCCTCAACATTATAATACCTATAAGCCATTCATTGTGACTTATCCTGAATACGGAGATTTGCAGCCAGAACAGTTTAATTATATTAAAAATTACGTTCAGTCTTTCGAGAACGCATTGTACGGATCTTTTTTCACTGACCCAACCTTGGGCTATCACAAATACATAGATGAGCAAAGTTTTGCAGATTACTGCCTGATTGAAGAGTTTAGCTTAAACGCAGACGCGTATGACGGAAGCCGATATTTTTACAAGGACAAAAACGGCGAATTATTTACAGGGCCCGTTTGGGATTTCGACGAAGCTTTATCAAACAGTAGTGAATGTTATTCTACAACAAACGCGGCAGGTTGGCTGCACGTAGGAGATAACTGTATTGCAGTAGGTGCTATTTTTTGGTGGAAAAAGTTAGGGTTAGACTGCACCTATTCAAATTTACTAAGAAACAGATATACTAAATTTCGCTCTGAATTTCTGAACACCACTACAATTTTCAATCATATTGATAGCTTGTCTGCCATAAGTACTGATGCCGCATTGAGAAACCATACCGCCTGGGGGCACACTCCTGACTTTACGAACAGAATTACCGATTTAAAAAACTGGATTTCTCAGCGTCTTTTCTGGATGGATGCTAATCTTTATAAAATAACCAAAGCCATTCCAACAATAACAGCCTCAGTGACAACGGCTCATTATGGCTCAACCGTCAATTTAATCACTGGAGGGTGTCAAACGGGAGGAACACCGATTTGGAGTTGGGAAAACGCCAACTTCTCTGGTGCGGTGAGCGGCGGTAATAACCAATTTCTAAAAATCCAGTCTGACATGACCGTTTATGTTTCTTGTAATTACGATTACGGGTGCTTGTCAGAGAAGAGTAAGGCTTTAAACATAAAACTTGACCTCAATAATATTGGTTGTGCGTCTGTAGTAAACCTTACAAACTCTATCGTGAATGACGGTTTTCCCAAAAAATATCAATCGTCCGGAACAGCTATCATTCAGAGTAAAGTAGACGCAGGAGCCAAATTACTACTTCAGTCAAATAAAGAGGTAATCCTAAAACCAGGCTTTGAATCTGATGCTACCACCATTTTCAAGGCTCAGATAAACCCATGTAATTCAGAGTAAAGTAGGTTTCTCATTCGTGCAAAATCCCCTTATCACCCATTAACGGTATTTCCGTAAAATGCTGCTCATTAAGACTGTCTGGCACGAACAAGTATCGCTTGTCAAACAGTTGATTGTTTATCCAGTAACTAATCCAATATTCATTATTAAGATGAAAAACGGTGGGATCAATCAACTCTACTGCTTTGTATTCATTGGGTTCAATTTCTTCTAAGGAGTAGCGTAGTGTAGACGTTTTTTGTGTCTCTCCCTCCTGCTTCCCAAAACCCGTTGAAGTCACCATGACATTCTTAATTGTCACTTCTCCGGTGTTCAGTAGGTAAACGCTCCACGGTGATTTTAAATCATCGTTTTGGGGAATGATAGCTATAGAAACATTTTTTACCGACGGAAACGTAATATCTTTCTTCATTATTTTTCAAATTTCTATTATCTTACAAAGATACGAGAATACTGATTCTATCATTTATCATTCAACCAATCTATATACATGTATTTGCAAAGAAAAGCGAAAGAAGAATTAACCTACGATGCCATCGTGGTTGGCTCCGGTATGTCTGGCGGTATAGCTGCAAAAGAGTTAACCGAAAAGGGATTAAAAGTACTAATGCTGGAGCGTGGCCGCCACGTTGAGCACATAGAAGGTTACGCTAATGCGTACAAAGACCCGTGGGATTTCCCACACCGTGGTAATTTAACATTGGCACAGAAAGAAGAATATTATTCAGGAGCCCGGGCCGGATTTGCCCGTTCGGAAGATATACTCCCACATTTCGTAAGCGATGTAAAATACCCTTTTGCTGAAAAGCGGCGTTTTGACTGGGTACGTGGCTATCAAACAGGCGGACGCTCACTAACTTGGGGAAAACAATCTTACCGCTGGAACGAACGGGATTTCTTTGCGAACCTTGAAGACGGACACGGAGTTGACTGGCCAATCCGGTACGGTGACTTAGCCCATTGGTACGATTACGTAGAACGCTTTGTGGGTGTCAGCGGCCAAAAGGAAGGACTCGATGTACTTCCCGACGGCGTTTTCCAACCACCGATGGAAATGAACTGCGTTGAAAAAGAAGTAAAAAAGGGAATAGAAAAGAACTTCAAAGACCGAACCATGACGATTGGGCGGGCGGCTCATTTAACAGAACCAACCGAAGAACAACTGGCTTTAGGCAGAGGAACGTGTCAATATCGTAACTTGTGCAAAAGAGGGTGTCCGTTCGGGGCCTATTACAGCACAAATAGTGGCTCATTACCCGCCGCTCAGAAAACGAACAATCTGACCCTCATCAATAATAAAATAGTTTATAGTGTAATTTTCGAAAAAGATACGGAGAAGGTTATCGGTGTAAAAGCAATTGATGAAGACTCTAAAGAAGAAATTGAATACTTCGGCAAACTCATTTTCCTAAATGCTTCCGCCATGAATACGGCGTGGATAATGATGCAGTCAACGTCCTCTAAACATCCGAACGGATTAGGAAACGAAAGTGACCAACTGGGGCGTAATATCATGGACCACCACTTAGCCGTGGGAGCAAGCGGACAATACGAAGGTTTTGAAGACCAATATTATTACGGTCGGCGACCAAATGGCATTTACATTCCACGATTTGCCAATTGGCAAAATGACAAACGTGACTTCCTCCGGGGCTTTGGTTATCAAGGTGGAGCTTCAAGAAACAAAGGAAACCATAAAACAACAGGTGCTTCCTTTGGGGCAGAATTTAAAACTGCTATGACCGAGCCGGGTTCTTGGAATATGGGCCTATGGGGTTTCGGCGAAACCCTTCCAGACCCAACCAACCGCATGACACTTTCGGAAACAAAAGACAGCTGGGGTCTTCCAATAATTGAATTTGATGCTGCCTGGGGACCAAACGAACGCAAAATGCGGGAAACCATTATGGCGGAAGCCGTATCAATGCTTGAAGCCGCCGGACTTAAAAACGTGAAAGGAAATAACGATCAGGAGAAAAGTCCGGGCGTAGGAATTCACGAAATGGGAACGGCACGCATGGGACGCGACCCAAAGACTTCCATCCTGAATAAAAACAATCAGGTCTGGGGAGCAGAAAACGTATTCGTTACAGACGGTGCCGCAATGGCATCTTCTTCTTGCGTGAATCCGTCATTGACGTACATGGCACTCACCGCCCGTGCGGCAGACTTTGCGGTAAATGAGTTGAAGAAAATGAATTTGTAAGTTTGAAGAGTTTGAATACCTATGAGGTTTATCAGCTACGGCTTGTGAAACCTCATGGGTATATTTTTCTCCCAACGAAAGTCGCACGCTACAAATGAAATACACCGTAAAATATCCCAAAGACCAATTAGTTGAAATAAAGTAAACGTATTTTTGTAAAATAAGCAGATCATAAAACCTAACTCAAGTTATTAAAACAACCCAAATGAAACTATTCCAAAAACCCTTAGCACTTGCCCTACTTTTGGCACTAAGTATATCAACACTTGCCCACGCCGCTAAAAGGTCATTCTACGAGATTAAAATTTACACAGTCAGTAGCCCCGAACAAGAGCAAATGATTGATACCTACCTCAAAGACGCGTATCTACCCGCCATGCACCGTCAAGGAATCAAAAGCATTGGTGTTTTTAAGCCACGCAGCACAACAGATGACGCGGGCAAAAAAGTATATGTACTTACGCCGCTGAAGTCTCAAAGCCAACTACTTACAATTGCCGACAAACTGGCAAAAGATGCAGTTTATCAACGTGCCGGAAATGCCTACATCAACGCCATGTTTGACAATAAACCTTTTGATCGTTTTGAAACCATCATTTTACGGGCTTTTTCTGAAATGCCACAATTGAGTCTTCCGAATTTGACTGGTCCGAAAGAAAACCGAATTTATGAGCTGAGAAGCTACGAAGGTCCAACAGAAAAGTATTACCGTAAAAAAGTAGATATGTTTAACGCTGGCGGTGAAGTTAAGCTCTTTGAAAGACTGAATTTCAATGCTGTTTTTTACGGCGAAGTAATTTCAGGTAGCCACATGCCGAACCTCATGTACATGACAACGTTTGAGAACCAAGCCGGCCGTGACGAGCATTGGAAGGCATTCGGAAGTGCTCCTGAATGGACAGTGTTAAAAGCTGATCCACAATACGCCAACACCGTATCTAAAAACACCCAATATTACCTTTACCCAACGGAGTATTCTGACATCTAAAAACCGACTATTTTGAAAATCCTCCATACCGCCGATTGGCACCTCGGAAAATCACTGCATAAATACAGCCTCGAACCCGATAATCAGCTATTCCTGAATTGGTTGATTGAACAAATAAGAGAACGCAAAACCGACCTTTTGCTCGTTTCGGGAGATATATTTGATACGGCAAATCCGAAAAATTCGGCATTGGCGATGTATTATGAGTTTTTAACGGAACTCATTCCGTTAAATTGTCGGGTAATTATCACGGGCGGAAATCACGATTCGCCTTCGTTATTAAATGCTCCCCGAGATATTCTAAATTTACTGAACATCGCAGTTGTGGGAACAGTTACCGAAAATATTGAAGACGAACTAATCACGATAAACGACGAAGCAAATAACCCCGTTTTGCAGGTTGCAGCGATTCCGTATTTACGAGACGCGGATATTCGTAAATCTGTGGCGGGAAATAGTTACGATAATCAGCTAAAGCAAATCAGCGAAGGAATCAAGACTCATTATGAAGCCTTGGCAGAAATTTTAATTCCAGACGTGCCGAGTATCGCAATGGGACATTTGTACGTTCAAGGCGTAAGTACTTCAGATAGCGAACGGGAAGTACACACCATTGGCGGCGTGGCGGCTTTCACGTCAGATAATTTTCCCGAAGCGTTTGATTACATCGCCCTTGGGCACATTCACAAGCCGCAACGCATCGCTGATTCTGACTTTATTCGCTATTCGGGCTCACCAATTTCGTTGAGTTTTAGCGAACGGAAAGATCAAAAATATATCATCGAACTTACGCTCGAAAACGAGAAATTAAGCATTCCTGAACTTATTGATGTTCCAAAATTCAGAGAGCTAAAGCGACTAAAGGGCACAATTGACGAAGTATGGGAAGCACTTGAAGCATATCAGTCCAGTTTTCAACTGCCCGCTTTGATGGAAATTTTGGTGGAGGAAGAGGCTTACGACCCCAACCATACGTTACGCTTTAATTTGATGAATCAGGAATTTGAAAATCGTGATTTCGCAATTGTGATTTCAAAACTGACGTACAAAAACAAAGTAGCAGGTACGGCTCAACTTTTCGCCACGGGTGAAAATGTCGCGTCGCTTTCTCCGAAAGAGATTTTCCTCAAAAGGATTGAAGGTGACGAAATTGAAACCCAAACCCGCAATGAATTGGTCGAAGCTTTTGACGAACTACTTCGGGAAGTTTCAGAAAACGATTAGCCAATACGCTTAACCGCGGTCAGAGTCTTCGACCACTAACAGGATGAATCAGAATTAGTTTTGAAAAACGTTCTCGAAGCGTAAGTGTTTCACAGATTCGCCTGATTCTGCTAATTCATTTAACGAGTCGATACCAATCTCTAAGTGCTTTTGCACGTAGTTTGTGGTCACAACTTTATCACTTTCCTCGGTTTTTACACCTTCGGGTTGCATTGGGTTATCTGAAACTAATAACAACGCTCCGTGCGGAATAGAATTCACGAAACCAACGATAAAAATCGTCGCCGTTTCCATGTCAATTCCTAACGCACGAATTTCACGTAAGTAGTCTTTGAACTTCTCATCGTGTTCCCAAACCCGGCGGTTGGTAGTATAAACCGTACCTGTCCAGTAATCCATATTATGCTTAATAATCATCTCCGAAACCGAACGTTGCAAACGGAAGGAAGGCAAAGCCGGAATTTCGGGAAGAGCGTAATCATTACTCGTTCCTTCTCCACGAATCGCGGCGATAGGCAAGATAAAGTCACCAAGTTGTGTTACTTTCTTTAGACCACCGCATTTACCTAAAAACAACACGGCTTTCGGATTAACAGCTGTCAATAGATCCATGATAGTAGCCGCCAGTGGGCTACCCATTCCGAAATTTATAATGGTGATATTTCCGTGCGAAGATGTTTGCATTGACCTTCCAATTCCCCGAACGGGAGCGTCGTATTTGTCAGCAAACATTTGTACGTAATCGTAAAAATTTGTTAGCAGGATATAAGGTTTGAACTCATCTAATGGCGTTCCGGTGTAGCGTGGAAGCCAATTGTCCACAATTTCTTTTTTTGTCTTCATTCGTTTTTCTTTAAGTAAGTCAATTTTTACCAGAAAATCCCTCCAGAGAGGGCAAACGACGAGAGTAATTCGTAGTCGGAATTTATGAATGACGTGAAACTTTGTTTCCGCAGAATCGGGTTGTAGCCTTAGCTTACCGATTTCTTGGGGTTAACAACTTCGTATACAACTAATAAGTTCACTGCTAAATGAAAAATTCTAAACTGCCACTATTAAATCTACCCGCATTTGATCACAAAATCAAGGAATCGGAAGGGAAGTTTATGATTTTCGATATTATCAGAAAGAAAAACATTATTTTGACTCCCGAAGAATGGGTGAGGCAGCACGTAATTCGCCTATTGATTTCAAACTACGGCTATTCACGAAGTTTGTTTCAGGTCGAAAAGGGAACAACCTACAATTTCCTCCAAAAACGAACCGATATTGTGGTGTATAACAGAGAAGGAAAACCTCATTTATTAGTAGAATGCAAAGCACCCGAAATCAAAATAAACCAATACGTTATCGAGCAAGCAAGCCGCTATAACAAAACTATCAACGCTCCATTTTTAGCGATTACTAACGGTTTAAAAACGTTTTGTTTTACCGTTGATTTTGAAACGGGGAAAGTGACGCAGATGAAGGATCTGCCGCAGGTTTTATGAAGATTTTGTTATATTTGTTTGAGTTAAAGAACCTGATAATACTAATTGATTATGAGCGTAAAACAAGAAATTGCTAAAATTGTGGACACCTTACCAAGCGATGTTTTGGGTGAATTATTACACTATTTGCGACAAATTGAAAAAGCTTCACAAGAAAAAAAGCGGTTGTCGCTCAACCTTAACACTATTTTGACGGAAGATAGAGAACTTTTGGAAAAATTAGCTCAGTGATAAACCTACAAGAAGTTCTTGAAATCCACCAAATTTTGATAGAACAGTTCGGTGGTTCGCAAGGCGTACGAGATAGGGGTTTGTTGCAGTCCGCCATCGAACGACCGTTTAGCGGTTTTGGCGAAACAGAGTTTTATAAAACTCCCGAAGAAAGAGCGGCTGCCGTATTAGAAAGTATCGTCAAAAATCATCCTTTCGTTGACGGAAACAAACGAACGGGATACGTTTTGATGCGTTTGATTTTGATGCAATATGGAAAAGACGTGAACGCAACACAAGACGAAAAATATGATTTCGTTATCAGTATTGCATCGGGGCTGACCGACTTTAACGAAATCGTAGCTTGGATTAGAACTCATTCATCGTAAGAAACTCTATAATCGCCACAAGGAGAATACTGACTAACGGATTTGAAATAAACACTTAAAAAAATGACAAAAAGCAGAAAGAGAACCATCATCTTATTCATTCCATTCCTTTATCTACTTGTTGATTCAACCATTAAAGTAGTAGGTGATGGCTTTGAGAGCAATCGGCAAGCATTAATATGGGGGTTTTTACTTTTCTTGACGCTTGTGGTTTTTATTGTAGGCGTTTTGTTGGAAAGGCGGAATCAAGTTTAATAGAAAAACCGAAATGGTCAAACTTTTTTTCGCGTGTCTGAAAGTTAATCGTAATTTTAACGAACTGATTTCACACACACGAATTAACAAAATATTGAAGTATGAAAGATAAAATGGGCTTTAATATCATTTTTGCTATGATGGCATTCATATTAGGTTCAGCACTGATTAGAGAATTTGATTTTCAAAATTTTGTATTTAGAAAACAAGCATTAGGTTTTCTTTACCTAATAGTATTTATTATTGCCGTAGTTCTAACATTTAAAAAGAAAAAGGAATAAAACCGAAAACAGCTGCAAATCAAATCTTGTTCCCTCCTCACACCACCACAATATCATTTGCGTGAGCAACTACGAAGCCCTGAATTTTATCACGGATTGGAATATCGGCGGAGGAACAACGGGTTCGGGCAACGGCAAAAGTTACGTTTGCTTCGTCTTTTAATTCGATAATTTCACCGCTTTCAAATTCACCTTCGGTGGTCAAGATTCCTACGGAAAGTAGGCTATTTCTGTTCAGCACCGCTTTTTTTGCTCCCGCATCAATCGTGATGTTACCGGAAGTTAAACCGCCGCTACCGAGCCATTTATTTCGGGCGGATAGATTTGCGGATTGCGGTTGAAACGTTGTCCCGCTTTCGCCGTTCAAGGCTTTTAATAAACCTTCGGATTGATTCATCCCAAAAATTATTACCCGAATTCCCATGCGGGTGGCAAGTTTGGTAAATGTCAGTTTAGAAGCCATTCCGCCCGTTCCGAGCGAAGACTTTGAGGAATCCACTAAACCCAATATTTCGTCGTCGATTTGATTTACTTGGTTTACAACTTGCTTTTCACGGTCTAATAATCCACCCGATTGCGTGCAAATCAGCATCGTTTCTGCTCCGAAACCCGTGGCAACGAGCGTGGCGAGTTCGTCATTATCAGAAAACTTCAATTCACGATCACTAACTACGTCGTTTTCATTGGCAATCGGAATGATGCCGTTTTTCCAGAGTTCTTCGTACGTATTTTTGAGTTGTAGGAATTGCTCCCGGTTAGCGAAATGCTGCCGTTCACAAAGACTTTGGGCAACCGAAATACCGTAAGCAGCGAAGTATTTAGCGTAAATGGCAAGCAACAACGGATTCCCGACCGCCGCCGCCGCTTTGCGTTGATTAATCGTCCCGACGTAATCTTTAATAAAATGCTTCCCCGCTCCCACCGCACCGGACGAAATAATTACGATTCGATATGCACTTTGCAACGTAGCAAGCTGTCGGGCAATTTCAAGAATAATCCGCTCATCGGGTTCACCGTTTTGTTTGGTGATAGAAGCCGTTCCGAATTTAACTACGAGGATGGATTTGGACATGGGTTGATCGGGGATTAAGATTTCGAGCTATTCATCCGGTTTTCAACTTCTAAACCGTCTATGAATCGAAAGTCTTTTACATTATCAGTGACTAAAATCAATTTGCTCGCCAAAGCTGTTACTCCAATTATCAAATTCATCGTGCATAGGCTTTCCTATTTTACGTAAACGTACTTTTTCTTTTGCGTAAGCATTCACAATACTGTGTATTAGAATAACTGTTAGTCCATTTATAAACTTATTAACAG
>JBLHXN010000081.1:0-14694 GCA_047630355.1 Spirosomataceae bacterium | reverse complement strand
GGTCTGGAGTAAACGGTTACGAGTGCTACCGCATTCCCGCAATTATTGAAGTAAAAAGGGGATTATTAATTGCCTTCGCGGAAGGTCGCAGAAGCTCTTGTTCAGATTTCGGAGATGTGGATATTATTTACAAAAAAAGCACTGACGACGGCAAAATATGGTCAGAAATGAAATCCGTTGTTGATTACGGAAATCTACAAGCCGGAAATCCCGCTCCCGTTTTGGATTTACAAGACCCACGTTTTCCAAATGGGCGTTTATTTCTGTTTTACAATACCGGAACAGCTTCTGAGCACGACGTAGTAAACGGAAAAGGCGTTCGAGAAGTACTTTTTATTACCTCTATTGACTTCGGCGAAACGTGGTCGTCTCCCACAAATATCACCACCCAAGTTCACCGACCAAACGAACCAAATGTAAACCCTGCCTATAATTTCAAAGAGGATTGGCGGCATTTTGCCAATACGCCCGGTCACGCCATCCAACTCAAAAATGGTCGGCTTTTTGTTCCAATAAATTACAGCCAAGGCGATGTGCAAAAAGGCAAAATAAACTACCACGCCAACGCTTTCTATTCCGATGATCATGGCGAAACATTTCAGATTTCAGAATCGCTTGATTTGCAAGGAAGCAACGAGGCGACCGCCGCTCAACTTTCCAACGGAGAAGTACTTTTCAACGCTCGTGACCAAACCGAAAAAACGGGTAAACGCTATTACGCCCGAAGTAAAGACAACGGCGAAACGTGGTACGAGCAGGGAATTGACGAACAACTCACCGATCCCGTTTGTGAAGGCAGTCTGAATATTATCCGTAAGCGTAAAGGCGACATTGTTCTACTTAGCCATTTAAACCACGAAAGAGAACGTAAAAACCTCGAACTCAAATCGAGTTACGACGGCGGCGAAACGTGGGCAAAGTCTCAAACGATTGATTTGGGTTCGGCGGCTTACTCTGACCTCGTGGTACTTTCAAAAAAACGAGTCGGTGTGCTTTATGAGAAAGACGATTATCAGCGGATTGTGTTTAAAGTTTTGGCGGTTGAATAATTGTAACAGTTTATTACATCCGCTAATTTATTGCCGAAATAAGCCAAACCTAATTCCAACCATAGTTGTTGAATTGAAACCTAAAACACTATCACCATCGAAAAGTACTATTCAGAAAAAATCCGGGAAGTAGAAAATGCCGTCAAAACTTCCGCTGCGTTAGAGAACAAATACAGCAATTACCGTTTGCTTGGTATCGTGCTATTTTTTGGCAGTATTTACCTTGGTTCGGCATTTAGTCCGCTGTGGCTGATACTGACCGTCGGTATTTTTGTGGGCTTTTATTTTTTAGTCAGAATCCACGACGAAATTAAAACAAAAACGCAGCAGCTCATTTATAAAAAGGGGTTTTTTGAAAACGAATTACATGTAATTCAGAGAAAGCCAAGTGCTTATTATAACGGAGAAGAATTCATCGAAAACGTACACCCATACTCTGAAGACTTAGACGTATTCGGGGATTTTTCGTTATTTAGTTTACTGAGTCGTGCGGCGACTTCGCTCGGAATTAACAAGTTGCGGGATTCTTTTCTATTGAAAACAAACGAACCAACCGAACATTTTCAAAATGCTGCTAAAGAGATTGCGGAAAATAAACAGTGGCACGAGGGATTTTTGAGCGTACTTTTCCCGCTCATCAAGTCTGACAAATCCAAGACGCAAGCAGTTTACGATTTTACATTTGAAGATGAAATCAAAAACGAAAAACTGCTTTCTTTTTATGGTAAGTTATTACCGTTTTTGTGGGTTGGACTCCTCACTGTTGGTTTCTTAGTTAGCTGGACAATTACGGGCGTTGCCGGATTTATTATTTACTTAGTGAATTTGGGAATTGTGGGAAGTTACCGCAAACTGAGCGAAGCGTATTTTGTCAAAGTCGAAGGCGTTTACCGGACATTACAACCCATCGAACGAGCCGTCGAAGTTATTTTAACAGAAGACTGGAAAATGGCAAAAAACAGCAAATTAAAATCGCAGATTCCGCAGTCTACCGACGCTCAGAATCCCGTAAGAGCTTTCAGTTATTTAGTAAAAAAACTGGAAATCCGTCGAAATCAAATGGCAGCGTTATTCTACTACATTTACTCGCCGTTTGACGTTATTCAACTTATAAAGCTAAAACGGTGGAACGAGCAAAATCCCGGCTTTTTCAAAGAAACTCTAACCGTAATTGGTGAGTTTGAAGTACTGGCAAGTTTTGCAACTTGTGCCGTAAATCATCCCGACTGGGTGTTCCCCGAATTAAGCGAAGAACAGCCTTTTGAACTGCGGGGCAAGCAGGTTGGGCATCCGCTATTGGGGGACTCCAACGTCAGAAATGATTTTGACATTCAAAACCAAAACCGAATCAGCCTGATTACGGGTTCAAATATGTCGGGAAAAAGTACGTTCCTACGTTCGGTCGGGACAAATATTTTACTCGCCTATATGGGTGCTCCGGTTTGTGCCGAAAGCCTGCGTTTGAGTAAGAATATTGAAATGATAACCTATATGCGTATCAAGGATGATTTAAACCTCAACGTTTCGACATTCAAAGCCGAAATCAATCGGGTAAAGATGATTGTGAACGGTATTGACGAAAACAAAAATCACCTCTTCCTCATCGACGAAATGTTACGGGGTACAAACTCCGAAGATAAACTGAAAGGAGCCATTGCCTTACTCCGTAAAATTGCGAAATCTGACACGTATTCGCTTGTTGCTACGCACGATTTACGAGCCACCGAAGTTGCTGCGGAATTTCCTGAAATCATTAAAAATTTCTTCTTCGAGTTTAAAAACGTCAACAATGATTTAGAATTCGATTACAAAATAAAAGCGGGGGTTTGTACGAGTTTTAACGCCTCACAATTGCTCAAGCAAGTAGGTCTGCCGATTGACTAGATACTGAAAGTTGTCGCCTGTGAGGACACAGGCAACGGCATTTTGTTTTCTGCCCGCCATTGTACGCGTAGTCACAGGCGATAACAGCGACGATACCATTATCCGTGTCCTGACGGACAATCGTAACGACGAATAAGTATGCCGTTGTCCGTGTCCTCACGGACGAATGCAATGGTCATCTATCTTTCCAATGTGTTAAAAATTCAAATTCATCGTTTCCTGTTTGATAAAACCGTGCCGATGAGTACACGTAATCTTCGGCTCTATCAACGAGTTGCCATTTCTCCTGCAACGGATTATTGTGAATATAAACAAGCTTTTGAACCAGAGCTTCCTCGTTTATAAGCAAAAAAGGCAGGCTGTTTCTTTGCCAAAAATGGTGTTTCCGGGAAGTTGTTTCAACATTGAAAAAAGGTAACAAATGCGGGTGATTCTTTCGTAGCTCTACCAAAAATTGATGTCCTGTAAATTTCATAAAACTTGCATTTGGCATTTCCTTGCCGTTCGGTTCGAGCATTTCCCAAATCAAATGAATGTGGTTCGGCATAATTACGAGACCATACACCTTTATTTTTTTCTTTTGAACCAGACGAACAAAGCCCGCTAACTGACGAAAATTTCATTGAGCTATTTTAATAACAACCCTTACCCTTGTTAACAGGATCAGGGCTTGTTCATAGAAATCATTTTGGTTTGAAAATGGTGTGGATCATTTTCCAGTTTTTCGTTATTTTTTCTCTTAATTCTGAGGTGTTCGAGTCTTGTTTTTGAAACAGGTTTGTTGCCACGGTAATAAAACTGGCAACGGCATTAGCCTCAGCTTTATCCCTCATTATCATCCTGTCCTCGCCCCATTGTACATCTCGGCAATAGTGGTGGACTTCGATGCTCCAATGTTTCCTTATCGCTTCTGTTAATTCAGTAAACCCTTTGTTATCAGCAGTTTGGTTACTGATCCAGTAAGCAGTTTGAATACTCCGCCTCCCCGTTTTTATGCTAAACCTTTTTCGTTCTACAGTTATCAAAGTGGAAATGGTTGTTTGTTTCCAACGAGGTTGTAAGTCCTCAAGTTCTATTTGGTAAGCTTTGTACTTGCGTTCATCTACCCTGCCGTGTCCTTTCTACACTTCTGTTTTCTCACAAACAGCTTGCTGATAAAAAACTACATTCTGGCAATCTTCCAGAAGTATCCGCTGATTTTTCTTTACCTGAGCCAAAAAGTATCCTCCTTTTTGAGAGATCAAGCTCAGGTTTTGTTCCGATGTATGGAGGGCATCGAACGTAAAACTGGAACAATCACTAACTCCTAAAGCCTTGAAATAGTCTGTGACCACTACTTTTTCAGACGCTTTTGAGCCGTCATACCCGCCGATTATACTACCCTGCGAGTCTTGGTGGGAGATCATGTTCACTATATTTTGACCTCTTTTCTGCCCCTTTACACCATCAATGCTTCCCCGTAATTCCTTACCGTCAACAGTCTTCCACTTATTACTTTCTTGGGAAACATGCTTCCCGAAATAATCGTTGTTTATGGAGTTAAACGACTCATGGTCAATGGTTCTTATCACCCGCTTCAACTGGCTATAAGAAATGCAGCGTCCTACACCTATCCCCAAAGTACGGGCCAGACGACCAAAATCCTCCAACATTGAACGGTGGATGACCGACATGTTCAACGCTTTGTCGCTCCGTAAGATTGCCACCAAAAAGCAAACCACGACAAAAGCCAGTTCGTGCCGTTTCCCACGGTCATCCCGAATATCGGGGAGCTTTGATTGGATTGCATCAAAATACAGTCTAATTTCGTTTTTTTAAGAGATTTCATTAAGGTTGATTTTGTTTGTTCCCACTACAAAATTAAACACTTTTTGGAATCTCTTCTTTTTTATGAACAAGCCCTGTTAACAGGATTTAATTTGAGTCTGATTAAATTTATACTTACTTTAAGGAATACACCTTCGTTAACTGACTATCGCTATATAAGTACTCTACTGAAAACAACCCGAAAAGTCAGGTACGAGTACATCTTTCCGTTACAGCTCGAATTAGCAATCGGGACTTTAAGCTTTTTTGGCGACAAGCACTATTGTGAAATTCTGTTTTCGAAAATGGGCAAACTTCCGGCAAATACAATTGGCAAAACACTGCACTCCATGATGGTCAAAAATAATATTATGTTAGTGCCGTAGTATAAAGAGCATGATTTGAAACACGCCATATTAGGTTACCAAATGACCGTTCTTGATGAAATAAGAATGCAGTGTTTTATGTGGGGAAATTCACCATTCAATTTTTTCAACTCTTTTATGACGCTGTTCTTCATCATCTGGACACCAGAAATGTGGCTCGATGCTATCTATCACCTCCGAGCGAGCAGACTTGTAAGTCAACTAGATATTTACAAACTCAAAGATTGTATGCGGTTTGACTTGCCTGACTTTAGAAATAATATCAAGCTATCAAAGGCTCAGCAATATTTTCGCCAATTAGACATCGTATTTAAAGCGAAGAAGCGTGATACAACCCGTTAGAATTGCTACACATTCCACCAGTACGTAAATTTCAACACAATGGCTCGGTTACGGACGTTAAACGTATCTGCGTAGTAATTGTCAGTATAAACAATAAATAGGTCAGATGCCGGGCTATATCGCCATTGGAAGCGAGTATTTAAATTAACGTTGTTTGTTTGATTATTGTATTGAAGGAAATTTGTCAGGAACAGCTTATTCGTGAACGTCACGTCTATACGTGGCCCGACTAACCACAAATCATAACTATTGTTATGAAAAACTTCAGGCAAAACTTCCGCTTCGCCAAACTGCAAGTGATTATAGGTAGCGTTTACCTGCATGGAAACGTACGGTTGAAAGCGATACCCAACTGACATGTTTGATTGAAAACGCTTACCGTCTGCGTAGTACCCACCGTTTCGTAAAGCAAATTGGTAGGTAAATCGCTTTTGGTTGGTAGATTCATATTCTATTCCGTACGACCGCCAGCTATGTTCTGTTCCCGCTGCAATGCGTTCTCCAACTAAGTTTGTCGGGTCAAAGTCACGATTCAAGCGAATAAAGTCTGTGGCTGTCCAGAGCTTTAATTCGCTACGATCTAAGAAGTTGACTCCGTAAGAAAGATAGTTTGTATTCTCAAACATATTGGAAAATTGCTTGTCGAAATATGCACTCGAAAAAAACGCTGGCCCATGGCTCACTATCTTTTCAGATTTCGGAAAAAAAAGATAACCAATCTGGGGATTTACGTAGACGTAATTTTGCCGACGGATAAAACCAACTTCGTTTCCGACTACCCCCTCCCCTACTCTTTCTAATTGCAGTTCGGCGTTGAATTTACGTCCGCTCCGCTCAATATTCATGGCGTAAGTATTATTATCGAGGCCATCAGTAAACGGAGAAAACGTTTTTAAATAGAAAGCTTTCCCGTTCCACTGTTGGTCTTTTGAAAGCAAGTTATATTCAAACCCGAGGCTACGGTTATAATCCGCCAAGTTTGAAAGATTATCGGGAGCGGCTTCGCCGACGGTTTGTCGGTTTACAAAAATAGCGGCAAAGTTTGAGCGGGCGAATACTTGCCGCTGAAACGATACTACGGAATAGTTTGAACCAAGACCACCTTTGCTATTTTTGCCCGTTTGGGTATTCAATACGCCAATCCTCAATTTCTTATTTACTTTTCCGCTTACCCGTGCCCCAAAACGAATGGGAGCATCTAAGCCAATTCTTCTGGAGAAAAACGGACGAATTGAGCTGAAACCAAAATTATTGAAAAGGTCTCCATTTTCGAGAAAAAATTGTCGCCGCTCGGGAAAGAAAAGCTCGAAACGATCAAGGTTAGTTTGCTGAACGTCCACTTCGACTTGCGAGAAGTCAGGATTTACGGTTAAATCTAAATTCAGTGAAGATGTTAAACCGATTTTGGCATCCACCCCAACAGCACCGTCGTAGTCTGCCGCCGTTCCTGCCTGATGGTTCTTTACTACTCCGCCCGTTATAAACGGAATTATTGAAATATTGGATTTTGGTTTTGGAGGAGCCTCATCCCAGATAAGGTTTCCGGCATAGGCAAGTGAAATGGAAGGGAATTGACGAGTCACTGGTGCCCAGGCAGATTTTTCAGAGATACTGAGATCAAGGCGACTAAAATTTAACCCCCATTTTGTAATTCCTTCTTTATATCGAATCGTTTTGAACGGAATGGCGGCTTCCCAAACCCACTTTTCATCGTCGTAAGTCGTTTCTGATTCCCAACGATTTTCCCAACTTAAATCCAATCGTGAACCTTGAGAAATAAGACCGTCCCATTGTCCACCGGCTACCGACGAGCCAAACGAAAAGCCATTTGTCTGATCATTGAAAGTATCCATCACCATCAGGTCATTATCGTTTCCGTAAAACGAAAAGTCACGCCGCATTGATTCAGTGATATAAGGCTTACCGGGCGTAATATTGTAATTGATAACCATCAGGTAGATGTTTTTATCATCGTAACACATTTTGAACTCCGTACGGGCAATTGCCCTACTGGTGTCCATAGGTAATATCTGCGAAAACGAAGCTCCTACTTGTGGGCTTTCCCAAGCGATTTCGTCCACAATTCCGTCCACTTTTATGTCAGAAGTGGCACGCTTGATAAAGTAGTTATAATTGTCATTTTGCTTTTGACCGAAAGAAACCACCGTCAGGAAAACAAGGAGAACAGGTAACAGTCTTTTCATCGACTTTGTATAGTATTTTATTGTTGTACTTCATTGAATAACCAACAAAGGAAACGATTTAATACGCGTTACACAAAGTAAGTTAGACCACTCCGACAAATCAATCGACCTACCCGTTAATCTACATCACCCAAGAGGAAACCAAGCGGTTCTAAAGATTCAAAAGAGTCTGCAATAACCTTAATAATTGCCGTAAGCGGTAATGCCAAAATCAAACCACCAATTCCCCACAGGTTACCAAATAGTATCAAGGCAACAATCGCGGCAAACGGATTAATACTTACTTGCGAGCCTACCACGTACGGAGTAATGAAGTTTCCTTCCAAAAACTGAATAGCCCCGAAAGAAGCAGCCACTCCAAAGGCGTACCAAGCAGAATCTTTGGTAATAAGTGCCATCATGATTGGTAGGAACGAACCGATTGCAATTCCAATGTATGGCAATAACACCAACACTGCGGCAAAAAAGCCGAAGAAAATTGCGTGGTCTATTCCGAGTAACCAAAGCGAGAGCGTATTCAGCACTCCAACTATTGCGATGACCAATAATAAGCCAGTCATATAACTAAGAATGACTTTTTTTATCCTTCCCAAAATATCGTCTGTCCGCCCGTCTTTAATATTAATAGCACGGTGCAAGAATTCACGAAAAAAATCACGGTAGTAAAGAAGCAGGAAAGTATACAAAGGAACCAAAGCAAGATTTGAGAGAAGACCTGTAGTTGTTGACAGTGTGCCAGAGACTACACCAGACGTATTTTCAAAGATACTGCTCATATTATCCTTGATATTTAACGTTTCTTCGTCAAGTTGCACGTTGAAGCGGTTCCTCAGAAATTGGTTGATAGATTCATAAAGGGTCAGACTCCGCTGCTTCAAAGCAGGGATTATTTCGTCAAATGTTCTGATTTGCATGATAACTATATAGAAGAATAACGCTATGCAGCATACTGTCAGCAACAGACATAAGGTTATTGCTATCGAACGCGGGACCTTGAATTTCTCCAACTTATTACAAAGCGGTAACAAAAGGATAGAAATTAGAATTGAGAACACCATTGGTAGCAAAAAGGCCTGCAGTATATCCAGAATGTAAACAACAATTACCACTGAAATCAGAACGCAACATACTTTTACGTATAGTGGATACTTAGAAACTTTCATCATGTGAGTTAAAAAGAGGTTTTTAAAAGTTGGTGTTCCAACGTTTGATCAAATAGATTAGAAAAAAAGTGCTCCCCAAAATTCATTCAGTTAGGCTGTGCCTTGTTAGAACCCAAACTTCTTCTTCCGAGTTTGGGTCATTTCATTTGTACTTTGCTCCTAAAGTCTCGAAATGTTCCCGAAAATTAACTTCGTATTCAGAATCAGGCAACCAATTTTTGTGAGTGTAATTCATAGTTTCTGGGAAATCACTCGGCAGCCCAATATGAATAAAAACTGCATATAAGCCACCTTTCAATTCATACTTTTCCATTCTTTCAGAAATTTCACTACCACTTTCTACTTCAACTGCCACCCATTGACCGTATTCGGTCGTTGGAGTTGGTGTTTGGTCAGTGTCGTAAACTTGCATGAAGTAGATAAGCTCGTTCACTATATTCATAATTTCTCTTTTACGGGGCATGAATTTACTCTAAAGCTTAAAAGGGTTTTGTGTCACCATAGAAACCCGATGCTTCATTCCCATCAATATTTTAGGAGATAATATTTTAATAGAATGCTGCATAGTTTGTTGTCTATCAGAGTACAATGTTACATATTAATTTAAAACACAAGACAATTAACCCTTAAAATAGTATGGGCAGGTTACCTGCACTGAATAGCTAAAATTTCCTATCCGCTAATTTTACCGATTAACCTTTTTTTTCGCCGCACATCAAAGGCCAGAAATATTTTCTAACCAAGTATCTTGCATTACATAGTACCTTTTTATAGGTTTGCATTACCAAATTATGAAAAACTCTGTTTAAGAAAGGGAATGAAAGACTGCGGAAAGCCGGCATACAACTTCTTCGATCTTTCGTCCCGTTTCTTTCAATCTTAAAATTTAACAACATGTTCATATGAAAATTGAAAACACACAAGTGCAAATGCGAAAGGGTATTCTCGAATACTGCATTCTGCACATCATCTCAAAGGGTGAGGTTTACGCTTCTGAGATTCTTGATAAGTTAAAAGATACTCAATTAATGGTGGTAGAAGGTACGCTGTACCCGCTATTGACCCGGCTGAAAAATGCTAAACTATTAGAATACAAGTGGGTAGAATCTTCTTCAGGACCGCCCCGAAAATATTACGTACTCACCGAAGAAGGGCATGAATTCCTGAAAACGTTAGCCGCCACGTGGACCGAACTATCTGATTCCGTAAATGCCATCGTCAGCTCTAACACGCCTAACTGATTTACTGAAAACACTAACGAATTATCACAATGAAAAAGACCATACAAATAAATATAGCGGGCGTAGTTTTTTACATCGAAGAAGATGCGTACACTAAGCTCAATAACTACTTAAAATCAGTTCAGGCTTACTTTGCAAACTACGAAGGAAGTCAGGAAATCATCTCCGATATCGAAGCTCGTATTGCCGAAAAGTTTTTGGAGAAAGGAGCTATTGACGGACAAGTAATTATTTCAAACAGCGAAGTAGATACCCTCATTTTATCGATGGGAACTGTGGCAGATTTTGAAGCCCTCGAAGAAGAAGGTGACTTTGAAGCAGCTAAGAAAGTTGAAAATTCCGGAACATATACGGATACTGACCCAGATACCGCACCACCGGCTGAAGAACGGAAACGTATCTATCGAGATACCAAGAGAAAAGCTCTTGGAGGCGTTTTATCTGGCTTAGCTCACTATTTCAATATAGATGTAACGTGGGTTCGTATTATATTTCTTCTGCTTGTATTTGGCTTATCACCCATCACCGAATCAGCCGCTTCCGGCTTTTTTATCATAGCCTATATAATTTGCTGGGTGGCGTTCCCGCCAAATAACAAACTGGAAGAAGATCCAAAAATCAAGAAGTTTTACCGGAATCCCGAAGGCAAAGTTGTCGGCGGTGTAGCAAGTGGCTTGTCTGCTTATTTCGGAATTGATATTGCTATTATTAGATTGATATTCGTCTTGTCCGGTTTCTTCGGAGCAGGAATAATTGCTTACATCATTTTGTGGGTATCAGCTCCTGAAGCTGCTACCCTCACCCAAAAAATGGAAATGAAAGGCGAACCTGTAACGCTAGAAAATATAGAATCGAACGTAAAACGAAGTTTGAATGTCCCACAAAACGCACCCGAAAACACAATTACCCGCATCTTACTTTTTCCGTTTCGTATCATAGCAACCGTTTTACGTGCCATTGGTAATTTACTTAGTAATTTAGGCCCGATTTTACGGATTCTAATCGGCGTATTCCTATTAATTCTTGGCGGAGCGTTAGCAATAGGCATCATTGCCGCAACAGCAGCTTTCTTCGGTATAGCCACCAATGAAACGTGGTTAAACGGTTCACACGAAGTCGGCATGCTTGCCCGGGAAATTAGCCCCTGGACTGGTTTCTTTGGCTTTTTGACAACATTCCTGCCAGCTGTCACGGTTGCTTTATTAGGAGTCTCATTAATTGCTAACCGCCAGGTAATATCGCGTAACCTTTGGCTTTCAGGTTTGGGAGTTTGGTTTATCGGATTAGTGGGAGCCACAACTATTGGCACAAACTATTCATTAAACTTCGCTCGTGAAGCAACGTACGAAGAAATACAAGCATTTACGATGCCGGATAACATACTTTTTCTGGATTCGGACGAATTATCCGAGGGAACTTGGCAAGATGATATCAGGGTACGTTTGGAGTCAAGCAACGGTTTGGATCTGCGACTAGAAAAATCATTTGAAGCATCGGGTGCGACCCGTGGTCAGGCGTTAGAAAATGCCCGGGAAATTAATTACCAGACGATTCAACGGGATTCGACAATCGTGTTTGACCGACACAGTAATTTACCGGACGGAGCATCTTTCAGAAATCAAAAACTGCGTATGCGGTTATACATCCCGCAAAACAGACCTTTCAAAATGTCACCAAGTTTTGCGTACAACGTATTGTCTGAAAGCTGGCGACTGAGCAATAAGAACAGTATTGATTTGGACGAAATCAATAAGTTCACTTTTGAAATGAAAGGTGACAATGAAATAATTTGCCTAGATTGCCCCGTGCTTTCTGACGAAGAAAGGGAAGAATACGAACGCAACAACGACGGCGACAGTATTATTGACGGGTACGCTTTTGAAGGCAAACGTGACGGCTTTTCGAAGACGTATGAAATCGAAGATTTCTCCAGTCTTGACGTAAGTAATGCGTTTTACGTAATGGTTCGCCAAGGCAGCAAATATAGCGTAGAAGTAGTGGCAGAGCGGGAATCAGACTTAAACGACGTGGAAGTAGAACTAAACGGAAACACGTTAAACGTGGAGTTTGAAGACATTTTTATATCTGACCGTTCCAAGGTTTACGTCTACATCACCATGCCAACGCTCAAAAAATTTGACATGAGCGGTGCTGTACAAGCTAAAGTAATTGACTTTGAGAATCTAAAGCAGCTTGATATTTCAATGAGTGGTGCTTCGAGAGCCGCCATTGATGTGGAAACTGACGATTTAACAGTTGACTTAAACGGGGCTTGCCGACTGGACATTCGGGGCCGGGCTACCAAAGCTGATTTTGATGTCAGCGGAGCCAGCCGCGTAAATGCCAAAAAAATTCGGGTAAAACGAGCCAAAGCTGAAGCCAGCGGGGCAAGTAGCATTAACTTTGGACGGGTAGATAATCTTGACTCAGATACTTCCGGAGCGAGTAAGGTTACGAGGCAGTAAATTCACAACTGAACAATTTCTCTAAAATAAATCCCCCGAAATCATGCGTTTCGGGGGATTTTCTGTGTTGGACGATTGTTTAGATTAGTTAAATTTCACAACTTACTGTAGGCTTGTAAAAAATCAATCTTGTTGGACATTTGGCTTGGCAAAGGATTAGTCACGCTTACAGGCTTTACATAAATTTGACGTCTGCTATTCATGGGGGTTGTCCCCCCATGAATAGCAGACGTCAACCGCTGTGGTGGGTTGACTCACCGTTTAAATCAAACTGTTATTTTCATCAAATATCTTTAGTACGTATTCAAGACCAAAAGTATAACTTTGATTTAAGTCGAAACCAATAGAAGTTCAGATAGTAAAATTCCCGGATATAGTCAGATGATAGTTAAGTACATTGCCTGTACTCCCTAATCCAAAATAACTGTTGACCGGACATGAAGCACTTTCATTACCGCAGTTATCTATTGCGACAATCCGCCAGGCATACATAGTATTAAGTGGTGTATAAAGCAATCCAAGAGTTGGGCTACTGAAAGCAATCTGAGTATTTATTAAAGATGTAGAAGGCGGATAAAAACCTAATAACTCCTAAGGACTATTGTGAATAGAAAATTCTAAGCGATATTCTCTGATATTTTGAACATTAGAATATGCCTAGGCTGCAATAATTTTGGAACAGATGCAGCACAGTTTTTGACATTTTTCCAGTTAGAACCATCAAAGAACGCCAGCGTCTCATCTGTTAAATTGAAAACGGTCAATCCTTTTTCTAATCCATCGGCGGCTGTTAAATTATACAAGTCCGACTTGTTTGCCACAGGAAAATTAATCAGTCGTGGGAAGACAGAACCCGTATTTCGATTTGTGTACGTAGGTGTCATAACTGTACAGTTATGACCATTCACTTTTAAGAAGTGACTGATAGACGTTGTAGCTAAAAAACTGGATGTGCCACCGGTATATGTGTATGCCCTACCCAACCATTTGACCCATAGCGATACCACACTCCGGCGAAGTGCTTGATGAGGTTATTGCTTGTTTATATAAGATATAAAACGGATTTAGACCTCCTGTTATATGACTTTCTACGTACCAGTATCCACCCCGAAAAGAGTCCGTTTAAGTAGATAAACCACAGATTCATTTGACTGTTAGTCCGTTCGTGTGAACGTACAAACTTCAACTTCACCGTATTGCCATCAAAGTATTTAGCAATAGTGTCAGCTGCGTGTTTAATGTAAACGTACCGTAAACGGTACCTGACCCCGTTACTTCCAAATGATTTGGTAAAGCGTATTTTGTCTGTATGTCCTTCAGGAGTATAAGAAGTAATGGCAGTGTCGTGATCAATTGTTCCATTGAAGACAGTTCCGTTCAAAGTTGCCTGATAATCAGTACTAGACAAGTTTAGTGCCGTGAAAAGTTTGGCGGAGACACATTTGGGCGAAGGTATTCGTGGTAAGTTAGCAGACTTTCATAATCTTCGACCACATACCAGTTTTTGAACCGATAGACCGTGGTACTATAAACGGTCGCTTTCTGACGTTGATAAACGCCCTTCTCACGTAAATAAATCTTGAAAACAGCAGGAACAACACAGATTTCGGCATCATAAAGTAGTTTATAAACCTTATCATTTTGCCAGTTTGCAGTTTTAAGTGTTATCGACCTGCGGGATTTTCCTGCCCTCAAAGACATATACCCAGCCTATTTCATTAAGGTAACTATTAGACTTCTTTCCTAATTAAAACTCGGTGTATTTCATGTGGTTTGTGGCTTTTTTAAGGTTTACAATTGCACTTATATTTCCCCAGTTTTTTTCGTAATTTTTATGTTTTCCCCTGAACCTACTACTGCATATCCTGAATATTTTACAGCAGCGGTTGAGGTGTTCGACTATCACCCTTTTTGAGGCTTGAGACTTATTTTCCTCTTTCTGCTCTTGGGTTAATGGTTTGTTCTTTGATTTCTTATGGGGTATAATGCACTTATTATAAATGTGTTGTATCCCCAAAAAGCCCAAGTCTGCCAAAATAGTGATGTCCTTTGCCAATTCGGGGTTTTTATCTTTCAGCATCTTAAAATCGTGGACGGCTCCTTTGGCGTACCAAATCCCTTTGATCAGTCCTGTAAGTACACAAGCGACTATGA
>JBLHXN010000080.1:0-14710 GCA_047630355.1 Spirosomataceae bacterium | reverse complement strand
TATTAGCACAGTCAGCAAGCTTTCCTGGCAACCCACCACCCGTAAGGATATTTTTACGCTGCACCATTTCACGGGCCTTACGAGCCGCAATACGAGCCTTAGCAGCCAAAAGTACTTTATCAACAATGACACGAGCCTCTTTCGGATTTTCTTCTAAGTAGTTTTCAAGCATTTCCTGAACACAACCACTCACGGCAGAAGTTACTTCGCTGTTTCCGAGCTTAGTTTTTGTTTGCCCTTCAAACTGCGGCTCCTGCACTTTAACAGAAATAACTGCGGTCAATCCTTCACGAAAATCATCGCCGGAAACTTCTATTTTTTCTTTTGCTAAAATACCCGACTTATCGGCGTAGCTTTTAAGTGTACGGGTCAACGCCATGCGGAAACCCGAAACGTGCGTTCCGCCTTCGTGCGTATTAATATTGTTTACGAACGAAGATACGTTTTCAGAATAACTGGTATTATAAGTCAATGAAACTTCAACCGGAACGCCGTCTTTCTCGCCTTCCATATACATGGGTAACGGAATAAGTTGTTCGCGGGTTTGGTCTAAGTATTGTACAAACTCTACCAATCCGCCTTCTGAGAAAAACTCACTGTTTTTTGGTGTGCCATCTTCCTCTATTTCACGTAAATCAGTAAGTGTTAGGCGAATTCCACGATTAAGGAATGACATTTCACGCAAACGATTGGCTACAGTTTCATATTTAAATTCGGTGGCTTGAAAAATACTATCATCAGGCTTAAATTTAATTACTGTACCTCGGTAATCAGTAGTGCCTATTTCCCGAACGGGATAAAGCGGCTTTCCGATAGAGTATTCCTGTTCGTACATTTTACCTTCACGGTGCACTTCGGCACGGAACTCGATAGACAGAGCATTCACGCAGGATACACCCACACCGTGCAGGCCCCCAGAGACTTTATAAGTATCCTTATCAAATTTACCTCCAGCGTGAAGTACGGTCATTACGACTTCCAAAGCAGATTTATTTTCCTTCTTGTGCATTCCTGTTGGAATACCACGCCCATTATCTTTTACAGAAACTGAATTATCTTCGTGGATAATCACGTCAATTACGTCACAATGACCGGCAAGGGCTTCGTCAATCGAGTTATCTACAACCTCCCAAATAAGGTGGTGAAGACCTTTTACGCCAATATCACCGATGTACATGGCGGGGCGTTTACGAACGGCTTCAAGACCTTCTAAAACCTGAATGTTATTTGCTGAGTAATCTTCTTTGTTAATTATTGTTTCGTCTGACATGAAGTTTTGTTAACTATATTTATAGCGTAATCTACTGAAAATCAGCTATTTATTATATATTTAAAATTGCTAATCAAATAAAACCAAACAGTAGCACTTTTTTATCGTGTACAGGTATGGAAATAGCTTACAAAAATACGGATTTTTATTAAAAAAACGTAGCTTTAAGGTCTTAAATAGTAGTTACCAAGACCTTTAAAAATGAAAAACCTCTTTATCCTCTGCATGTTGTTGACTATTTCAGGCTGCCAGACAACTTACTACGTAGTTCGTCACGCCGAAAAAGCAACCGAACCACGCAAAGATCCTGTATTGACCCCTGAGGGAGAACAGCGGGCCGAACGCCTAAAAGGTATCATGCTTACCAAAGACATTGAGAAAGTCTTTTCGAGTAATTACATCCGAACCAAAAGAACTGCTCAACCCACCGCAGACGCACTAAATTTGCCCGTAGAATTGTATGACCCAAGCAATCAGGATTCGTTCATAAATGCGTTGAAAGGGTTTAATAAGAATACATTAATTGTAGGTCACAGCAATACCATTCGTTACGTGGTAAACGGCTTATTGGAATCAGATACACTAAAGCAAGATTTACAAGACAACGAATACAGTAATCTGTTCATCATCAAACGAAAGCGTTTTCCGAAGAAAGTACAGGTTTTTGAGCGGGAGGAGTTTTGATAGTTGAATTTTCGACGAATCATTAATACCAGAGGCATGAAATATTAATAGAAAAAGACAACGATAAAACAAGAAAGCTTCAGCGAGACAATATTAAAGCTGATAAAGAGCCTATAATATATCGCCGGTCGGCGGCTAAGTTATACATGAAAAATCAACAACTTCTATTGGTATGACACCGCTCTGCGGTTAAATAAAACATACCTAAATCAATGGTTTTCTATCAATTCATATTGCCGTTCGGCGGCTTCTTGTACTGATAAATTACGAAGAATTATCAATGCCAGAGGCATGAAATATTAATAGAAAAAAGGTAGCGAAGGAATAGTAAAGCTCCAGCGGAGCGGAATTAATCTTCAGTGAATATATATTCTTCTTTAAAACCGATGCCATATATTTTAAGGAATCCAATGTATTCTTCACGAAAGGTTTTAGTACGATGATGCTCTTCTTGTCGCTTTATGTAATCAACTATTTTGGGTATCTGAGATTGTCCAATAGAAAACGCTCCAAAACCAACCTGCCATTCAAATTTCCCTTTAACGAGTCGTTTTTCGTTTACCCACTTGGGGGAATTTGCTTTAATGTCGCGTACCAAATCAGATAAATTGCAATTTGGCATTGTACCGAGCAACAGGTGAATATGATTTGGCATACCGTTAATAATCATCATTTTTTGACCCTTGTTAGTCACAATTCCGGAAATGTATTTATATAATTCGTCTTGCCAGTTTTTTGAAATTATATTTGTTCGTCCTTTTACGGCGAATAAAATATGAAAGTATAGCTGCGAATAGGTGTTTGCCATTTTGATTGAATTACGTTAAGTTGGTTAACCGCCATAAAGCAAATTAGTGATTTTTCATTTGGATGTCGCCGCCCTGCGGCTTTTCTATACTTTGCTCGTAATTTTTCTATTAATATGCTACCGCTCCGCGGTTAGGCAGAACATAACCGAATCGATAACTTTCTATTAATATATCGCCGCCCTGCGGCTAAATTGGACAAACTAAAGAACCTCCCTATTAATATCCCTTCGCTCTGCGACTTTCGACATAAATAAATCAACAATGCCAAAGGCATGAAATATTAATAGAGAAAGACACCCATAAAATAAGAAAGCTCCAGCAGAGCAGAATAAAGATTAATGCACAAAAAAATCCCGCAAGGTTCCGAAAAACTTTGCGGGATAAGTAACTGAAATCAGACATCCAAAAGAAATTACTTCACAGTCATTATAAACGGCATCCGGGCTTGTAACCTGTCCATTTTCTGCAAATTCTTTATCTCATTAGCGTACGGAGCTAAATCGCCCAAGTAAGCTTTTATAATAGCATCTTCTTTATCGCCGCTGATATCGTCAATTATTTTCTGGAAATTACTCTTAGCCTTCGGGCTATAATTTACACGGTAGCTTCCATCTTTTAAGTCTACTTTCTTTGCCGCAATTTTGATGGCATCGTCCAGACCTCCAAGTACATCAACCAAACCGTTAGCTTTTGCTTGAGTTCCGGTCCAAACCCGTCCGCTGGCGATTGCTTTTAAGTCCTCGATACTCATATTTCGTCCTTTGGCGGCCTTGCTCGTGAATGATTCGTAGCCACGATTTACGCTGTTTTGAATCATCATTTTTTCAGCATCAGACATCTCACGGGTCAACGAAGGCGAGTTAGCATATTTATGCGAAACCACACCGTCAAACGTCAAACCGAGTTTGTTGTTCAACAACTCCTGAGCATTAAATAATATTCCGAAGATACCGATAGAACCCGTTACCGTAGTTGGCTGTGCCACAATAGTATCGCAGCCCATTGCCATGTAATAACCACCCGACGCGGCGTAATCTCCCATGGAGGCAATGATGGGTTTTACTTTCTTGGTCAGCATTACTTCCCGCCACATCACGTCAGAGGCTAATGCACTTCCGCCACCTGAATTGATACGTAACACAATAGCTTTTACTTTCTTGTCTTTACGAGCTTTACGCAATTCGTTCACAATCGTCTCAGAACCGATGCTTTCGCCTTGGTTACTTTCTCCCGACTGAATAGCACCCTCACCGATAATAACGGCGATGCGGTTTTCACGATCTCCTTTCTCTATATACTTCTCTGCTTTTGCGTATTTACCTAAAGAAACATACGAAATCTTAGCATCTTTTTTGAGGTCAAGTTCACTCCGAAGGGCATCCTGAAATTCATCTTCGTAACCTACGTTTGTGAGTAATTTATACTTCACCGCGTCTTGTGGTGTTTGAATGAGGGCTTCGTTCAAAATCTTGTCAATCTCCGTTTTTGAGATACCGCGAGATTCCCCAATTTTGGTGTACATATAATCAGCAATATTGTTAATGTATGACGTAAGCTGCTCCCGGTTTTTCTCGCTCATATCCGTACGAATATAAGGCTCCACAAAACTCTTGTACTGCCCGACCCTAAAGACAACTGGCTTAACACCAATTTTATCAAACATCCCTTTATAGAACATAATCTCCGCTCCGAGTCCGTTAAACTCCAATCCACCCGCCGGGTTCAGATAGCTTTTATCTGCAACTGATGCCAAGTAAATGGCTTGCTCAGTCATTACTTCGCCGTACGTGTAAATAAATTTACCAGCACTTTTAAAGTCGATTAACGCATTCCGAATTTCCTCTAAGGTGGCAAATCCCGCCATCGGGTATTCCATGTTCAGGTAAATTCCTTTGATATTCGGGTCAAGCTTGGCGTTAGCAATAGATTCTTTGATTTGAATCAAACCAACTCTACCCGGGCCATTTGCAAAAATTTCCTCGAAGGGGTCGCTTTCGGGGGCGGTTTCATTCACCACCTGATTCATATCAATTTTCAGAACTGAATTTTCTTTTACATTTGTTTCTCCATCAGAGGATGCCGATATCGCCGAACCAATGCCGATAAGAAGAAAGAACGATAGAATCACAAAAAGCAAGAGGCCAATGACAGTGGCGAGAACGTATTTAAAAAATTGCAACATGTTTTTAATTAGTTGATTGTGTGAAATTGAAAGTTTGAAACGAAACTTTCACTGTGCTATGTTTAGGGATATTAAGTGTTTTATTCTTTACAAACTTACTTGTTCTGCAAGTGTTTGCTTTTTATAAAATGATTAATGGAGAAATATTACTTTTAAACGGCAAAATGATTGGTTAGTGTTATTTAACTTATGGATAGACCTATATTTTTGAAAGCCGCCAGCTACTGTGCGTATCAGGAACGCACGCAAGACGAAGTACGTCAACGTCTGAAGGATTGGAACGTTTGGGGCGACGAAGCTGAAGAAATTATTAGTGAGTTGATTCAAGAGAATTTTGTAAACGAAGAACGCTTCGCGAAGGTGTTTGCCGGGAGTAAATTTCGGGTAAAAAAGTGGGGACGACGTAAAATCATGTTCGAGTTAAAAAAACGAAGACTCAGTGATTATTGCATTAAAGCGGGCATGAACGAAATCAACGACGAGGATTACTACGAAACGCTACAAACGCTCATCGAGAAGAAAAAGCACGACTACAGAAAAGAAGAAAACGAATATAAACTGAATCAGAAGGTTGCTCAGTTTGCCGTCGGGAAAGGTTACGAAAGTTCATTGATTTGGGAGATTTTGCGGGAAGAGTAACCCTTCAACTAAACGTCCTCAGTTCAGACCCTTTCGCAATTAACTCAAAATCTGAATCATTATGAACGAGTAAAACATCATTTTGAATTGCGACTTGTGCAATCAAACAATCGGTACTTTTGCGAATGGTTATTGCTTTTTTGCGAAGATCAAAGTACAGTCGAGCAGCCATGATAGACGTATATTGCCAATCATCGTTGCAGAGGTTCAACCGGCTAAAGTGAATATTGTACTCACGAAAATCACTTACAGTTTTTACGCCCATTAAAAACTCCTGAATGACAGTTGGAGTTACCATTATCTCGTCAAAATGGTCTCTTAGATAACTGTCTAACAGGTTAGTTGCGTTGTTAACGTTTCCATTAGAGTAGTTTATCCAGACAGATGTGTCGAAGAGAGCTATTTCCATCAATCAGTCCTCATTTCATTCAAATTCCCTTCCCAGACTTTTGAACCCTTTAATTTGAGAAGAGCCTTTGCAGAGATTTTTTTTAGGTATTCTGTCAAAGCAAGGTCAACTACTTCTTTTTTTGACTTAAAATCCCCCGAAGCCATTATTTCGTCCACTTTCTCTTGATCGATATCAATATGTGTGAGCATAAAACTTTATTTTATGTACAAATATACAACGATAATTGTACACACTTGGTCTGTAATGTAAATTCCCTATTTTCTATAAGTACACGCCGCATCATCTGATTCCAGATAATACGATTTAAAATTCAGGGCTTTCGGATCCGTGCAGCCTTTGAGATTTAATAGTTCGATGCCTTTAAAATCAATCGGATGGCTTTCGGCTTGGAGAGAAATATATCCTTCCTTGAGTGGCGTTCCGTCGAGCGAATCCCAATACTTCCCCGCTTCTTCCGTAAAACCGCCAACTTTCCAGTTCATACTATTTTTATCCACGAAGTCGCCGCCTATTTCGAGTTTTTGGAATGTTAAAACCGTATCACCTTCAATGACTTGGTGAACGATAGAATCTCCCAAAACAATTAACGAAGCTTTCACCCATTGATCGCCGTCGTAGGTTTTAGAGTCGGAGTCGATACAGTGTTCCATTCGAAATTTACCATCAATATAAACCTGCGTTCCGGGCGTACAGAGGTTTCCGGTGTAGCGTGGATCTTTGCCCAAACCGCCCAATAGTTGCATTTCTAACGAAACGGGAAAAGTCTGATTATACGTCAAACTCTCTGCTGATTGTGAATGAAACATCACGCCGCTGTTCCTCACATTCCAGACTGCTCCGCCGGGCGTTTGATTGCCCGTAAACCGATATTCATAATTGAAAATATAGTGTGAGTAAGGCGTCTTGTAATACATGTGCCCAAATTTATCATCGAAGGTTTTGTATTCGTCGTACACAATCCGAATCATATCATCTTCCACCCGAAACGTATTCTTGTAGTTATCGTTAAGCGGCTGTCCAGCAATTTTAATATCCCAACCATCTAAGTTTTTACCATTGAAAAGCTGTTTCCAATCCTGTTTGTCAGGATTATTTTTTTGGGCAAAAAGAGTAGTTGATAAGAGGAGGAGGAAGAAGAGGTTTCGCATGATTCAGGTTGAATAGTTGTTCCGCAATTTAACACAAAAGCAACAGCTATTCAGCGAGAATTATTTGCTAATTTCAAATTGACTCGGAATGTAATCCATACTTTTTCTGATTTCTTCGGTCTTTTCACCCCCGACCAATTTCTCGCAGAGGTAAAGTCCTAAATCAAGCGAAGAAGCCACCGCCCCAGCGGTGATTACGTTGCCATCATCCACGATGCGGTATTTCACCACATTATCGCAGTAATTTTCGAGTGTTTGATATTCGTTGAAATTGGTGGTGGCGGTTTTATTTTTCAGAAATCCCGCCGAACCTAAGAGTAAACTGCCCGTACAAACCGATACTTTGTAGGTTACGTTTTTTGCTGTTTTTATCCAATCGATAAATTCGTCGTCAAATTGCAATTTTCGTGTACCAAAGCCGCCGGGAATAATCACCATATCATACGCCAATAAATCGGGTTTTATTTTATCCATGACAACTTTTAACCCGAAACCGTCTTGGATGGAATCCGCAACGCCGCATAAATCCCACGAAAAATCTTCGATGAATTTCTTGGATTTTATCCGACTCAACGGGTCGTAAATTCCGACAAAATCTAAGAGTGTAATTCCGTCAAAAAGTATGTAGGCAATTCTCATGGGTTTGGTTGGCGATGGTAATTCAAAAGGCATTTGCGTTGTCAAAATACCTAAACTCATATATTTGAGGGCTTCGCGGCGGGTGGTTTGTGGTTGCATATTTCTAATAAAGGACTACAATACGTTTTATTCACAACTCGATCTCGGAATTTTACTTTACTGTTGAAGTTTCTTGAGATATTCCTGACGATGTCGCTATAATTGTCGAGGTATATTTCAGAGTCTTCTTCACTTTTGTGCTTGTAATAAAATGGTTTTATGGAAGCACAGTTGTCGTGTTCAAAAAGCGTATTTAGTAGTGTCCGATCTGACGTTCCGCAGGAGTGTCCAAAAATAAAAACCTGATATTCATCGCTTTCGATAAACTCTAAGAGCTTTTTATAATTATCTGTTTCTAAATATTTTATTGACTTAATATTATCTAAATACTCGTTCTTGTTGAGCTTTTCAAGTTGTTTGTAATCATCATCTAATTCATCTCCGTAACCGAAAATTATAGGGTTATTATCTGATTTATCTAAAGAACCATGAATATGAATTGTGTCAGCAAACTGGTACTTACGAACGAATTTATAGGTTCTAAAGGGAAATGGGTCGTTATATAATTGTTCCGTAGATGTATAGTTGAAATTTAGCAAAAGAGTTGCGTTTGCTATATTATCAAACTCGTATTGATAACGTGAATCAAAAAGTAATGGCTGTAATCGCCCACAATTTTTTATTTGTTTAAGTTCCATTAAATAATCTTCTAAATCAGGTGTCAATTTATCGACATCTTGCACTCGTACTTTCTCTAGCCTTTCAAATTCTCGCGTGGCCGCATTACGAACACCTACTGATGAAAAGTCTTCCCACTTGAATCTTTCATATACCTTTTCTCCAATTTGATGTTGTGATTTTTCTGTTTTTTCTGTTTTTTTTAGCAAACTAAATTCGACTTGGACTTTATGTAAGTATTCAGAAAGTAAATCTTTTATTACGCTAAAATCCCTATTCAGAACTTTAACTGATTTATAATCCTTTGAATAAGTGTTGTCTCCGTACGATTCTTTCAATAAATAATAATACTCATTTTCGATATCAACCCAATTTTGAATAGATGATTTGTTAGTTATTATCTCTAAGAATCTATTTTTAAAAGTTATCTGTGAACCAGCAGTATCACAATCTTCTTTAAAAACCTTATAAGTATAATCGCTCTGATAGTATGGAGGTACTTTATCAACAGCGAAAAAGTCACCATCAAAGTTACCATCTTTGTCACGGTTCGATAGTGTTTCTTCTATCGCCGTCTTCCAAAAGTCATCCAAAAAGTGCTGATAACTCGTCGGCATTCCGTGAGCTAAATCAAAGCCATTTCCAATTAGAATAATTCTGTTCATAAAAATTATCTTCAATAAGCAAACAACTGTTCAATATCGCCAAAAGCCTTGAATTCCAACGCATTACCGCACGGATCAAGAAAGAACATGGTGGCTTGTTCGCCTACTTCGCCTTTGAAACGAACGTAAGGCTCAATCACAAATTTTGTTTTCGCAGCCCGCATTTTCTCAGCGAGGGCTTCCCATTCTTCCATCGGTAAAACTACGCCGAAATGCGGTATTGGCACATCATGACCATCCACCGGATTATGGTGCGTTTCTGAAGTTTCTTCTTTCGGTTTATAGTGAATTACGAGTTGATGCCCGAAGAAGTTATAGTCCGTCCAATGATCGGAGGTTCTGCCACGTTCGCAGCCGAGGGTTTCGCCGTAAAATTTACGACAAGCTTCTAAATCGTACACCGGAATCGCTAAGTGAAAAGGAGATACTGACATTTGAGTAATTAAGAGTTGATAATGGAGAGTGACACGAGTTCAATAAAAGTCCACGAAGTTAACCAAATTTATATTGCGTCAGAACAAACTATGTTTTCATTTCAGCAGCGTATAAAGAAACTAATCACAATTGCCGTAAACGAAATTATCCGCATTGAAGCAGACGGCGATTACTCTTCGCTCATTATTAAATCCGGCAAGTTTCTGAGCAATTACGGAATATCAAAATCAGAACAAAGCATTGATAACAAAGTCTTTATCCGCGTTCATCGCTCCTCAATAATTAATTTGAATTGCATCTGGGAAGTCAATAGGTACGTAAGTAGTTACGACGTTGTGGTGCAGAACGGAGACATTGTGTGGGTAAGCCGCGAGTACATGGATAATCTTAAAAAGTTAATGTTCTGGTTCAGAGATAAAACCCGAATAAAAGATATACTAACAGTTACTTTTCGTCGTTAAAACGTCATAAAACATATAGTTTGGTTCAATATAATTGACGTAAAAGTTATAAGTTTGTGCCAACAGAATTTGAGTGATTTTTAAGACTATAACATTAAGTGAAGAAAATCGTAGGAAAAGGACTGTACTACGCCACAGATTGGCGGATATGGTACGTGGTAGTTTTGGTTGGTCTGATACAAATGTATCCCGTTGCGGTCAGCGATGGTCAGGACAATTCGAATCAATTACCTAATAGTGAGGAATTAAGTAATTCCATCAATAATAGCTTCGATGTTCGGGGCATTGATATCTCCCACCACAATAACGAAATCGATTGGGCAATGGTAGGTTTGCACAAAGGTGATAAACAAACGCACTTTTGTTTCATGAAAGCCACCGAAGGCGGCGATTTTGTGGATAAACGATTCGTTCATAATTGGTCAGAGGCAAAACGTCACGATATTGCAAAAGGTGCGTACCACTTTTATCGCCCTGATGTTGCTCCCGAAATTCAGGCAAAAAACTTCATTAGGAACGTTTGGTTAGACGAAGGTGACTTTGCTCCCGTTCTTGACTTTGAAATTCAGGGTCACAACCGTCGGCATTGCCGACACCTTACCGAAAACGTAACCAAATGGTTAAAGATGGTAGAAACAGCGTACGGAATAAAGCCCATTATTTACACCAATCTCCACATTTACAATCAGTATATCAAAGGCACGCCGCTTGACAAATATCCAATTTGGGCATCGCAGTATAACACCGAGAAACTAATCGGCTTTGACGGTGCAAATGTTTTCTTTTGGCAACATTCACAAACCGGAAGAACCGCCGGTATTATTGGCGATGTAGATCACAATGTTTACTTGGGTACGTACCTTGATTTGTTCACACTCAAAGTAAAACATAGCCGCAAAGTGGTGATTAAAGAAATCCCAGCCTAAAATTCGTTTTGAGGTTTTAATTTGTGGTTCACAGATTAAATGTAAATCTTTGTTTGTTGTTGATTCAGACAAAGATTTTAAACTTACAAAACGAACGAAAATGCTTCCAGCTGTTGAATTTACGCAAACCGCGGCGTATAAAAGACTCAAATCTCACTACAAAACTATTCAGAAAACAGACATCAAAACGATGTTTACCGAAGACCCGAAACGTTTCAATAAACTGTCGGTTCGGTTCGGGGATATTTTCCTCGATTACTCCAAAAACAATGTCACAACACGCACGATGACTAATTTAGTCAATTTGGCGGAAGAATGTCAGTTATCGGATGCCATTGAAAAGATGTTCACCGGCGATAAAATCAACGCCACCGAAGACCGTGCCGTGCTACATACTGCCCTTCGGAATCGCTCAAATACACCCGTTATAGTTGACGGCGAAGATGTCATGCCGGACGTGAATGAAGTGCTGGATAAAATGCGAATCTTCTCCGAAAAAGTAAGAAACGGCGAGTGGAAAGGCTACACAGGAAAAGCAATTACAGATATTGTGAATATCGGAATTGGTGGTTCGGATTTAGGACCCGTAATGGTGACAGAAGCCCTGAAATTTTACGCAAAAGAAGGACTTGAGATTCACTTCGTATCTAATATAGACGGTACGCACGTGGCGGAAACGCTCAAAAAAGTCAACCCCGAAACCACGTTATTTATGGTGGCTTCCAAGACGTTTACCACGCAGGAAACCATGACGAATGCCCACACCGCCCGCTCGTGGTTTTTGGAAACAGCGGAAGACAAAGAACACGTCAAGAAACATTTTGTGGCTCTCTCTACCAACGCCGAAGGAGTTGGCAAATTCGGAATTGACACCGCAAATATGTTTGGGTTCTGGGATTGGGTTGGTGGACGTTACTCCCTGTGGTCAGCCATTGGTCTGCCAATTGCTTGTTACATCGGGTTTAAGAATTTTGAGCAATTATTGGAAGGAGCCCACGACATGGACAATCATTTCCGCACCACGCCATTAAAGCGGAATTTACCCGTAATCTTGGGACTTTTAGGAATCTGGTACAACAATTTTTTCGGAGCAGAAACCCACGCTATTTTACCTTACGATCAGTATATGCACCGTTTTGCGGCGTATTTCCAACAAGGGGATATGGAGTCAAACGGTAAATACGTAAACCGCAACGGCAACCCCGTAGATTACCAAACAGGACCAATTATTTGGGGTGAACCCGGCACCAACGGACAGCATGCTTTTTACCAGTTAATTCACCAAGGGACAAAGCTTATTCCGTGCGACTTTATCGCTCCGGCAGTTAGTCAAAATCCGATTGGGGAACATCACAAAATTCTGCTTTCTAATTTCTTTGCTCAAACCGAAGCGTTGATGAACGGAAAGGATATGGAAACCGTGACAGCAGAATTAAAAGCCGACGGGAAAACGGAAGCCGAAATCAAAGAATTGGCTCAGTTCAAAGTATTTGAAGGCAACCGCCCGACGAATTCGTTTTTGATGAAAAAGCTAACGCCAAAAGTACTCGGCAGTATGCTTGCCATGTACGAACACAAGATCTTTGTGCAAGGAGTTATCTGGAATATTTACAGCTTCGATCAGTGGGGCGTAGAACTCGGAAAGCAGCTTGCCAAAAGCATCTATCCCGAACTCCAAAACGACAACGAAGTAACTTCGCACGATGCTTCAACCAACGGGTTGATTAATCAGTATAAGAAGTGGCGGTAGTACTGAAAGCTATTGAAATTAATCCTCATAGGTTTTGAAAATCTATGAGGATTAATATTTCATTAAATACTCTCCAAAGCATTCACCCACGTATTAAAACGTGGACATTTTTCTCTGATTTTTGTAGGCCGATTGCTTCGGCAAGAAGGCGACCAAAAACGGGTTTGTTATAACCCTTTATAGTTCTATCCAAACGCTTCGACGGAGCGGTAGCGTTGCCATCGTTTATCATTTCGGGATTTTCAAACGTTGATATGGTTTCTTTCAGGTAAGCGTAATCACTGAATTCACTTTCTTCAAATTCATTTTCGATTACTGAAATGTCACTAAACAGAATTCCCTCGAATTCGTGCAGTTGAATGTAAGGCAGAAACCGATACTTTAACTCATCTGGGATAGAATTGAGCATGCCATCCTCGATTAACTTCATTCGTTCGTTTCGATCCGGTAAACTTTTCGAGTCCGTCCAATTCGGAAATTAATGATAATCGTGCAAACCGTAATAATCAGTTAGGGTGCTGACAAAAACGGATTTATCTTGCTGCAAATGCAACAGAATTTCTTTGTAAAACAAATCCCATTTTACAATACCACCGCCCGTTTTTTTGATTGTCGGAGCTTGAATGACAAGTCCGTATTTGTTTAAGTGAGGCTGTAAAACATCTTTACAAAACTCCTGCTCGGTTTGTCCTTCGCAGATAATAATGATTCTTTTCATTGCACTTGCGGGAAAGGTTGAGCGGCATTCAATATATTCCGTTCCCACAAATCACCGAGCGAATAATCGTTCAGCCAATCGGCTAACTCATGCGAATCGAGCCTTTTGAAAACCGTTTGCTTTTCTTCTTCGCTCCTATCCATCACGATAACATCTTCCGGCTCAAAGTGGCTCAATAATCCCGGGGATTGCGTAGCCACGATTACCTGAGCTTTTTCAGAAACTCCTTGAATCATTCCTGCAAGTTTCCCGATGGCAAACGGATGTAAACCTAACTCCGGCTCGTCAATGATAATAACCGACGGCGGTGCGGGTTGCATCAGTAAGGTGGTTAACGCAATAAACCGTAACGTTCCGTCAGATAATTGATACGCCGAAAAACTGGATTCTAAATCACCGCTATCCACCCAACGTAAAGCAATTTCACGCTCGTTCAAACGGCTCGGTTCTAAAATAAAGCTATCAATATACGGAGCAACCGATTGTACCATTGTCACGATACGTTCGTAAATTTTCAGGTGTTTTACTTTCAGGAAGTAAAGAAAAGCGGGCAGATTTCTGCCGTCTTGTTTGAAGTATAAATTATCTTCTAAATCACATTCACGGCGAAGAAATGAAGTTGGGGAAGTATCGTGGAAGTGGTAAATCTTTACTTTTGAAAATAAACCAGCAACGTTAAGTTCCCGAGAGTCATTATTTGATATTATACTTTCAGAGGGTCCTACCCCATACTTATAATTTCCGAGTTGAGGCTTCAAAGAGACATTCTTTCCAAAGCCCTCTAATGCTACAAATAAATCACCATCATTTGCTCGATTTAAACAAAAGACGTAAGAGTTCGTGCCTTGTTTAAAGTCTATTCAACCAAGCAGGAATTCTGTATGCTTCCTTCCAAAGTACAGAATGTTATCCACTTTCTCCTCAGCAACATAACGTTGTAATCGCTGATTAAAGAGGGCATTTATCAACTTAAAGAAAGATACAAAGTTACTTTTGCCTACGCCGTTGCTTCCAATTAGGATATTAATTGGTCGGAGTTCGAGAGAAAGTTTTTTAATGGATTTAAACCCTTCTATTTCAATGTGACTTATCATACATTCAAAGTTAATCGTTTTTATGGTTTTCTCATTCGTTCGTTTACGAAATCGCTTTAGTAGCTTTTATTCCCCAATCGCCCACAAATTCTACCGCTACGTCTATTCATTTCGTTAAAACTTTTATTTGACGAATTAGGTTACGAAGTTTACACAAACAT
>JBLHXN010000079.1:0-14865 GCA_047630355.1 Spirosomataceae bacterium | reverse complement strand
AAGGATAGCGAATTAAAGTACGAAGTACTGAGCGGACTTTTCCTCGAAGACTCATTACATAAGCTCTCCACCTGGACATCAAAAAAGGCACTTCGTGGTTACGCCAATATGCACAAAATGGGCATTTTCGGAACGCTGAACGATGCCAACGAAAAGCAATTTGAGCAAGAGAAAACGGTGCAATTATTCAATCGTTATGCCACCTACAATGGCTCCGACCCGTACCAAACGCCCGCCACAATGGGCATCATTCCGCACTTGGAATATAACGTCGGGGCATTTTTTCCGAAAAATGGCATGTTTGATATTACGCTAAGCCTCGTAAAACTCGCCAAAGATTTAGGCGTGAAATTTCACTTTAATACGAAGGTGAATGAGATTTTGGTGGAAGATGGAAAAGCGGTGGGGGTTATAATTTCTAATTGTCAGTCTGAGTTTATCGAAGACAGTATTGACGACAAAAGGGATGGACTTCGACAAGCTCAACCTGATAGTAACAAGGGAGAATATACGACCCCGCCAACCACCAACATCCAACATCGGAAAGCAGACATCATCGTCAGCAATATGGACGTTACACCAACGTACCGAAAGCTGATGCCAAACGAAAAGCATCCTGATAAAATTCTGAATCAAACTAAAAGCGGTTCGGGATTAATATTTTATTGGGGCGTGAAGAAGACGTTCCCTAAATTGGGTTTACACAATATCTTCTTTTCGGATGATTACAAAACTGAATTTGAGCACCAGTTCAAGCACAAAACGATTTACAAAGACCCGACAGTTTATCTCAACATTACCTCGAAACACAAATCCAATGACGCTCCAGCAGGCTGCGAAAATTGGTTTATTTTACTCAACGCTCCCGCAAACGAAGGGCAAAACTGGGACGAAATCATCGCCGAAGCCCGAAAAAATATCATTGAAAAACTTAACCGAAATCTCGGTATTGACCTTGAATCGTTGATTGAAGTAGAAGAAATCCTTGACCCACGAAGTATTGAATTTAAAACGTCTTCTGATAAAGGAGCTTTGTACGGCAATAGTTCAAATAACCGCTTTGCGGCATTTTTACGGCACGCAAACTTCTCGAATAAGATAGAAAACTTGTACTTCGTTGGCGGCAGCGTGCATCCGGGCGGTGGGATTCCGTTGGCATTATCTTCGGCAAAAATTGCGGCGGGAATGATTGAGAGGAGTAACGGATTCCAAGTTTATTAAAGTCCACTGTGCAGTAGCTCTTGCAATCGCACGAGTTTTAGACGCACTCCACTCTTACTAAAAAAGGTTAGTGGCCTTTGTTAAAATATCTTCCCCACCCCTCTTTTTAAACTTCTCAACATCTTCCGCAAGTTTTTTCTGTACTTGTCATCTAACTATACAGATGATCAGCTAATTGAAAGAACATTCACTTATTACAAATCTTAAAAGCCGCAGCGAGGCGGCATTTAAGCAGTTGGTAGAAACTTACCAAGTGCGGGTCTATAATACTGTTTTGTCTTTGGTACAACACAATGAAGAAGCCGAAGATATCGCTCAGGAAGTGTTCATTGAAGTATATCGTTCCATCGATAAATTTCGGGAGGACTCATCGCTTGGTACGTGGGTTTACCGGATTGCCACCACAAAATCTTTGGAGGCAATTCGTAAAAAGAAAGCTCAAAAACGGTTTGCGTTTATCAGCAGTTTGTTCGGCAAAAATGATGAAATGATTCATCAACCGACTGATTTTGAACATCCGGGAGTTGTGGCAGAGAATAAAGAATTAGCCCAAAATCTATTCGTCGCCATCGGAAAATTACCTAATAACCAACGCATTGCTTATACCTTAGTAAATGTAGAAGGGTTGAGTTATGTGGAAACAGCGGAAGCAATGGACATCACCAAAAGCTCTGTAGAATCACTGATTTTTAGGGCAAAAGGAAATTTGAAAAAGTTATTGACAACGTATTACAAGGAACTAAATAAATAAAAATTAGCCCTCTCCTCTAAGGAGCGGCAGCCGTTGCTGGGGGTTTGGGGAGGTAAAATATGAAAAACATCGACAAACAAATAGAAGAAACGCTCAACTCCCTCGACGGGGTGAATCGGGCAGAACCACGGCCATTTTTCTATACGCGGCTGAAAGTACGGATGGAAAACGAGGCGAGTGCTTCGACGCACTCAGTACGAAAGTTAAAACCAGCTTTACTCATTCCCATGTTGGCGTGTTCGCTGTTACTTTCGGTAGCCTCGGTTTATACCGTGCTGAGCTACGATACTCAAGATTCATCGCTTTCGAGCAAAGATGCTTTTATTCAGGAATACGGCTTGAATGAATCCGTTGACTCAACCATTTACTAAAGTATTACAAAACGATATTATGTGAAAAAAAAATCTACTACAATTATGAAAACAATAAACAAAAATTGGTTTTGGGTTATCGGTGGGCTTTTACTTCTGAACATCAGCCTTTTAGGATTTATTTGGATAAAAAAACCAAATCGCCAACCACCTCCTTTTTTAGAAGAAAAATTAAACTTTTCAGTTCAGCAAAAGCAACAGTTTGAAGAACTGAAAGCCGAACACCGAAGCAGCATGGAGAGCATCAAAAATGAAATAGATGCCTTGAAAGAAGAAATGTACGCCGGATTTCCCGAACAAACATTATCTAAAAATACGCTCGAAGCACTTGCCGCAAAAATCGGAGCAAAGAAAACCGAGTCGGAGCTGCTGACTTTTAATCACTTTCAGGAATTACAAAAAATCTGTGACGCGGAACAGCGAAAGTTACTCGGCGAAGTAATCAACGAAATCGTCAATGGAATAGACCGACCAATGCCCCCAAATAGAGAGCAAGGTCATAGGTCAGGGCCACCACCAATGAGAGAACGTGAGGGCAGAATGCCACCGCCACCAAGGTGAGAGTTCACCTACATGATTAGATTAGTTAATGCTTTACTGTAGAAAATAAGTAAAAGCGGCTTTGGAAACGTAGTTAGTTTGAATAACTTTAGAACAAAATTTATTCAACCTTATACATGAATTCTCCCTCTGAATGGGTGCTCTTTTTCGGGCACTTTCACCCTGTTGTTGTCCACCTTCCCATTGGAATTGTTGTTTTAGCCATTTTGATGGAGTTTTTTATTAAAACTCCTGACGGCAGAACACTCGAATGGACTTGGTTTTTCGCTGCCGTTTCGGCGGGGATATCCTGTTTGTTCGGTTGGTTTTTATCACAAAGCGGCGAGTATAATACCGTTGCGGTAGAACGCCATCAATGGACGGGCATCGCTGTTTTCTCTTTAGCCACAGCTATTTGGATTGCGTACCGACTTCGCATACAACACCTTGACAATAAACTATTTAAGCAAATACCAATCGCTGCGTCGGGGGTGTTACTTTTAATAACCGGGCATCTCGGCGGGAATCTGACTCATGGTTCGGATTTCCTGACTATGCACACACCGCAACCCATCCGATCGTGGATTGGGATGTCCGAAAAAGAATCAGACGAGCGACCCGTCATCACAAATGTGAACGAAGCTCTCGCGTACAATGACATCATCAGACCGATTTTAAAAGAAAAGTGCTGGTCGTGCCACAACGGGACAAAGATTAAAGGCAAGTTGCGGATGGACGAAATTGATCTGCTTAAAAAAGGAGGAAAGAATGGCGTAATTTTCGTAGCCAGAAATGCCGACGAAAGCGAGATGATTCATCGCGTCACGTTACCCGAAAATAATGACGAACACATGCCGCCCGAAGGTAAAACACCCATCTCTAAAAATGAATTAGTACTGTTGAAATGGTGGATAAACTCCGGGGCAGATTTCGATAAACAGGTAGCCGAACTAAAGCCTGAAGACGAAGAAGTGAAAATCGCTTTAGCGGCGTTAGTTTCGGGGGAAAGCGAAGACGGAGAAATCCTGAAAGAACCGAGTATTTTAGACACCCCAATCACGGAAGCAAACCCGAAATTACTAGATAAACTTCGTAACGAAAATATTTTAATAACTCCCATTTCGGGAGCAGATAATTATTTGGATGTCAGCACTATAAATGCAACACTGAACGATTCTCTAATCAATGATTTGAACCAAATAAGTAAGCACATTGTCAATTTAAATTTGAGCAATAAAGCTTTACCCAAAAGAATAACCACTTTCTTAAATTCCTGCGAAAACCTAATGAGTTTACGTCTCGATGGCTCCACAGTTTCCGATGCTGAAATAACGCAAATCAAACCACTACCGCACGTTCGTTACATCAATCTTTTCAATACAAAAATTGGCGATAAAAGCATCAATCATTTAGCTACATTTCCGTCACTCACTCGGGTGTATTGTACCAATACTTCCGTTACGGAGGAAGGCGTTAATTCACTCAAAAAGCAAGCCCCAAGCCTCGAAATTTTTTATCAAAAAGCGGCTTTTGTGGGGTTGGAGAAAGTGGTCGAGAAGAAGGGGGACAAATAAAAGTATTATTTCGTAATATTTTCTATATCTACATTTGCTGTTCCACTCTTCGCTGCAAAATATTTTTTTTGAAAAATTAGAATTATATACCCATTTTTTTTATCCAACTTTCGTAAAAAATAAAAGACATGAATAAGCTAACTATTGCCATAATTCTTACTCTGCTTTTCGCTGGTTGTGAAGTCGAAGAAGCTGACGGTGTAAATCGTGAATTTAATGGGTTTTATAAAGTTGATTCTATTGTTTCAAATGTTGCAATTGATGTGAATAACGATGGAATTGCATCCAAAGATTTCCTGTCTGAAATATTATCGGAACATACGCTTGTTCCTACCGGACAAAAAGTAAACATGGTTTTTAACGATTTCGGACGGTATGCTGAGGTTAGACCAACGTATGGACAGATAAACTCTGCCCGCACCATATCATTGAATTTTCCAGTTCAAAGATTTGCCGGCATAGAAAATGTTATACCCTCTGGTCTTGATTATCAAAAGGGCTTAAATTTCATGTCATACAACTATATAAACGATAAAGACATTGAAGTAATTAGCACAGAAAATACCACCGCAAAAGATGGAAAAATTCTTAACTTGAAATTGTCCGATCAGGAGGGGTTCACGGTGCAAATTGCCATTGATATCTACGACTTCAAAACTGCGTCTTTTAAAACCACTACGTTATCAGCTATTTACAAGAAAATAGAATTGTAGCAAGAACAACCAAAAAAACACGCAAGGGTGCAATAGGTAAGCAACCAATCTCAGCCGAGGTCTGGGCGACCCCGTCTGCGACCATCAGCAAGAACAAAAAAATCCCGCAAGATTTTTTTAAACCTTACGGGATTAGTTCAAAACTGCTTTTTACGTTTACGAAGTAAAATTAGCGTCCAGTGTAATAGGCACAGAGCTCAATGCTTTTGATATTGGGCAGCCTTCTTTTGCTCCCTGAGCCAGCTCCATAAATTTATCTTTCTCCATTCCGCTTACTTTACCGTCAAGGTGTAACGTGATTCCCGTAATGGCGAAACCGCCTTCAACGGAGTCTAACACCACACTTGCTTTAACCTTTAATTCGTCAGGATTGAACCCCGCTTCGGTTACCGCAAAACTCAACGCCATGGCGTAGCATCCGGCGTGAGCCGCCGCAATCAGTTCTTCGGGGTTAGTTCCCAGTTTACCATCTTCGTTTTCGAAACGGCTTTTAAAACTGTAAGGTGTATTATCAAAAAATTTGTTCGAAGTGCTTAAACTACCTTTGCCTTCTGATCCGGTTCCGTTCCAAACAGCGGTAGCATTTCTTTTAGTTGCCATGTTGTAGTATGTTTAATGTATAAAAATTATCTGTAAAAGATGTAACAAAGGTACGAAATTTGATAAATAATACGCTTCAGCATCGGCACTTTTCTGATTTATAAAAAAAGCCCCACCAGGTAAAAAGTCCGGCGGGGTCGATGTGTACGTCAGTCATTTATCAACAATAGAGCCTGTGATATATAACCGGATAATCTTTTAAGTAGTCTGTAGTTGCATCTCTTCGATATTCTTCGCCACAATTTCTGTTACGTTAACCGTTTTACCTTCTTTATTTTCGTACGAACGGTAGTTGAGTTTTCCTTCAATACTTACGAATTTTCCTTTGCTCAGTAACTGTTCACAAATGATAGCAGTTTTACCCCAAGCAATAACGTTGTGCCACGTAGTATTTTTGATTAATTCATTATTACGATTGGTGTACGTTTCGTTGGTAGCGAGCGAAAAAGTCGCCATTTTACCGTTCTCAAATTCACGTACATTTACTTCCTTGCCTACGTTTCCGATTAATTTTACTGTGTTCATCGTGTTACAATTTTAGATTAAAAACTTATTGATGCGGCTCTACTCAGAACCAACGATGCAAAGGTGGGGCAATCCGCAAACACGATTCGGTTGTTAAGCATTTACAGCTGATTAAAAGCATTTGCAGTCGTTTGTAACCGAATAAAACTTACTATAACTTCTGACCAGACCGTAGAGGCAGTTTATTGAAGACAATCTGCATAGAGTATTTCAATCGCACCGGCAATCCGAAAGGTTCGTGTGCCGTTTTGTATAAACTTATTAGCTAAATATTTTCATAATCAAGCATTGATACTTTCTTTTCTTCACTTACTATGGGTACTTTTACTACAAATAAAGATTATTCAAATTTTTACCAAGTTGAACGCACTTAAAAGTGCAATTCTGAGATTCAAATCAACGAATAGTACAAGTTTGTAATTATAGTTTTGTCTGAAATTAATTAATTGGTGAAAGTTTGAATTTGGTATTATGTTGGAATAGATGCCTCATTTTAAGGTTCTATCTAAAAAAATCTTTCTATAGTGTCAAATAGGAACTCAAATTGCACTTTTCTAAGCAGTTTTGTTGTACTTTAAAATGCGTTTCACCTGAATTTTTACGTCGTTATACTTAGTAGCGTACCATCATTTCTTATCCACCCAATGAAAACAACCCTTGCACTCATTTGCCTTTGCGGCACCATATCTTTTACGTCTTGTAGTCAGAAGTCTACCACAACCTCCGGCAGTAAAACGGCTTCCGTTGAAACCAAAGACCCCAACGCCGACTATAAACCTGCCTTTGAAGGGCAAACCAGAGTAAGAGCCATCGAAACCAAAACACCTTACAGATTTGACGTACTTACCGAAGAGTTAGACTCGCCCTGGGGAGTGAAAGCTTTGCCCGACGGACGGCTACTCATCACCGAAAAAGAAGGAGCGTTTCGTATTGTGAATGCAAGCGGCAACGTAAGCGAAAAAATAACAAAAGGAATCCCGGAAGTAAACAGCAAAGGTCAGGGCGGATTATTGGGTATCACCATTGCTCCTGATTTCGCTCAAAGCCGCATGATTTACTGGACGTTCGCCGAAGATATTTCGGGCGGCACAGTTACATCTGCCGCTAAAGGAAGATTAGCTGACGACGAAAAGAGCATTGAAGAAGCAACGGTAATTTATCGTGCAACGCCATCTCACAATGGAACGCTGCACTACGGCGGTCGGATTTTGTTTGATAAAAACGGCGACTTATTTATGAGCACGGGCGAACGTTCCGACAAAGTTACCCGTCCGCAAGCTCAGGATATTGATTCTGGTTTGGGAAAAATCGTCCACATCACCACCGACGGAAAAGCAGTAGCAAACGGACCTTTTGCCGGAAAAGCAAGACCCGAACTTTTTACTTACGGACACCGCAACGTACAGGGAATGTCATTTCACCCACAGACAGGTGATTTATGGTCGAACGAATTTGGGCCACGTGGTGGCGACGAAATAAACCGCATTGTAGCGGGAAAAAATTACGGATGGCCAACTATCACCTACGGAATTGAATACGCCGGCAAGCAAGTTGGCGACGCCATTCAACAAAAAGAAGATATGGAGCAACCCGTTTATTACTGGGACCCGTCAGTATCTCCAAGTGGAATGACGTTTTACAGTGGCAACGCCATTCCAGAATGGAAAAATAACCTCTTCGTAGGATGTTTGAGCGGATTACACATTGTCCGTTTGGAAATCAAAAATAATAAAGTAGTAGGTGAAGAACGTTTGTTATCAGACGAAATCCAGCGTTTCAGAGACATCACGCAAGGTGGCGATGCCCTGTACGTCGTAACCGACCAAGGCCGTTTGTATCGCATTTCTAAGAAGTAATAGACTTTAAATTTAAGGAACCGGAGAATTGATAATTTTCCGGTTCTTTTTTATATTCTATATTTGGACCGTAGAAAGATATTTATAGACGTTAATTTTTACTTCTGTCAGTTCGAGCGGACCGGGCTGCAGGAGCAGTCGAGAACATCATCGACACGGTTCTCGACTCCGCCGGGCCTCGGTGGCTCGAACTGACACTTTTTTGACTCTTTAGATCACCGCCAAATAGTTTTACCTGCCCTTAATCTTCTCATAAATTTTATTTCAGATGAAGCAGCGTTTTCTCCTCACGTGTTTAATAGCCATGTTGTACCATACTTCTTTCGGGCAAACAATTCTGACCTCCGAATTTATCTACGATACCGCTCCGTTCCCGAGTTGCCATGCTTCCACATTGGCAGAAACTCCAAACGGAATTGTGGCGGCGTGGTTTGGCGGTACGCACGAAAACAACCCCGACGTTGAAATTTATTTCAGTCGGAAAACTGTGAATGGCTGGACAACGCCCGTTTCAGTAGCGAACGGTATACAACATACGAAAAAACGTTACCCGTGCTGGAATCCCGTTTTGTTTCAAGTACCAGACGGCCCGTTACTATTATTCTACAAAGTTGGGCCGACACCCTCAACGTGGTGGGGCGAAATGAAAGAAAGCAACGACGGCGGAAATACGTGGTCTGAATCAAGAAGATTACCCGAAGACATCCTCGGCCCCGTGAAAAATAAACCTGTTTTACTTTCAGACGGACGTTTGCTATCCCCATCAAGCAGAGAAACCGAAATCGACGGAAAAGATTACTGGCAGGTTTTTGTGGAAGAAACCACTGATTTCGGTAAAACCTGGAAAATCTCCAAGCCGCTCAACGACGGTGTTAAAAATGACGCCATTCAGCCGAGTATTTTAAATTACGGCAACGGTAAACTGCAAATGCTTTGCCGGAGTCGGGAAGGCATGATTGTGAGTTTTTGGTCGGAAGATAATGGTAAAACCTGGAGCGATTTACAACCCACCGATTTGCCCAATCCAAATTCAGGAACGGACGCCGTAACGCTTAAAGACGGCAGACAATTATTGATTTACAATCCCACATCAATTCCCGAAGGGAAATGGGGCGGCCCACGCTCACCAATTGATCTTGCCATTTCTACCGATGGTATTAATTGGGAAAAGTTTCTACGATTAGAAGATACACCGGGCGAACTCTCCTACCCCGCCATCATTCAAGCCGCCGACGGAACGGTGCACATTACGTACACGCATCAGCGGAAGAAAATCAAGTACATTCATTTAAAGCTCTGACACTACCGCTATGCTGCATTGGGTCGATACGCTTATCATCACAGTTTACTTGGCGGGCGTGTTGGCGTTCGGATGGTTATTTTACCGGAAACAGAAAACCGCCGCCAGTTTTACCCGAGGCGAAGGAAACCTGCCCACGTGGGCGTTAGGTTTGTCGATATTCGCCACCTACGTAAGCAGCATCAGCTTTCTCGCTTTGCCGGGAAACGCCTTTGCCCGCGACTGGAACAGCTTCGTTTTTAGCCTCAGTATCTTACCCGCCGCCATCATTGCCGTCCGTTTTTTCGTGCCACTTTATCGGCGACTGAACAGCGACTCGGCGTACGCTTTTTTGGAGGAACGCTTCGGGCGGTGGGCGAGGATATACGCCTCGGCTTGCTACCTGCTTACCCAACTTGCCCGTGCCGGAGCCATTCTCTATTTACTCGCTTTACCCGTGAACAGCCTGACGGGAATCAGCCTGCCCGTTATCATCGCCTTCATCGGATTTTTGGTGTTAATATATTCCTCACTCGGCGGACTCGAAGCCGTGGTTTACACCGATGCCATTCAAGGGATTTTGCTAATTGCGGGAGCCTTATTGTGCTTTTTTTACTTACTCAACGGCATTGAAGGCGGCCTACCGACAATGATTAGCCAAGCCTCCGAAAGCGATAAATTCAGTCTCGGCAGTTTTCAACTCAGCTTGCAGGATACTTCCTTCTGGCTCGTGTTTTTTTACGGTTTCTTTATTAACCTGCAGAACTTCGGAGCGGATCAAAGTTATATTCAACGCTACATGGGAGCCAAAAGCCTCAACGATGCCCGAAAAACCGTTTGGCTCGGCAGCTTGCTCTACCTTCCGGTTTCGTTGCTATTTTTTCTGATCGGTACGGCTCTCTGGGTGTATTATTCACAACACACGTTACCACCCGATACCCCCGCCGACGGCGTATTTCCGTACTTCATTTCAACGGCTCTACCGACGGGCATCAAAGGCTTACTAGTTGCCGCCATTTTATCAGCGGGAATGAGTACACTTTCGACGAGTATCAACAGTTCGGCGACGTTGCTATTAGCTGATTTTTACCCGCGGGAAGACAGCAAATCGCTTACGTTTCTTCGGCTTGCTTCGGTTATTATGGCAATTTTCAGCACGGGTGCGGCGATGCTCTTTTTGGGCGTAGAAAGTGCCTTGGACGTTTGGTGGGCGTTGGCTTCGCTGTTTAGTGGCGGTATTCTCGGTTTATTCCTTTTGGGTTTACTCGTAAAAAAGCCCGCCGCAAAATTTGCCACCGTGATTGGTTTGCTGTTTATCTTATGGAGTAGCCTGAGCAACCTCTTCCCAAATACTTTTTTCACCATCCCGCTTCACGCCAACTACGTTATTATTATCAGCACATTGCTGATATTTTTGGTTGGTTTATTGGGGAGGAAAAGGGGGTGAGGTTTAGATCATCACTACATGGTTTCGTGAGTGCATTTTAGAAGTGGTTATACTAAAGTCGTCGTAAACGAGCCACGGTGGTCCCGTACGCCGACCACGTCAGGCAGCCACCCCTCCGAGGCTTATCTTGTAGGGGTTTGATTTTGTAAACCTCGTAGAGGTGAAATATTAATAGATTATGGCAGGAAAAACGAAATTTAAGCTCCATCGGAGCGATATAATTACATGCCTGATGCCGCTCCGATGGAGCTTCGTTTAATCAAATCCTTTAATTTCTATTAATAGATCACTCCTAACGGAGTTTCAGAAAACCCCTACAAGATTAGCCCACCAGGGATTTACTCAAGCCTTTTCTAAAATATACCGATTGACATTTCGGTCAAAGTCCGGGCTGATTGAATTGGTTATCGTACTTAATTCTGTTTTGATTGTCGCCTTGCCATACAGCTTAACCAGCTCATTGATTTCACTTTCATTTCCTCTTTCCAGAATTCTTTGGATTATGAATCGGCTGTTTTTTTCGATGTTCAGCTTGTCGAAATCTACATCCCAAAACAGCGAGCTTCTAACTTTACCAATCAGCGGATTTTCGTTTGATTCCTGCAAAGAGCTTTTAACTTCAAAACTGGCTTGTAACAGCATGAAATACTCTTTTTCAATATTGAAATAGTCACCAAGTTTGATTGAAAGCTTTGGGTTAATACCCCGCTTTTCTTTTGTGATTGCGTTTATGGTTTGCGGATATTCATCAATCGCGTTTGCCAATTCAATTGCTTTGACATTACGTTTGGTAAGCTCCCGCTTTAAAACTGCACCCGGATGAACTCCCTTAACCTTGCTGTATTTTGGTAACGTATGTTGCATTTGCTAAAATTTCTATACACAAAAGTAAACAAAACTGTTTACTTTATTCATCCGTTGCAGTCTTGAATATTAGTTTGCTCTTAATTCCAATAATTAGATTTGGGATAACGGTTTGAAAAAAGCATTTTCATACTCTGAGTTTGCTACCAAATTTTTTAAATGCCATCTTCGTTTTTAACATCATCCACAGAGTTTACTTTATTTTTCGTTGAGTCTAAGGTTTTACTATCAAGCTCAGTAAGTAAATCTGAAACATACTTAAGAAGCGAGATGACCTTCAAACTATTTACTTCTGTTCCATAATCAGTGCTTACCCCGTGCAAAATTTCATGTCTATTTAATTTGCATGGAAAATTACCAATCTCTTGTTCTCTCGCTATTATCGGTATCTGATACTGAAGTGGTGATAAATACAAACTCAAGAAATTTCCAGCCGAGTTTTCTATTTCTGCTATCACTTCTGGTAAGAATTGGTATTTATTATTCCTTTTCTCCTTTATAAAGAATTTCTTTTTTGTAAAATCAAAGCAAATACCATCGACTTGAGTTAGAGCAGCAGGAATTAGAAGATTGTAATCGCCGCTCTGGAACGAGCTTTTGACACTTTTTAAGATTTCTTTTCTGTTATCGTGTCTATTAATCAATCTTTCAAAAATATTGTCAATATTGGATTCATAGTAATCTACTAATAATTTATCCGCTAAATCTATTCGCTTATTCTGTATACAGTTAACAACTTCTAATGGTAAATTCGATGCACTTTCTAAGTCTATAAACCAACCGTGTTGAGCAATAAGTAAAAGATACTCAGGTGTGTTTTTTGAGTTTTCTTTTAACCTTTCCCCAATTTTTTCAAAAGCCTCTAAATGCTCTAAAAATGTATTTTCAAACCTGGGTATAGAAGCATAGATTCTATTTATTTTCTCGAAAGACTTTTGAAAATTCATCAGTGTTTCAGTCAGTTTTCTTTGGGCTTCCAAAGTCGGCTCAATTACCTTTTGCCATTCTTTAGCCTGTTCAAATAAACGCCCTTGAACTTCCCTCATCGGTTCTGTAAACTTTGCAAGTTCACGATAGGGCTTAATCATTTTCTCTATATGCTCTGTTGATTTATCCAATGCCCCTTTAAGTTAAGTACAACCTCCATATTTACACATCATTTGTCTCTATATCTTCTTAAACAAAAACAAATAACCTCACAAAATGCTCACCAAAAGCACCCTAAAAATCCATGTTGCATGTTTTCTTATCAACAAACCCACTTTCATTTCACCCACGAATCTAACTATTTCCCAGCAAAACTTCACCAACCAGTTATCACTCTTCCTCCCCGCCCATGCCGGCTAAGAAAGTGACTTTGGTTAAGACAACGTTTTGAAGATTGGCGGGTGAAAGGATCTCAACTTTTCCGTCCTGAACGGTTCCGGTTTGTACGGCAATTTTCTTGAAAGAAACCGCCTCGGCGTTCTGCTTATCAAGGATATACACAAACGTATTTCCGTCTTCGCGGCTGATGGCACTTTCGGGTAAAACACTCGCCGTACGGTTATCGGTTTGAATGGCAGCGGATAAAAACTGTCCGGGAATCAGGCGTTGTTCGGCGGCTTCGTTGCTCAAATGCACGTGGATATTAATGGCTTTGGTATCGGCTTCAAATACTTTGCCTACCAAAAATATTTTCCCTTCTACCCTACCACCAATTCGAGGGTCGTTGAAGACAACGGTTTGTCCTTCTTTGACCTTAAACGCATCTTTTTCAAAGACCTTCAATTCTACGTGTAAATGCTGCTTGCTCACCAACTCAAACAGCACATCCTGCGGCGTAAAATTGCTTCCGGTATAAATATGAACTGCTTTTACGTAACCTGATAAAGGGGCAAGTACCGGCAGCGTTGTTGTTATTTCTCCTTTCTGTAATTTCGCGAGCGGAATGCCCATAATCCTGAGTTTTGCCGAGAAAGCCGAGAGTAAGGCGTTATTCACCCGATAATTACTTTCAGCTTCTTGCAATTTCCGCTTGGCGGTGGCGTCTTCGGCGGCTAAGTTTTTTTGGCGTTCGAGTTCTTTACTCAGGAAATCATTTTGCGTAAATTTTTCCAAATAATCCTGCTGTAATTGTACGGCTTCCATGCTTTGTGCCGTTGCCAATACGCTACCTTTTCGTACGTATTTCCCGGGTAATACATTATGCGTCAACGTTTTGACGAATCCCGTAACGGGTAAACTAACCATCGCGACGTTTTCGGGCGGTACGTCCACCATACCGTTCACGGCGATGGTTTCCGCAAGTTCAACGCTTTGAACGTCACCAATTTCCAGTCCCATATTTTTGTACTGAGCGGCGGTGATAGTTTTGACGTTTTCGTCCTGAACCGCAACTTCTGCTGTTGCTTCTTCTGATGGAGTTTGGCAGGCGGTTAGGAGGGTTAAAAGGAAGAGGGTTAGAAGGTTAAAAGTTAAAAGCGGCTTTTTCTTAACCTCTCTAATCAGGGCTTGATTATAAATTTTATACTCTTCTAAACTAAACACCAATGTCACATTGAGTTTATCGAAATGATCCATACGGACTACCTTCGGCAAGCTCAGGCTGACATTTTCTTTTCTATAAACAATCCCCATATCTCCAATATTATTATCTATATTTTTCATTTGATGTCTGATTATTTACCGGTGATAAATTGAATGTTTGTTTCGAGTAGTTTTTGTTTTAACTGCTCTTGTAAATACGTTTCGCGAATGCCGATTACCTGAGCGTAAATCTGTTGAAAGTCGAGATAATTTATGTCGCCTTCGCTGTACTGTTTAGTGGCGGTTGAAATCATCAAATCAGCTTGCGGAATGGCGGTTTCCCGAAAATAATTCAGCGTTTGGTTGGTCGTTAATAATTCGGCACGAAGCGTCTGAATTTCGGTCGTTAATTGATTTTCTAAATCCGCAAACTTCGAGTCAATTACCTTATTTCCAATGCGTAAGGCTTCCACTTTCGCTTTTTCGGACTTATTGAAAATCGGAATATTCAAACCGCCCGTTACAATAAATTGCCGCAAACTTCCTTCCATACTTTGGTTGGTTATACCCGCCACAAAGCCGGGTTTTAATTGCTGCTGCGTTAGCTTAATTTGTT
>JBLHXN010000078.1:0-15472 GCA_047630355.1 Spirosomataceae bacterium | reverse complement strand
GTGGCATCGCCTTCTAAAAGGAATGCGTAAACGCCGTTTCCCTCTTTCTTAATATCATAAGTCACTTCTGTTCCTGCGTTCAGGTTTCCCATGTGAAACCACGCATCCTGATAAACCCAAACGCCGCCGTCGTCTTTATTTGGCGATAGTATCTGAGCTAGTTTGTTATCTAAATCAGCCGGATTGAGCGTTATTTGGTCGTAGCGTGGTTCAACACCGCGTTTATTGGGTTGCACCCAAATTTGCAGAAATTTAACTTCGCCTCCTTGAGTTTTATTCTTCTCACTGTGATAAATGCCCGTTCCAGCACTCATTACCTGGACATCGCCGGACTTTATGACGGCGGTTGTTCCCATACTATCCTGATGTTCTAAATCTCCACTCAACGGAATAGAAATGATTTCCATATTATCGTGCGGGTGTTTGCCAAAGCCCATTCCTGATGTAACCCGATCGTCATTTAAAACCCTTAAAACTCCAAATCCCATTCGCTGGGGATTATGATAATTTGCGAAACTGAATGAATGGTAACTTTCTAACCAACCGTGGTCGGCATGTCCTCTTGTGTTTGCTTTAAAATTAGTAACTTTCATAATCAAACGTATTTAATGTATATACATAATTTATCTAACTTAACAAACGATTCTAAGAATTGGTTAGTTCCGCTGACATGTATGCAAAAGAGCCGATAGCAATATCGGCTCTTTGTTGTAGAATCCTGCCCTCCCCAACGATGGGGAGGGTATAATACACTCTTCCAATCCCGTAAGCATAGGAGGAAACTTATGATGAATATTCGTGCGGTAATTCTACGTTTATTTTCTCGTTCCACGGCAAACCATGAACGTTCAGTAACTGCATAAAAGGGTCTGGGTTTAACTCTTCAACGTTGTAAACGCCGGGTTTCATCCATTCGGGATTTGTTAGCATCAGCGTTGCTCCAATCATCGCCGGAACACCCGTAGTGTAAGAAATCGCCTGAGACTTTACTTCTTTGTAAGTTTCGGCATGATTACAGTTATTCCAGATGTAATAAGTCTTATCCTGACCGTCTTTGATTCCCTTAATTTGGCAACCGATAGACGTTTGACCCGTATAATTTTCACCCAGAGATTCGGGTGGTGGCAATACAGCTTTTAGAAACTCTAAAGGTACAATATCCTTGCCCTGAAACTTAATCGGTTTGATACTAGTCATCCCCACATTTTCAAGTACTTCTAAGTGCGTAATGTACGCCTGTCCGAAAGTCATCCAAAATCTCGCCCGCTTTAACGTCGGGAAGTTTTTCACCAAAGATTCCAGTTCTTCGTGGTACAATACATAAGATTCTTTTTCACCAATATTCGGGTAAGAAATCAGCTTATGAATAGACATTGCCTCAATTTCTACCCATTCGCCATTTTCCCAATAACGTCCCGGTTGCGTTATTTCACGAATATTTATTTCAGGATTAAAATTGGTCGCGAATGCTTTTCCGTGATCTCCGGCGTTACAATCAACAATATCAAGGTAGTGCATTTCATCAAAGTGATGTTTTGCGGCGTAAGAAGTGAATGCCTGCGTTACACCAGGGTCAAATCCGCAACCCAATAATGCCATTAATCCGGCTTTCTCAAACCGCTCTTTGTACGCCCACTGCCAGCTGTATTCAAACTTCGCTACATCTTTTGGCTCGTAGTTTGCTGTGTCCATATAATGGACACCTGTTTCTAAGCAAGCGTCCATAATTGTTAAATCCTGATACGGCAATGCAACGTTTATAACCATTTTGGGATCAAAAGACTGAATCAGCTTTACTAAGTCAGGAACAATATCGGCATCAATGACAGCGGTCTGAATTTCAACACCATGCATCTGCTTGACTTCCGCAGCTATTTTATCGCACTTTGACTTTGTCCGGCTGGCGAGCATTATTTCGGTAAATACCGAGGAGTTCATGGCACATTTGTGAGCAACTACGGTTCCGACACCGCCCGCTCCAATAATTAATACTTTAGACATTTAATAATTTATTTACGTATATAGTTATGGGGAACCGTTTTAAAAAGACTGTACCGCAAATATATGTTTACGATTCAGGAATTCAATCATGACCGTTTAATAAAAATTGATTGTTTTTGCATTTAAAAAGGCATAAATTAAGTTATAGTTTAGTGAACCAATAACAAAAAAGTCATGCAATTCAATCCATCAGAACGCCAGAATAGTACACTAGAAATCGTTTTACTGGCCGTATTAAGTCTCATCGCCATCGCTGGAATCTTTTTTTCGGGGATAAAGCTGTGGTAAAACACATTTCCTGACTTTATTTTGATCAAAGCCATTACTTTTGCAACAGCAAAATAACTTTTTATGCCTTTGATTGATTTTAGAAGTGATACCGTCACAAAACCGACGGTCGAAATGAAGACCGCCATGTTCGATGCTCCCGTGGGAGACGATGTCTTTGGTGACGACCCAACTGTAAATTTCCTCGAAACAAAAGCCGCTGACTTATTCGGAACGGAAGCCGCCCTCTTTTGTGCTTCCGGAACCATGACCAATCAACTGGCGATGCGGGTTCACACCCAACCCGGCGACGAAATCATCTGCGATGAATTATCGCACGTTTACATTTACGAAGGCGGTGGCATTTCGCTCAATTCGCTCGCTTCAGTAGCTTTATTGAAAGGCGACAAAGGTCGGTTGACCGCCGATTTAGTAAGAAACTCCATTAACAATCCCGAAGATATTCACCGACCAATCAGCAGTTTAGTTGTGTTGGAAAACACGATGAACAAAGGCGGCGGGTGCCTCTACGATTTTCAGGAAATTGAGAAAATAAAAACAGTTTGCCTCGAAAATAATCTAAAGCTCCATCTTGACGGTGCCCGGCTCTTCAACGCACTCGTCGAAACAGACGAAAGTCCGCAAGACTACGGTCGTGTTTTTGATTCAATTTCCATTTGTCTTTCTAAAGGCTTGGGCTGCCCCGTTGGTTCTTTGTTATTGGGAGATAGGACTTTTATCAAAAAAGCCCGAAGATTTCGTAAGGTGATGGGTGGTGGCTGGCGACAAGCTGGTTTTTTAGCCGCAGCGGGTGTTTACGCACTCGATAACCACGTAGAACGCTTGAGAGAAGATCATCATCGTGCCAAAGAGGTTAAAGAAATGCTGATTGGCTTACCTTACGTAGAAAAATGCTACAACGTGAGCACAAACATTGTCATCTTCCAACTTCCCGAACAAATTTTAGCTGTCGATTTTGTTCAGAAAATGCACGGAAAAAAAATTGGTTGCGTTCCCTTCGGGAAGCACTTGGTTCGCTTCGTAACGCATTTAGAAATCACTGATGAAAACTTATTAGAACTTCGAAGAGCGTTAACCTCAACACATTTTTAATTCGATACTATATCAATGGCTAACAAAACGGTCGTTTTACTTTTTATATTTTTAGGCTTCTGGGGAGTTGTTCTGGGGCAACATAAAGCCGATTACCAAAAGGCGATAAAGGTTAACTTGTTGGGACCTATTACCGGATTATATTCCGCCCAGTTTGAAGCAAATGCTTCCAAACGAGTATCATTCGTACTAACGGGTTTTTACCGTCAGGAAAGTACTATTCCGTTTGCTGCCGAAATCAATAGCCTCGCTAAAAGCCAAGGACTGGGTATTTCTGGGGTAAATTTTGAATACATTTTTATTGATCAGGCAAAGATTGGATTAAAAGGTATTTCCCCAGAATTTCGTATTTATTTGAGCAAAAGAAAGCATCCTTCTTTTATTGGAATATTCGGACAATACACCGACATCGACATGCTGGTTCCGGCTTCTCTCCCCGTTATTTTTCGCGGGCAGTTTGCGGAAATCATTACGCCCATTGACTTTAAAATTCAGTCAATTACGGGCGGCATTTTGTTCGGAAAGTCTTTTCGCTTCGGAAGAATTGGTATTGATGCCGTAATTATTGGCGGACAGGCCGGCCAAGCGTACAATTTGAACGCCGAAGTCAGTCAATCTCTCATTAGTATGTTTAGCGACGAGGAGAAAGAATCACTTCGTCGGGGAGTTATTGACCGCTTCGGGATTAACGAAGATTATTACGACACTAAAATCGTAGAAAGCGGAGCTTCGCTCAACGAAAAAAGAAGAGTTCCTTTTTTCGGTATTCGGGGAGCGGGACTGAATTTAGCATATTATTTTTGAGAACTCCATCCGCCCGGCGGCTCGGCTAAATCCTTCCGCATCGGCGGTCCGACCCACTGGGAAAAACTTAAGTATTATCCATAAAGTTTTTACCAGTTCTCACCATCACAACTAAACCGTGAATATCACCTCTTCGTTGGGAACACGTGTCCTCGGAGCGGAAATACCGTCGGGGGTTGCTTTGCCGCAGGCTACAATCATCGTCACTTCTGCTTTAGATGGTAAGTTCAATAGCTTTTTAACCACTTTCTTGTCAAAACCTTCCATCGGACACGTAGCGTAGCCTTCATTCTGCATGGATAGCATAAATGTTTGAGCCGCCAACGCCGTGGATTTGTTCACCACTACCCGCAAATCAGCAAGCGTTTGTTGTCGCATCATTGGTTCTCCCGTAATATCCCTGTAAAGCGTCACGACTTTTCTAATCAATGTGTTTATTCCAACAAAATCCTGCTTGTAAAAGAGCGGAATCAGTTGCGTATAATATTGCTTCGCCCGTTTGAATTGGGAGGTATCTTCTTTGCCTTTATTCGCCTTCTTAATAGTATCAAAATTCCAGTCAGCGTGCTTTTCCCACTTATCCCGCCGGCTGACAAAAACAACCATTTCGGAAGCAGTGCGGGCCGCAGATTGGTTCATACAGGCGGGAGCCAGGCGGGAGCAAATTTCGCCCGCATTTCCTCAGAAATAACCCGGAAGAATTCCCACGTTTGCAGGTTGCTACTATTCGGTGAAAGTATTGCCAATTCAAGCGAGCGTTTAACGGAATCGTGATCAAAATCATGTTCTTGGTCGAATACCCGAACCGATTGGCGGGAAGTTACAATTTCTTTGAAAGTCATACTTTTATATAGTCTGTAGGTTCACAAAACCAACTTTTTTTAAATAGCGGAACGATTACTTATCTCTAAAGTAGAATTTTATTATCATTAGAGTAATCTAAAAAAATCATACATTTAACTAATCTTCAGCTCTTTAAACGACAATTATAGTATGGAAGAAATTTTGTACACTATCGTTATTGGTGCAATCATTGGCTGGTTAGCCGGACAAATTAAGCGAGGATTTGGCTACGGAATCATCGCCAATATCGTCATCAGAATCGTTGGGGCTTTTATCGGAGGCTGATTATTTGGCGTGCTGGGCGTATCCGCTCGGCAACGGCATCATCGGTTCTATTATCTCGGGCATAATTAGAGCATTAGTTCTGCTCGGAATCATTGGTCTGGTAAAACGCTGTAATTCCTTACAAATGAAAAGAAAGTGGCTTGGAGTAAATCCTTACCACTTTTTTTGTTTGCAGTATAGTTAAGCCAATAACTTCTTTGTCAACGTAGAAATCGTTTTCCCGTCAGTAATACCTGCCATTTGCTTGGTGGCAGCTCCCATAACTTTTCCCATATCAGCCGGAGAAGTTGCTCCTACCTGAGCTATAATTTCTTTTAACTTTTCTTCCACTTCCGCTTCAGAAAGTTGCTTTGGAAGGTAATCCTCAATCACCGCGATTTCGGCTTCTTCTTTTTCCAACAAGTCAGGACGATCTTGGGCACGGTAAACTTCGGCGGAGTCTTTGCGTTGTTTCACGGCTCGTTGCAAAATCTTCATTTCCTCTCCTTCGGTCAGTTCACCCACATATCCGGCTTTAGTTTCTTCCATCAAAATCATTTTCTTGATGTCCCGCAATGCCAGTAAACGCTCTTTTTCACGAGCTTTCATGGCAATCTTTATATCGTTGTCTATTTTAGCTTTTAATGACATGGTAGTTATGTTTTAAGTAAACGAAAGTGATAAATTTGCTGTTTGAAATACATACTTGACCTGAGTAGTTCAGTCTGAAAACAACAGCATTCTCAGTTTTTTAATTCTATAATCCGGCAATTTTGATGAGCAACAGCCCTCGCAAACCCTTTATTTTAGCATTTTCACTTAGTTTATCAATCCTCTCCTGTGATCGTACCGTACAGGTAGATTCATTTATTCCACCGCCCGAACCCGAACCAAGAGCGTTCACTCATTTGGACTTAGGAAACCCGACCAAAGCGACCGAAGACCCAAGTAATAAAGACAATTTTTTGCTCAAAAAGTCTACCTACGCCATAAGCTATAACAACTCATTGCGGCACGCCAATTGGGTAAGCTGGGAACTCAACTCTACCTACCTTGGCTCAACCGGACGTACGAATAGTTTTGCCCCCGACGCTTCATTACCAATGGGTTTTGTACAAGTTCGACCAGATGAATTTTTCACCACGGGTTTTGACCGTGGGCACGTTCTCCCGTCGGCAGACCGGACGTTTAGCTCTACCGAAAACCGCGAAACATTTTTAATGACAAATATGCTTCCCCAAGCTCCCGACCTAAACCGGGAATCGTGGAATAATCTGGAGCAGTATTCCCGTGACCTCGTGCGTTCGGGTTACACATTATTTGTTGTAGCAGGAGCTTACGGAACCGGTGGTGACGGGTCAGCGGGTGCAGCTTCGTCTGTCGGCGACGGCGTAAACGTACCTCAGCGTAACTACAAAGTTATTGTGGCAACCAAAGAAACGAGCGTTAGTAAAATCACGAATGACGCGATTATAATCGCCACCGACTTCCCGAACAGTAATGAAGTCGCGAATAAACGGGATTGGGTGCGTTTCATCACTACCGCCGCCGATATTGAAAAAGATGCTAAAATTAGTTTATTTACGGGGCTTTCTACCACGTTACAAAACGATTTCAAGAAACGACTTTTCGCGTACGATGGTGCCCGGGTCAGCGTTGAAACGCCTTGTAAGAAATTCGAAAATCGTTCGCTTTATGTTGGTAAGAGTGGCGGATGTTACTATTTTGCCAGCGGCGGGAATAAGTCTTACGTAGATAGAGGTCTGTGCGATTGTGAATAGACTCAAACTTGCACAGACATAAACAGTTCGTATGAAAATTACTAAAATAAGTTTTAAAAATATCAACTCTTTTTACGGGGAACACCCTCCCATTGATTTCACGGTAAATCCACTGTTATCAACGGGGCTTTTCATGATAAGTGGAGCGACTGGAGCAGGGAAATCCACACTTTTAGATGTTATTTCGTTGGCATTGTTTAACCAAATTCCCCGTTTTTCGGTGAAGTCGCTTAACAGTAAACAAATAGCGGCAAATGGTTCTATCATCAATATGATTGCCTGCGAAGAGCCGCAAGCCGAAGCTTTTGCCGAAGTAGAATACGAAGTAAAAGGTGTTGAATATCGCTCCCGTTGGAGCATTTCCAAGAACCGCAACGGCGGCTGGCGGGAGTACAATATGGAAGTAGCAAAACTTGAGAATGACGAAATAATTTCCACAAAAAAAAGCGACGCTCCGATTCTAAACGAACAGTTAATCGGTCTGAAATACAATCAATTTATCCAATCCATTATCCTATCGCAAGGCAACTTTGCCGAGTTTCTTAAAGCTAAAGAAAAAGAGCGTTCAAAGTTACTGGAAGACATTACCGGAACGCATATCTACCGTAACCTCGGAGCGGCGGCTTTTCAGAAGAATAAAACGGCACAAGAAGAAATAAAAAAAGCTGAACAATTACTGGAAAACATCACACTTTTAAGCAACGAAGAACGTCTGGAAAAAGAAAGTTTAGTTACAGAGAATGACGTTAAAGCGAAAAGTCTGAGCGAAAAGCGAGAAGGCTTTCAGACGCAGTTAAATCTCAAGGCCCAACTTGAAGAAGCCGTAAGAGGAATTTCCAGAACAAAAGAAAGGATGACCGTTTGGGAAACCGATTACACAGTGTTTACCCCACAGTTAGAAAAATTAAAACTGCACCTGACTGTTGCGGATTTGACGAAGCCGATCAACGATTTAGAACACTTGCAAAAAGCCCTTCTGCAGAATAAGAAAATATTCACTGAGAATCAGGCAGAAGTCAAGCAACTCGCCGAACAAAGTACCTTGTTAACAAAGAACGCAGCAAAGCTTTTTGCCCAACCGTTTACAATCCAAGGTTTCGAAAAAAAAACCCTCGAACTTCGGGAACAGGTTTTGCTTTTACAAGAACAGATTAACTCGTTAACAAGCGAAGGAAAGTCTACGGCGGATGCCATCAAAAAAGAGATTAGCACATCAAAAGACGAGTTTGTCAAATCGCTCAACCCCGCGAATTATGAGCAGAACATTGACGAATTAACGGCGTACGAAACTACCCTCAGCGGTAATTCACCGAGCATTTTAGAAGAAGGAATTGAGCAGTTGGAATTACTTAATACTCAATTTGATGCAGCCTCAAATTGGCTAAATCAAGTCGTTGAAATCCAACAAATAACCACCGACGGAACCGAAGAACGGACAAAAGTTGCGGCGAAAAAACTTGCACTCGAAGAGTTGCAAAAACAAACTGACTCTGATAAAAAAGGAATTGAAGGTCAGCAAGCTGCACTGAAGAAACTCGAGAACCAACAAGAAGAAGAACGCAAGAAAGTCAACTTAGAAAAACTGCGTAGTGATTTGAAAGAGGATGAACCTTGCCCACTTTGCGGCTCAACTACGCACCCGTACCGTCAACACGTCACGAATGTACTGGGAGAACTCGACCTAAAAATACAAGAACAAAAAGGAGTAATTAAAGCTATAGAAATTACTCATAATGAGCAACTTGGAAACCAGAAGGTTTACCAGAACCAATTAACAACGCATTCTGAGAACCTCGACAAACTAATAAAAAGACATACAATTGCCAAACAAAAATGCGGTAGTTACGCCATAATATTAGACATTGATTCTGAAAGAAGCTTGGAGGAATTAGAAGAAACGAAAAAAAATATTCAACAAAAGCGAACGGCGATAAATGAATGCAACCGACGGAAGGAAACGCTCATCGCGATTCGGCAGTTAAAAGAATGGTCAAACGCAAACCTTGACAGAGCCAAAAAATACCGTGAACTGGACGAGCAGAAGAAAAAACTTTACACCGGAAATAATATTCAACAAGACTGCGAAGACCTACTCAGCTCTTTCCGTAAAAACCAACACACCATCGAACGCATTGATTTACAAAATCAACAGTTGACTCAACAGATTTCAGAAAAAGAAACGGAGGAAAATAATGCAAAAGACGAGTTACTGAATTCGTTGAAGTCTAAGGCGATAAAGAACATCGAAGAAGCAAAAAAACAACTGCTCACTACGGAAAATGTCAACGCTATAAATGACCAAAAAGAATCGCTGCAAAATCAAAAAGTGAAGCTTAAAACGGAGCTGGAAGGCTTCATCAACCAAGAGCAAAATTATTCCGAAAAAATCACATCAAAAGAACCTCTCGAAGATCTTAAGAATCGGGTTGTTATATTAACTGAAACCTACGAAAGACTACTCAAAGAAATTGGAACAACGAAAAACATTCTGGATGTTGATTCGGTGAGTCGGGAAAAATCAAAAAGTAAACTTGCTGAAATTCAGGAGTTGCGGAATAGGGCAAAAAAATGGAAATTACTAGACGAATACATCGGCGATGCCAACGGAAATAATTTCAGTAATTTTGCCCAAAGTCTAACCCTCAATAACCTCATCGGATTGGCAAATCAACGGTTAAAACACCTTTCCGACCGCTATTTATTGAGCAAACTCAACTCAGATTTTGACTCACTACGGATTATAGATTTATACCAAGGTAATGCCGAACGCTCGGTGGATACACTTTCGGGCGGAGAGACTTTCACGTTGAGTCTTGCCATGGCGTTGGCACTTTCAGACATGGCTTCGCAAAATGTGAGATTGGATAGCCTATTTATTGACGAAGGATTCGGAACGCTGGACAGTGAAACACTGGAGGCGGCTATTGGAACTTTAGAACGGCTACAACACGACAGCAAAAAGACAATTGGTATTATCTCGCACCGACAAGAATTAATTGAACGAGTGACTACGCAAATCAAAGTTGAAAAAGGAAACGACGGAAAGAGTAAAGTCTTTGTCACGGGTGTTTGAAGTAAATTTCACGTGTAGTACAACTATTTGTAAAAAATCATCCTCTTTAAGCTAAATAAACCTTTTGGTCTCATGGAAACAACTCTACAAATAGTCGCGAAAAGTAAAAAAAATGTCAATCGCAAAAAGCTTAGCGTATCATATAAAGAAGTGGTACTGTTTAAAGCTGATGTAAACTACACTGAAATATATTTAGAAAATGGAGAATGCATGATTGTCTCTAAAACCTTGAAAGAAATAGAACAACGTTTTGCCAAAAACGATAACTTCATCCGTACGCATAAGTCTTTTATGGTGAATGTTGCCCACGTAGTAAGCTTTCAGTTAAACGACGGCATGACCATCAAACTCTCAAACGATGAAATTGCCACACTATCCCGCCGCAGAAAAGACGACTTCCTTCATACTTATAGAAACCACGCAAAGGTTGTTTCTGAAAGTTATTGAAAATTTTTACTACATCGTAAACAAGAAAAGTCCCGCTTAAAACGGGACTTTTGCATATGGAACTTATGAGGTTTGTTAACTCAGGTTCCAAAAACCTCATAGGTTTATGGAACGTCAATAACTTATCTTTTCTCCATCGGAACAAACTCACGGGCAGTTTCCCCAGTATAAATCTGACGTGGACGACCGATTGGTTCGTTGTTCTCACGAAGTTCTTTCCACTGAGCAATCCAGCCCGGTAAACGCCCAATAGCAAACATTACAGTGAACATATTCACCGGAATACCCAAGGCACGATAAATGATTCCGGAATAGAAATCAACGTTCGGATAAAGATTACGCTTCACAAAATATTCATCTTTCAAAGCTGCTTCTTCTAACTGACGAGCAATGTCTAATACCGGATCATCAATACCCAGAGCGTCCAATACTTCGTCGCAAGCTACTTTAATGATTTTAGCCCGTGGGTCGAAGTTTTTGTAAACCCGGTGACCGAATCCCATCAATCGGAACGGGTCGTTCTTATCTTTTGCCTTGTCAATATACTTCTGAGAGTCGCCGCCATCTTCTTTGATTGCTTCAAGCATTTCAATTACTTCCTGATTTGCTCCGCCGTGAAGAGGACCCCAAAGAGCCGAAATTCCCGCAGAAATCGAAGAGTAAATATTTGCCTTGGAAGAACCTACCAAACGCACCGTTGAGGTAGAGCAGTTTTGCTCGTGGTCAGCGTGTAAAATCAATAATTTATTTAATGCTTTTGCCACAACCGGATCTGGCACGTAATCTTCTACTGGCATTGCAAACATCATTTGCAGCAAGTTAGAACAATAGTCGTATTTATTTTTCGGGTAATTCAGCGGATGCCCCTTAGAGTTTTTCAAGCACCACGCAGCAATTGTTGGCAATTTTGCCATTAATCTAATGATGTGCAAGTCTGTATTGTCAGGTACTTTATCGTTGTACGAATCTGGATAGAAACCGCTCATCGCACTTATCAACGATGACATTACACCCATTGGATGAGCATTTACCGGAAAGCCGTCAAAGATTTTCCGCACGTCTTCGTTCACCATTGTGTGCGTTGTAATGTTACTTACAAACTCATCGTATTCAGTCTGGTTAGGCAATTCACCATAAATCAACAAATAAGAAACTCCGAGAAAGTCTGCCTTATCAGCAAGCTCTTCGATAGAGTATCCACGATAGCGAAGTACTCCCTCCTCGCCATCTAAAAACGTAATGGCACTCTGTGTAGAGCCAGTATTTTTGTAGCCCGGATCAATAGTAATGTACCCGGTATTTCCACGCAAACTGGAAATGTCAATTGCTTTTTCGTTTTCAGTTCCTTCAATAATCGGGAATTCAAGTTCTTTACCGTCGATGATGAGTTTTGCTGTTTCAGCCATGTATAATTGCAGTTTAATCAGTTGATAGATGTATTTTGATAGTATCGCAAGTCGCTAAATTAGTAAAAAAAAATTCGTCTCGCACAAAAAAGCGTCTTGTAGTTTATACAACGAGACAAATGGTCAAAAAGTGGCAGTATTCGTACAAATATAGTTTACTTCGATAACTCTTTTGCCCGCTTTTCTGCGGCGAGAATACCTCTTTTCAGGTCTTCCGCCAAGCTCCCTTCTTCAAACTCTTTCAAAGCAGCCTCTGTAGTTCCACCTTTAGATGCTACGGCAGTAATTAATTCATCCAGTGATTTTTCGGCGTTGTTAATCAGGTGATAAGAGCCAAGCATGGTCTGTTTTACGAGCAAACGTGCCATTCCTTCCTCAAATCCCATTTCTACCCCTGCCTCCACCATGTGCTTTACAATGTAGTAAAAATACGCAGGGCCGCTACCACTAAGGGCCGTAACAGCGTCAAGCATACTTTCATCTTCGAGATAAACCGACCGCCCAGTGGCGTTAATAAGGTTTTCTATTTTAGATAGCTTTGCGAAACTGATTCCTTCGGCGGCGGTAAAGCCAGTGATTCCCATACCGAGCATAGCGGGCGTATTCGGCATTGCCCGAACTACTAATTTGTGGTTCAGGTCATTCTGAATGCGTTCAATTGTAATACCCGCCATGATAGAAAGCACCACCTGATTGTGGTGGATAACGCTTTTTAACTCGTTGGCTATTGATGGAAAGTCCTGCGGTTTCACGGATAATATTATCAGGTCATAATTAGCAACTTGTTCGTTTATCGTGCTGATTACTAAACCTTCCCGTGCCTTTCGAAGTGTTTCGCAACGCTCAGTGCTTTTTTCGATGAGGAGCAGGTTCTCTTTTTTTACTAAATCATACTGAATAAACGAGCGGGCAAACGCCATACCCATATTTCCGCAACCCGCAATGGCAACTTTCATTTTAGAGGAATTATTGGTTAAGCGGTAAAGGTAGAACTTTTCTGTTTTTTCTTTACATTTAGACTTTATTTACCTGAACCCCACATCTATGTCCACTTTTCTGAGAATAGTTGCTTCATTCTTTCTCCTCTTCAGTGTTTCATTTTCAGTAAACGCTCAAACCGATTATTTCATCCAGAATAAAAAGGTAAACCCAGCCATTCCTACGCCCGATGCTTACTTGGGTTATCCATTTGGTTCTTGGCACACTCGTTACGACAAAATGGTGGCGTACTTAAAGGAACTTGACCGCCTTTCAGACCGGGTGAGCGTAGAAACGATGGGTTATACCAACGAAAACCGAGAACAGGTTTTGGTAACTTTCACGAAGCCTGAAAATATGGCACGCATTGAAGAAGTCAGAAAAGAGCATTTAAAACTCACGAATCCGTCGCAAAAAGCCCCCGAAATTAAAGCTATGCCCGTTGTTGTTTGGCTCGGTCACAACGTTCATGGGAACGAACCCTCCGGCGGCGAGTCCTCCTTACTATCAGCGTATTATATCGCTGCCGTAGAAGACGAAGAAGTTACAAAATGGTTGGACAATGCCGTTATTTTGATGGAACCTGTGATAAACCCTGACGGTAGGGATCGGCATACGCATTGGGCAAATATGCACCGTGGGACACCACCCGTGGCGGACTCTCAGGATAGAGAACACAACGAAGCCTGGCCCGGGGGACGCACAAATCATTATTGGTTTGACCTCAACCGTGATTGGTATTTAGCAACACAAGTTGAATCGCAAAATAGATTGAAAGCATATCATAAATGGCTACCTAACGTCGTTACGGACTTTCACGAAATGGGTACAAACGCCACCTTCTTTTTTGAACCGACGAAAGAAAACGCCGAGAATCCGCTCGTACCAAAAGCAGTTTACAGAGATTTGAATAGCTTTTTTGCCAAGTACTTTGAGAAAGCATTGAATGACATCGGTTCGTTATACTACACAAAAGAATCGTACGATAATTTGTATCCCGGTTACGGTTCGAGTTATCCTGATATTCAGGGCGGGCTTGGGTTACTTTTTGAACAGGCAAGTTCAAGAGGACACGTTCAGGAAAGTCAGAACGGCGATTTGGAGTTTAAATTTACCATTAGAAACCAGTTTGTGAACGCCTTAGCAACAATCCGGGCTTCGGTTGACGGACGAGAAATGCTATTGAAACATCAACGTGATTTCTTCGAAGAAGTAACTAAGCAAGGCAAAAAGTCAGGTGTTGATTCGTACGTTGTTGGAGACGCCGCCGATCATTCACGGAATCAGGAATTTTGGAAGCTATTACTGCATCACAATATTGAGTTTTATCACGTAGAAAGTGACGTAAAATTAAACAACGAATCATTTACAAAGGGAAACGCCGTAGTCATTCCGTGTAATCAGCCACAATACCTGATGCTTCGCTCCATTTTTGATAAGCCCAAAACTTTTGCTGATAGCCTTTTTTACGACGCATCAGCGTGGAACTTGGCGTTGGCATATAACTTACCTTACGTAGAAACAAACAGTAAAGTTACTCAGGGACAACGGATTACAATTCAGGATACCGAAATAAAACAACAAACGGTTGAGAAGTCAAGTTACGCTTATTTAATAAATTACAGCGATTATTTCGCTCCAAAAGCACTTTATCATTTACTCAAAAATGAAGTATTCGTTAAAGTTTCTTCGAAAGAATTTAGCACTAAATCAAATGAATATAGCTACGGTTCCCTTGTGATTCCAGTAGCATTGCAACGCAAAATGGACCGCGATAAATTACACGAGTTAATTCAGAAGATTCAGCTGGAAACAGGCGTAAAAGTAGAGTCAGTTTCTACAGGATTTAGCACGTCAGGAATAGATTTAGGAAGTAATGGTATTGACGCCGTCCAGTTGCCAAAAGCGGCGATACTCGTCGGAGACGGAACTTCAGGCTACGAAGCAGGTGAGATTTGGCATTTGTTAGACACGAGAGTTGGCATGCCAATTTCTAAATTAGAAACCACCCGCATGTCACGAATTAATTTATCAGAGTACAATACATTGGTGATGGTTGACGGAAATTACGACAAAGATCTGACGAAGAAAGTAAAAGATTTTGTAACCGACGGCGGCACGCTCATTACCTTTAAATCGGCGACAGAATGGGCGATAAAAAATAAACTAGTAGACGAAAAACTACGAGAAGAAAAAACCGATAGCAGCCGCACCAAGCCACGTATGAGTTACGAATACGCCAGTAATGTGGCGGGAGCAAAACGCACAGGAGGAGCAATTTTTAAAACAACGCTTGATCTCTCCCACCCTATTGGCTACGGGTTTACCCGAAATACTTTACCCGTTTACCGAAACGATAACACAGTTGTGGAACCGACCATCGGAGCGGCAAATTCACCGCTAATGTACACAGGGAATCCGTGGATTTGCGGCTACGTTCACCCCGAATCTTTGGCACGTATTTCGTCTTCGGCAGCGGTGAATGTTGCGAGCGT
>JBLHXN010000077.1:0-15626 GCA_047630355.1 Spirosomataceae bacterium | reverse complement strand
TGAAAGTGTACTATCGCTACGCTGTAGGTGAGGAGTTAAATAAAAAAGACAAGAAAATTCAAGTAATGATACTTGACAATAAAACCAACGCTTGCCTTTGGAGAGGTGAGACAATCAACTTGCCCAAAAACCTAAATAGTGACAGAATTATCGCTTACACTCGTTTATTAATGCAACGGTTTGAGTGGGAAGTTGATAATTATAACTTATCTGTTAGAAACTGATTTTTGTATTTACACCAATTTTGAACTCTTGAATCCCGCTTTGGCGGGATTTTTTAGTTTTCGAGAATTTATTAAGGTCTGATACAAGTGGGTGACTATTCCCTCGAAGGAGATAAAATGCAGAAGTTCGGTTTCGGGGATTAAGAGCACACATTTGTTCTCACCCTAAAGCTATATCAATAAGAAAACTTATTGACTTTCTGACTTGTTGACCAATTGATTAATCAACTACTCTTACAATGACCTACGACTTTGACCAACCCGTTGACCGCACAAATACTAATAGCCGTAAATGGGATAAATATGCAAACAACGTAATCCCGCTTTGGATTGCCGACATGGATTTCAAAGTATCTCAGCCAATTACCGCTGCTCTACAAAAACTTGTTGACCACGCCGTAATTGGTTACGCCCACGCTCCTGATGAGTTAATGGAAGTCGTGCTAAAACGTCTAAAAGAACGACATAGCTGGGAAGTAAAACCCGAATGGATTGTTTGGTTGCCTGGTCTCGTACCCGGATTACACGCTTCCGTTCGTGCAGTTGACGATACGTCGTTTTATTCGGTCATGACCGCTACGCCCGTTTACCGACCTTTTTTGGAAGTCGCTGATTTAGGTAAACGTTGCTTACAAGATGTTCCTTTTGTTTGGAATAATGAGCGTTGGGAATTCGATTTTGAGGAGATGGAAAAGCAGATTGTTCCCGATACTAAAGTCTTCATGCTGTGCAATCCGCACAATCCGTTGGGTCGGGCGTTCACGAAAGAAGAACTTCAACAACTCGCCGATTTTTGCTTAAAGCATGAGTTGATTTTATGCTCCGACGAAATTCATTGTGATTTGATTTTAAATGAATCTACTAAACACGTTTCCGTTGCTTCGCTCAATAAAGAAACCGAGAACCAATCAATTACGTTGATGGCTCCGAGTAAAACGTTCAATATTGCTGGATTAGGCTGCTCGTTCGCCATTATTCCAAACGAACAATTGCGTCAAAACTTTCAACGAACCATTTATGGAATAGTGCCGCACCCAGGTGCCTTTGCCTTTGAGTCTGCTCTTGCTGCTTACCGGGATTCTGCCGATTGGCACGAGCAAGTTGTAAAATACCTCAAAGCCAACCATGATTATTTACTGAAAGAAATCAATGCGATCGAAGGGTTGGAAATGAAACCGTTGGATGCCACTTATTTGGCTTGGATTGATTACTCCGCCTTAGGAAACGCTGACTTCTCAAATCACTTACTGAAAAATGGGTTAGGCGTAATGGAAGCTGATATTTTTGGTGGGAAAGACGCCTTCCGGCTCAATTTTGCTACGCAACGTAGTGTACTTGAAGAGGTAGTAAAGCGTTTGAGAAAAGCAACTAATTAATTCGCTTAATGTACTTATTTTTTGTAAAAATGGAATAATTTATTCTTTTTTGCGTAAAATATGGGTAGTTTTATCTGTGTAAAATGATTGCAAGATTAATCTTTCCATTATATGAAACATATCTACGTTATCTTTTCGATTTGTGCGTTTTTCAGTGCTAACGGTCAAAAAAGAATTGAAAACGTTTTTCAAAAACAAAGTGCTAACTCGGTTTCATCAAGTCGTGTTAAGAGTAGTCTCGGTTCAATAAAAAGTGGTCAGGTACTTTCAATGACTAAAACAAAAGGAGCTGAGATTTTTAAAACTGAAGGTGCATTTTCACTCCAAGTACCTTTAAAATCAGGTTTTGTAGAAGTTGAATTAGAGGTTGCAACTATTTTCTCCCCTAATTTTAAAGTCATGACCCCAAGTGGGGAAGCTACTGATATAGAACTGCCCCATTATTATCACGGTAAAATAAAAGGAGACCCCAAGTCTTTCGTGGCTCTTACAATTACAAAAGAGGCCATTGAGGGTATGATTGTAAACGATAAGCTGAACCTGACTATTGGACGTGTTAGGGGCATTAAAGAAAGTTTGCACGTTATTTATAATACCAGAGAACTTCCGAATAGAACTCCTATTTGCGGAGATGCGGTGAGAGTTGAATACGAGGGTAAATTGCCGGAACTACAACCAAATCAAACAAGTGCTGCTGGCTGCAAAGCTGTAGAAATCTATTTGGAAGCAGATTATCAGATGTACTCAGACTGGGGCGGTAGCGTGCAAACGGTGGTTAATACCATGACATCTATCTTCAATAACGTCTCACTACTGTATGATAATGAGGGTATAAACCTTGTTATCTCTACATTGTTTGTTTGGGATTCTGTAGACCCTTATACGTCAGCTAATGATACAAGTGAAAGTTTAGACCTTTTAGGGTCTTACTGGAATGATCTTGGTAATACGTTTGATGGTGATATTGTCCATTTAGTAACTACAAAACCACTTGGTGGAGGAATTGCCTACTACTTATATGGTTCATCGGTTTTTAATGGCATGACTTCACGGGCTGTTTTTGCATCATGCGGAAAAAATTACGCAAAAGGACTGAGTGCTAATATTACGAATTCAGTAAAGAATTTTCCAATATATTCTTGGAATGTCATGGTAATTGCTCACGAAATTGGTCATAATTTTGGTTTGCCGCATACCCATTCTTGCACTTGGTCTAACGGTACCACTACTGGTGCGATTGATAACTGTGCAACAACAGAAGGAGATTGTGCCGGGGGGGCGACACCTATCACTGGAGGAACTATCATGAGTTATTGCCATCAAGGTGAAGGCACAAACTTCGCAAATGGTTTTGGACCATTGCCGAGCGGGAAAATGAACGCTGAATTTAACGCCGCAACCTGTCTTTCTGGTTCAAAAATTCCCCGTCCAATTGTAGAAAATAAAATAATTTGTTCAAGCGGGAGTGTGGTATTGACCGCCACAGGATGTGCCGGAACTTACGAATGGTTTGACGCACCTACAAGTGGCAACTCAATTTCTTCTACAGACTCTTACACCACGCCCAATTTGACCACTACCACAAACTACTACGTAAATTGTACTGAGAGCGATTGCGTAGGCAGACGTAAAGAGGTCACTGTTACTGTATTCGATACAGACCCACCCGCCGTACAAGATGTTACTGTGTGCGGAAGTTCTGCTTCTGCACAGCTCATTGCAGACTGTAATGGCGTAAGTGTTCGTTGGTACGATGCTTCAACTGAGGGTAACCTTGTAGGTACAGGAAATGGATTTTCTCTAAATGTTACGGCAGATACAACGGTTTACGCCGAATGTAGTCTTACTGACTGTGGGGTTTCTACCCGGGCACCATTATCAATTACGTATCAGGATGCTTGCCCTTACTGCGAGCCAACTGGTCTTGACTGCTCAGATGATGACTTTATCGCCCAAGTTAAAATTGATAAAGGGGCTACTAATCTATATACTTCTAATACCGCTATACCCTGCTCTACTGGTGGTTACTCGTTAAGCACACCTGCTACTGAGGTTGCGTTGCAAAAGGGGCAAACGTACCAAATCACAACGCTTAATCCGGGAATATGGGAAGATGGTTTAGTCATTTGGATAGATTATAACCGGAATAACGTTTTTGAAGCAAGCGAGCGAGTTGAGTCTTATTCTCCAACTATTTGGACACAAAGGTTATCATCGGTTACGATACTGGCAACCGCTACCGAAGGGCTTACAAGAATGCGTTTTAAGGTGAGTTATAATATGATTTCAAATGACCCTTGCTCGAGTGAAGATGGAATTGGTTATGGGGAAATTGAAGACTATGTTGTGAAAATTACTTCGGACGAAACAACGCCATGCCCACCTTTCTTAACTCACGCAGCGGTTGTATTACCTCTTGGAAATTATAACGCCGAGCAGACCATCATTAGTCAGGCAAATGTAAGTACGCCCACTAAATTTCAAGCAGGAAATAGTATCGTTTTAAATGCTGGTTTTCAGGCTGGACCCAGTGAAGTTTTTGAAGCTATAATAGCAGGATGTCCTGAATGATATACGTTAAAACTTGAGTAGAACGCACTGCAAAATCTTGGAATGAAAATGTCTTCCGACTCAATTTTAGTACGCACGGAAGGAAATAATAAAGAGGTTGAAAGTAGCAGTAAAAGAATTAAATTGACTTACCGTTTAGTTTCATATTTTTCGCAAAACCAGTTCCTTTAAAATAGAGTTGTAAACCTGCTATCTCTCCAATATCTTCTTCGTAAGCATTCTCGATTAGAGTTTCACCGTATAGTCTTAACGAAATGCGGTTATTTTTGGTAATGACTTCCAGGTACCGCCAGTCTGATGAGTCAACGCCTAATTTTGAAATATAACTACTCAACTTTCCTTTACTGAAATCTGTCTTTGCCGTCGTAAACTGGGCAAAAATGATGGCGGTCGGACTTATTAGTAGATTAAAGACGACCTTGTCTTTCTTTCTGATGATATCAACGCTTATGTCGTACGTCCAAATCCCTCTTTCATCTCGTCAGAAGTGAGGAACAGCTTTCTTTTCGCGACTAAAGAATCATCAAGAAATAATTTGATAGAACGGTAAACCACAAATGTGTCGTAGTACTTACTTACTGTGAAAGTAGTATCTCCAACCACATCGTTAAGATGTATGCGTTGACTCTCGTACATTAGTGAGGCATTCCCGAAGTTATTTCTTGAAATATCATAAGATACTTTTACTTTTTTGGAAAAGCCCTGCGAAGGTAGAACTTCGTAGCTGAACTCTGGCTCAATTGACTCTGACTCTTTTGTCTTGGAGAAAATAAATATCCCTAAAACAAGGAGTCCGGTTACAAATAAAGCCGCATTTCCTATAAACGAAAAACTCTTGTGTCGTTTGATGATAGACTGATCTGTAAATTTATTCAACTCTGTAGCAAGAACAGTAGGTTTATAATCTTCCCAATCATCTACTTTATCTATGAATACGACCAACTCAATCGGGTATCCAAAGCTCATTTTTGGGATGGTTCGGTAAAGAAATTTACGGTTAGTTATGGGTATGATGCTGTTGGTAATCGGCTTAATAAAGTCATTATACCCCGTAATGTACCACACTCACCGAGCGGTACTTAAAGTATCAATGAAGGGCAGTCGGCCGCGTTGTTGGTTGTATTTACGGGCGATACACCTTACAACTTCACCGCTAACGGGCAATAGTACAGCAATATTAATAGTACGCCTTACAGCTTTTCGGTTAGTCCAACGGCTACTACCAATTATACCATTAGCTAAATAGCCAATAACTGTGGCGTAGGTACGACAAGCGGCAATGCCATGGTTACAGTTATCCCTGTCTGTCAGCAGCTAGACTTAATTATATCTGATATTGTAGTCACTAAATATACTTCTGATAAGGTTTATTATCGGGTGGTAGTTAAGAATATCGGCAATCAAACGGTGAGTTTGGGTAGTTTTCATTCCCTACCTACGGTTCAAGCAACGGCAGCAGCAAAGACGTGCTAATACACGTCCTACTCTGGGAGGGGTGGCAATTTAGCCCAAAACCAAACCATCAATTACGATGTATCCGCAAGCATGGATTACCAAAGCAACCAACATTATTTTGTATTAATGGCAGACCATTATGGTTTAATTACTGAGTGTAACGAAAACAACAACGAAGGTAGTAAAGTGATAAAGCCTTGCAGTAACTCAGGCAACGCAATCCTCACGGGCAATCTTTCATCAGGTTTACTCGCCACCAATGGCAAATTTGACCTCGTTAACTTTACGCCGTCAGCAAATACGGTTATCGCCGTTTCAACTTCCCATTGTATGTACGAATTTCAAGGTCAAAAACGAGAGCGGTGGCAGCAATGAGCATATCGGGAATCGCTGGAAGAAATGGTTATGTTTTCTTTAGATTGATTACCTATAAACGTAATAACTGTTTCTTTTCCTCTGAAATAGTCAATCCAGATATTGGTATCCAAGAAAATTATTTCATTTGCCATGCGTCCTTTTGTAATTTACGGGCGTATTTTACCGTGTCCGTAACGTGAGAAAATGGTTGAATGGAAGAATCATCATCCGCTTCTAATTCCTTTTCAGAGAGTTGCGGGTCATATACTGCAGCATAATCCTGAACGTTTAATTTAGGGACATCAAAAGGTAGCTTTTTGGGAATGATTTCATTCACCAGTTCCTGAACTGACTTACCAATTGCTTTTGCCCGATTTTTTTCTTCTAACCGGGCACCTTTAATTTCGAGTGTAATGAGTTTGACTACGTGCAGGTAAAGCGTAAAAAGAAAAAGGTGCGTTCTGCCGAGGATCAACGCATTCTGGATGCTATCTCCCAAGGAGTGAAAGAACTCAACCAATACAAGCGGGGCGAAATTGAGTTGCAGAACGCTTTTGAAATGTTAAACGAAGTTTGTGACGAATTGGAAGTAGAAGCACTATAACTATTATAGAAGTAAGTCTACTCGCCATTTATGATCAATCTTTTCAAAACAATATTTCTGGTAACATAATTTGTGTTAAAAGTTAGTTGCTAATAATATATTGATATTCAGTAGTTTGTTAGTTCGAGCGGAGTCGAGAACAGCCTCGTTCTTGCAGCATTTCGACCGCCTGGCGACCCGGTACGCTCAATGTGACAGTAAGAGATGCTTATTTTAATGGATAAGTTCTACTTACCGATAAAGAAATCGAAGAGTGTTTGAGCGAAATCCTATAACTCGGTGAAACTCCCAAGGCATACTTTTTTAAAACCGAATAGAACTACCGAGTGTTAAGTCATTAACCCTTCGTAAATCACATCTCGTAAATCCAAGTATGTCTTTAGCCCAAACTCCCGCCGAACTTCGCGAACTCAAACACGAAACCAATACCGCCGATAAAGCCGTTGGTGCAATCGCAGTTCTCCAAAGTATCAAACACGTTTTCACTTCCATGCCGCCCATTCGTGGGTCGGTGGCGTTATTGAAATTGAATCAACAAGGCGGAATTGACTGTCCGAGTTGTGCCTGGCCGGACCCTGACGTAAAAGACCGCTCGGCAATTGCGGAGTACTGCGAAAGCGGAGCAAAAGCGATTGCGGAAGAAGCCACCTCCCGTAAAGTTGGAAGTGTGCATTTTCAACGCTATTCGGTGGAAGAAATGGCACGGCAATCTGATTTCTGGATGGGACAGCAGGGACGCTTAACGCACCCAATGGTATTAAACGAAGGCGGAACGCACTACGAAAAAATATCGTGGGACGGTGCCTTTGACCTCATTGCCCAAGAACTAAAAGCCCTCAATTCTCCTGATGAAGCAGTTTTTTATACCTCTGGTCGGTCGAGTAATGAGGCAGCGTATTTATATCAACTATTTGTCCGACAATTCGGAACAAATAATATGCCCGACTGCTCCAATATGTGCCACGAATCAAGTGGAGTTGCGTTGGGCGAAACGCTTGGTATTGGGAAGGGCTCGACTACCTTAAATGATTTAGAAAATGCCGAACTTATCATTATCATGGGGCAAAATCCCGGAACAAACGCTCCGCGAATGCTCACGGCGTTGGAAAAAGCGAAGCAGAAGGGTGGTAAAATAGTCGCGATTAATCCACTGGTTGAAACGGGTTTGACGGGTTTTAAGAATCCACAAACGGTTAAAGGAATGCTAAAAGGCATTGATTTGGCGGATATGTATTTGCAGATTCGTATCAACAGTGATATGGCTTTGATGAAAGCTCTCCTGAAGGTTTTATGGGAGGAAGAGTTGAAACGTCCCGGCAGTATTTTTGATTTCGATTTTATCCAGTTAAAAACTCAGGGCTACGCCGAAATGATTTCTGACTTAGACAATTACTCACTCGAACAATTATCGGCTGATTGTGGCGTGGAAACTTCGCAAATTCGGGAATTGGCGAAAATGATTGAGGAGCGTAAAAAAATAATCATTTGCTGGGCAATGGGTCTGACGCAGCACAAGAATTCAGTGCCGACCATCAAAGAAGTAGTGAATTTATTGCTGCTTCGCGGCAGCATCGGTAAGCCGGGTGCCGGAACGTTTCCGGTTCGTGGTCACTCCAATGTACAAGGCGACCGCACGATGGGAATTTTTCACAAAATGAAAGACGATCTCGCCGAAAAAATTGAAGAATACTTTGGTTTTGAACCACCGAAGGAAGAAGGTCTTGACGTGGTAGAATCTATCAAAGCAATGCATTCCGGCAAAGCGAAAGTCTTCATGGCATTGGGCGGTAATTTCCTTTCCGCTACGCCCGATACGGAATATACCGCTGAGGCTTTGCAAAAATGTAATTTGACCGTTCAGGTTTCTACAAAATTGAATCGTAGCCATTTTATTCACGGAAAAAAAGCGTTGATCTTGCCATGCTTGGGCAGGACAGATAGAGACATTCAGGCTAAGAAAAGTCAGCTATTAACCACTGAAAATAGCACGGGTATGGTACAAACAACCGAAGGGAAGCTAAGTCCACCTTCTAAAGATTTGATGAGTGAACCCGCCATTATTGCTAATCTCGGACACAAGATGTTTGGTAGCACTACTAAAGTGAACTGGCTCGGAATGGTACAGGACTACGATATCATTCGGGATTTTATTGCGAAAACGGTGAAAGGCTGCGAAGAAATGAATGCCCGCGTTCGGGAAGATAATGGGTTTGAATTGCCTAACAAGCCTCGTTACGGCACGTTTCCGACCGACACGGGGAAAGCAAAATTCACGGTAAATAAATGGAATCCGATTCAGGTAAAAGACGACGAATTATTGATGATGACGCTTCGTAGTCACGATCAATTCAACACAACAATCTACGGTTTTGATGACCGTTATCGTGGAGTTTTTAACGAAAGACGCGTCGTTTTTATGAACGAGAAAGATATTGAGAAATTCAACTTGTCAAATTACGAAGTAGTTGATATTTCGAGTTATTACGACGAAAAAAAGCGAAGCATTCAAAACTTTAAAGTAGTTCCTTACAGCATTCCGGTTGGTTGCATCGCTACGTATTATCCTGAGTCAAATCCACTCATTCCTATTCAGTGCGTTGCGGAAGAAAGCAATACGCCCACTTCCAAATCGGTAATTGTGAAGGTGGAGAAGCAGTAAAACGCTATCTCACCCGTCGCCAAATCACTTGTTTGCCGAACGAGATTTCACCCGTTCCGATGCAACTTGAAGAAGATTGACAGTAATTATAATCAGTAATTTCTTTGTAAACCAATCCGTCAGTTGGTGAATAAACATCGTAGATTCTTTTCAGATTTATCAACGTAGAATCGTTCGCTTCGTAAACGGAATAGGTGGTAGGGAACTCACCTAAACTCTTATTTGTGTTCAGGTAAAATACCTTTAATTCGCCATTGGCGTTGTAGCGGTTTTTGTCAAAACCCGCGTTTTCACTAATCGGGAATGTCAACCTAACTTCCGGCGATTCTCCAATTTCTATCAATTCGGCGGGTGTTTGCTTTAATTTGTAAACCCTCTCAATTCGCCATTGGGAAGTCGCATTTGGCCGGCGGTAGCGTTCCATTGTGTAGGTTTTTTCGTTTACTTTCTCCTCAATTTCTACCACCGTTTCCCGAATGAAATAATTGTCCGTAACTGGCTCATTGTTAATAGCGTAGTTTGTTTCTGAAACGTTATAAATGGCTTCGGATTTCTCTTCTAAATTAAAAGTAAGCGTAACTTTGTCAGGTAAATCTGTTTCGCAGGAAAGTAAAAAGGATAAACTTATAAAAGAACACAACTGACAAGCTGTTTTAAGACTAAAAAAGTTATCGTCAGAAATAGTAAAGCACCAGCGGTGCAATCTTTTGGTAGAATAAAAGATTGAAAAAAGATTTCTAAAGTCCCTTCGGGACGACCCATTTCGTTCCAGATATTTATCCAAAATGCTCATTTTATTCATTATTCAATTTTTGTTGATTCAACCAAATTCCAAAATTGATAACCCGCATTCCTAACCAGGTATATTTTACCTTTTGTGAATCCGTATATTCATCGCCCAAAATAACGTCAACTAACTTTTTAAAGGTACGTGGATTTACAACATTCCACAATTCGTGATTGAGCGGGAACGTCCTTCTAAAATCGTCGTGAAGTAACTCAAAGTAGGTTAATGCAGCAGAAGTAAAATCCGCCTTTGTGGTTCTGTTTTTTACATCGACTGGTAAATAGTCAGCTAATGCACCCCGCAGCGTTCCGCGTAAATATCCGTTGCCAAATTTCTGTTCTTCCGTTGCCTGAACCGAAACGCTGAGTAATTCCCGGTCAAAAAACGGAAACGATACGCCAACATCTCGCCAATGTCCTAACGTACTTAGTTACCATTAATAGCTAGACGAATAAAACTGAAACCTACGTGCTTTTGCTGATTTTGGGTAAATGTTATAGGAACGTTGGCGGCTTCGAAAATTTGATAAGCAGAAGCCTTTTCTATAGAATTAACTTTAAGTAAATTACTTTCAAATTGCTCATAACCAATCAGTTGAGTTCGTTTGTTTTTAAAATTAATACATTTGTCTGGTAGTGGCATTGTTCCGAAATAAAACAAACAGATAAATGTAAGTTTCAAAGCATTCCAAAACTCTTTTTGTTGAAATGATTTTTTAATATTTAGCTTAAAAATGGACTTGATAATTGGTTCGTCGTTTTGTCGAAGTTCGTCGTATTTACTTCTTTCTTCTTTGAGTTTTTTCCATTGTTTTAAGTGAAATAAATTATCGAGAAACTCGAAACCGTATCTAGTAACGTTGTCGCCGCCGTGTCCTGAGAACAAACGTTTTGCGTTAGTCTTTTCAATTTCTTCAAAAATGACTTCGTGAATAAAAGATGGAAGTACTCTGGGGTCGGGCTGAGCAATTTTTTCGGTTAAACGAGTTAGCGACTTAAATAATGATTTCGGTGCGGTTACTTCTTTATAATTCGTTTGATATTTTTCTACGACACTTCGTGCAAAATCCCGCTCGTCAGCGTCTGGTTTTTGGGCATCGAAATAAATGGTTGAAAGCTTACGGTTTATCTGTAATGATAATACTTCTACTACGGAAGAAGAATCTAAACCGCCACTAAGATTCGCTGCTGAAACGTCATTAGTTTTACGCTGCGAAACAGCATTTTTAAAGGTTTTTCTGAATTCATTAACTATTTGATTATCAGTTAGTCGTGGGGTGTTTGTTGGAAAATAAGCATTGTTTTTGAACATCAGTTGTTTGTTTTGTAATATTCCAATTTGGGCGGGCAATAACCTGAAAATATTCTGATTATCAGCAGGTAGATCATCTGATTTCTACTTGAAATACTCAATAGCTTTATTGATGTTCAGTGCATTTACTTCTGAAAAAATAAGTAAATCATTTAAGTTGCTGTGAATCAGTAACTTGAATGATTGCAGTGAACAAAAATTTGGTTTTACTGCGAAGGCGTCGGTGGCAAAAACGTCTTTAATTTTGCTTTATCGTATAAAATAAAGGCGGTTTCCGGTGGAATATTTTCGGTAAATTTTTCTTCCGGTTCGCGGTGCCAAAAAGCGATTCGGGATGCTTTTATGTTTAAATTTGAAAGTACGCAGATGTGCAGAAATTCATCAATGTATTTGTTTCTCAGCTCACCCGTAGCGGTGGCTGAGAACTTATTCTCCGTAATAAAAGCACTGATTTTCTGCATAACAAAGGTTTGGTTCGGATTAATCTAATTGAAAAATAACTTTTTGCAGCCTTATCCTTACCTTTGCCGGGTATTTTTAATTGGCAGAACGTAGTTTTAATTCCGTCTGTCATTTTTCTAATTATCAGTAAATGAACTACGAAGTAGTAATCGGTCTCGAAATCCATTGTCAGTTAGCCACGGAAAGCAAGCTTTTTGCCAGCGACGTAAACCGTTTTGGTGACGAACCGAACACAAATATTAGCGTGCTTACGCTTGCCCATCCGGGTGTTTTGCCTAAAACAAACGAGAAAGCGGTAGAATATACCGTAAAAATGGGACTTGCTTGCGGTTGCAAAATTAACCAATTCACGTTTTTTGACCGTAAAAACTACTTCTACGCCGATTCGCCGAAAGGCTATCAGACCTCGCAGGATAAATTTCCGATTTGCGTGGGTGGTGGTGTGAAAATTAGGTTACGGGAAGGAAAGGAATTTCGTGAACACACTATTCAGCTTCATCAAATCCACTTAGAGGAAGATGCAGGGAAATCCATTCACGATTTAAGTAAAACCGATACCTATTTAGATTTCAATCGGGCGGGAACGCCGCTGATTGAAATTGTTTCTGATCCGTGCATTTCAAGCGGGGAAGAAGCCGGGGCGTATTTGAACGAAGTTCGAAGAATGGTGCGGTACTTAGGTATCTGCGACGGAAATATGGAAGAAGGCTCCATGCGTGCTGATTTGAATATTTCGCTTCGTCCGGAAGGGCAGGAAGAACTCGGAACGAAGGTTGAAATAAAGAATATGAACTCAATCCGTAACCTGCAACGGGCGGTTGAATTTGAGATTAAGCGGCAAACAAAGATGCTGGATACCAACGAAACGATTATTCAGGAAACCCGTAAATTTAACGCTGACAACGGCGAAACTTACGGAATGCGGGTAAAAGAGACCATGAACGATTACCGTTATTTTCCCGAGCCAGATTTAGCCCCAATCCACTTGTCTGATGAGTATTTGGCTAATATAAAGGCAAGTATGCCGGCTCTGCCTGAGACCTTATTTCCCAAATTCGTAAATGTTTACGGACTTTCACCAGAACACGCCGCTACACTTATTGAAGACAAGGAGTGGGCAGATTATTACGAAGCCACGATTCAATTTACCAAGGAAAAGCAGTTGACTGCAAAATGGATAATTTCAACAGTTTGGGGTTATTTATCCGATAATAAATTAACACTGGATGGTTTTACAGTTACGCCGGAGCGTCTGGCGGGCATTATTAATTTAGTTGCTATCAAAAAAGTTAGTAGTACCGCCGCAACGCAACAGTTATTACTGTTGGTAATCAAAAATCCTGGTAAATCCGCCGAAATGTTGGCAAATGACTATCAGTTAATACAACAAAGCGATAGCGGAACGTTACAAGTATTGATAGATGAAGTGCTCTCCCGCAATGCCAGTAAAGTAACCGCTTATAAAAAAGGAAAAAAGGGACTATTGGGTATGTTTGTGGGTCAGGTTATGCAAGCTTCAAAAGGAGCTGCCGACCCCAAAAAGGTCAATGAATTGCTGATTAAAAGTTTACAATAAATAATTACTACATGTTAAAGATAACTTTAGGGATACTTTTTGCCATTACCACGCTTTCGTGTAACTCACAAGCAACGGCTGAAACGAAAAGTGCAGAAACTACTGCATCTCAGAAAATGCCCGTAAAAATCAATGCAACCTTAACAAAGGACGTAACTGGAACTGTTTTTCTCGAACGAATGAATGAGCGTAACCTTGCTCAGAAAATTGATTCGGCGGAAGTAAAAGGGAATAAATTTGCGTTTGATTTCTCCATTGATCAGCCTGGTATTTATCAACTAAATATCAATAATGAGCAAATTATCGGACTAATACTGGAAGGTGGCGAAAACCTGAAAGTCACCGCAGACGGAATAATGCCCACACAAGGTGTTCCTTCTTATAAAATAGAAGGATCGAAGACGATAGATAAGTTTAACGAAGTAGCGGCTGAGGTGCAGTCTTTTGCACAGCAGCGAACAGCTTTAGAAGCCGATTTTCAAAAAGCGAATGCCAAACGCCAAACAGAATTACGGGGTCAGTTTCAAACAATAAATGATGCTCATCGGGTAACTATCAAGCCAATGATTAATGAACTCGGAACGTCGTTAGCTGGTATTATTGCGGCTAATAATTTCTTGAATCCTGAATTAGATGTTGAGTACTTGGTTGACTTGGCAAGTCGAGTGGAAAAAGAAGGAAAAGATCATTACTTCGCTAAGTTATTTGTTCAGCAAATGAATGCTAAAAGTGCGGGTCAAGTAGGGGCAATGGCTCCAGATTTTGACTTAGTAGATTTAAACGGGAAACAGGTAAAATTATCTGAATTGCGTGGAAAGAAAGTGATTATTGATTTTTGGGCTACTTGGTGCGGCCCTTGTATCATGTCGTTTCCCGGTATGAAACAAGCCATGGATAAATACAAAGACCGTGACGATGTTAAATTTTTGTTTGTGAATACGTTTGAGCGAGTCAGTACAGACGAATGGGAAGCCACCGTTGATAAATTTGTTAAACGCCGTGGTTTTGATTACCTTAATCCGGTGTTAGATATCGGTAGTGAAACTGCTTTGACGTACGGAGTTGAAGGAATTCCCGCTAAATTCTGCATTGATGCAGAAGGCAAAATTTCTCACAAAAGTACCGGGTATATGGGCAGCTCAGATGCCGTTTACAAGGAAATGGTAGAATGGATAGAAGGTGAATAAATAGTCATAGACGTATTATATTGTTATCGAATGCAAACTCTGAAATGGGTTTGCATTTTTGTTTAAAGAGCACCTGAGCCGCTTAATAAATAAAATACATATGAATAAGATATTTTTAGGGTTAACAAAGTTCCATCGTTTATTGATATCTCACGAGTAAAAAGCGAAGTTATGAGCATTTCTGCTGTACCTCATAATATAGAATATGCTCAAGATACATCACCACTGAGTATATTTTGTGACTTTTTATTCTCTAAAAAAAGACCATTTTAAAGAATTTGCCGCCTTTTTGTTTTTAGTAACTATCGTCATTTTTACTGATTATAACCTCGAAGGTCGTATAGATATTGAACTGTCTGACGAAGCTTACTATATGTACCAAGGAGTTACCTTTTTTGCGGAAGGTATTGCTTCGGACTGGGGACCTCTTTACTCTTTATGGTATAAAGTTCTTAGCTATTTTGAGCATGAACGCGTGTCGCTTTACTACTTAAATATGGCATTGCTGTCATCGCTTCCTACTTTTGCCATCTACGTGTTTTTGAGATTTTTCGAGTGTGGAGCAGTCGTTGCTTTATTTTTTGCTGCTTTATTTCACTTCTCGATTATTAACTTCCCGCAAGGTGTGAAAGTATCAATGTTTGCTTTAGTATTTTTAATTGCGGGAACTCTGCTAATTTATAAATATGCTAAGTCTAATTTGAGTTTGAGCCTTTCGTTGGTTGCCGTATTGATGTTTGTGTGTGCTTATGTCCGTCCTGAAAATACGTTAACGTGGGGACTTGCCGTAATCGTAAACCTTGGTCTTATAGTGTATCGGAAGAAGCCATCGGTTTACTTAATTCTTTCGGGAGTATTTATTCTTTTACTCGTCGTTTTTATTGGTAATCCTATCTCACAACGAAGTGAATTGGCGTTTAAACGGCAGTTCGGGTATCATTATATTATGCGTCATCCGGATGATTTACGATTTCAGAACCTAGATGTTTGGATTGACTTTGACGAAGTGACGATGTTAATATTCGGTCAGGATGTAACTAGTTTTTACGAAGCTTTT
>JBLHXN010000076.1:0-15654 GCA_047630355.1 Spirosomataceae bacterium | reverse complement strand
TGCAAAACGCAAACCACATCATTGAAAACACTTTACCAGATTATACGCCGGAGAACACGTAGCTGCAACTGAGTTTGTCATTGGTGCTACATTTGTTTCGTTAGGAGCAAAAACGACCGATATTATGTTGGGTCTTTTGATCAGTAATATTTTAACAGTACTTAGCTGGACGCTCATCACTTCACCCATTGCAGTTGATACACGCCTAAGCTTATATACGTATCTTAATAAGGTTGCTGGAGACTCCATGTCGAAATTATACGACTGGGCAAACGTGATCATATTCACCGTTATCTCGACGGCCATGGTGACCGTTTCGTCAACCCGAAATCTTCGACGAGCTTATCAATAATCAACGGTTTTGCGAAAAGTATGCGGAGTTTGTTTCGCTAATTTATGCCGAAAAAGACATCCGGAAGGTGTTGAGTTATTTGGTAGAATAGTGTTTTCGACGATACTTTTTTTGAGAATATGACTTACTATTGCTCTTAGTAGAGTTAAGTAGTTTTTTTCATTGAACTCATTATCTTTCTGTCAGTTCGAGGGATCGAGCCGCCGATCGGTCGAGAACCGCTGCGAGGATGTTCTCGACTCCGTCGGGCCTCGGTGGCTCGAACTGACACTTTCTACGCACCAGCCCATACAACCTCAAATCTCCACCACTATTTTCCCAAAATGCTGACCGGATTCCTGATAACGGAACGCCTCCGCTAATTCGTCAAAAGCGAAAACTTTTGAGACCATTGGTTTGATTTTATGTTCCTCTAAAAAGGCGACGAGATCCTTCTGCATTTCCCGACTTCCAACGGCAATTCCCGACATTTTCAGGTGCTTGAAAAAGAACTTGGAAAAGGTAATTTCGCCCGTTCTGCCGTTACCTAAAATACCGATTGAACAAACGTGTCCGCCCATTTTTGCGGCGTCAATGGAATTATTCATCGTTGTGCCGCCGCCAACGTCAATTACGTGGTCAACGCCGCCGTTTGATAATTCGTGAATTTTGCGTCCCCATTTAGGTTCAGTTTTGTAGTTCACCACCGCTTCCACTCCGAGACTTTTTAACCGCTCCGCTTTCTCAATAGACGACGAAGTAGCGTAAACCTTCGCTCCCGCCGCCAACGCAATTTGCATCGAAAAAATGGATAAACCGCCCGTTCCTTCAATCAACACCGACTCACCACTTTGCAGATTTCCTTTCACCATCAACGCATTCCACGCCGTGAGAGCCGCACAGGGCAATGTTGCCGCTTCGGTGAACGATAAATGCTCGGGCATTTTGGTTAAGGTTTCCTCCGTTTCCAAACCATATTCCGTCAGAAACCCTTCTGAGTTTTCACCCGAAATTAACGCCGTTTTTGTTGGCGTGGGATTTCCTTCCAACCAATCCCGATAAAAAAGCGACAACACTTTATCCCCGACTTTCCATTTGGTTACATCTTCGCCCACAGCAGCAATTTCACCCGCCCCGTCAGACATCGGAATCCGTCCGTCCTCCACCGGAATGGCTCCGTTCACTACCAAATAATCGTGGTAATTCAGCGACGAAGCCCGCCAACGCACCAATACCTGATTGCCAATTGGTTGTTCAACTTCGTCGGTTGTGATTTGAATATTCTCAAACCCGCCCGGGCGGGTTAATCTGATTGCTTTAGATTTCATAATTGGATGATTGAATGATGTGTTTCATTAAGGCTTTACCGTTTAATAAAGTTTCAGAACTCGGTTCTCGATACTATTCGTCAAATAAATGTATCGTCTGCATTACATATAAACGCCCACCGCAAGTAAACTCGCGGTGGGCATTTATCTTAATTTTTCAAGATAGAAACTTACCTTGCGATAATTATCTTATTTATTTTCCGGCAGAGTAATTAAATTCTTCGCCGAAGATATCATTCACTGCTTCCTTTACCTTAGTGTCACCTTTGTCATAAATATCTCCATCCATAACTCCTGAAGCAAATCCTTGCCATACCAATTTTCCAGTTTTCTTATCAATCAAAGCAATTAGGAGAGTTCCTTTATCAAGCATGTACGTTTCACGGTAACCTTTTTGTCTTACTTCATCATCAAAGGTTGTGCTTGTAATAGATCCTTCGGAAAAACCCATATACTCTGCTGATCCTTGCAATACCTTGAAAGTGACGAGCAAATCTGAATCATTATTGCTGTGATTATAGCTCCTTGCCTCCAGTTCATACTTTACAGCCTGCTTGATTTCGTTTGTGTATACTGCATCTTCTATAATTTCGAAGAAACCAGTCTTGAAGTTAGCATCGTTACTTACCCAGTCAAACGTTTTGAAATCACTCATATCCACATCTACTTTTTTGTCCGATGCAATCATTTGTGACATAGCAGTACCTACTGTAAACGTGAGTAGTGTTACTAAAAAATAGTTGAATGTTTTGTTTAATCGTTTCATAGTTTTATTTTTTTTATAATTACTTACAATACTGAAAAGACCATTCCTTAACAGAAACCACGGTAAACCCTGCTTATAAACCCATTAAGTATGCAATTTTTACGGGTAGTGTATAAAAACGCCAGAAAGTACCCAATTTTTACGGGTAATGTGTAAAAACGCCAGAAAGTACCCTATAATATGCTTACAAGCCTCAGAAAAGAGAGGGTATCCTAAGTGGGTAAAACTTTGATAGGGCTAGATGCGGTCTATGAACCTCAAAAACTTCGAATCATAAATCAGCAAACCAGATAATAAATATAATAATGAGATTAATTCTATTGATAAACTTTACCATCCTGTTGATCGCTCGCCAACAAATTCACGGACAAAACCAAATCAATACGGTTCAAGGAACAATTGATGCGTCAGAATTAGGTTTCACGTTAAGTCATGAGCATATCATGTCAAATTTCGGGAAAGAAATAAGTGAGACGGCAGTTTACGACACCACCAAATTATTTAATCAGGTTATTCCCTATTTGCGGATGACGTAATGGAACACGTAAAAGCAATGCTTCAAAAATCTTCAGGGAAGTTGAAAGGAAAGATTGTGGATAATCACGTGGTGTTAGACATCACTGGTGATGCGGTGCATTATTGGTCGCCGCAGTTGAGTTTCCGCATCGAGCCAGATTTCTCTCACGAACACAGCAGCGTTATTTCGGGCATTATTGGTCCACGTCCAGCGGTCTGGACGTTATTTTCGTTCATTTACTTTTTGTCGGGACGGTCGATTTTTTCATCGGTTCTTACGGTGCTTCAAAAATGATGCTCGGGAAAGAATCTTACTTGATTTGGGCGTTTCCAATTGCCATTTTATTCATGCTCTCGGCTTTTCTGACCAGCAAATACGGCGAACGCCTCGCCAAAGACCAAACCGAAATCCTGAAATATTTTGTACGGGAAGCGGTGCGGGTTGGATAGATTCGTTATGAGTTTTCTTATTCCGAGACAAAACGGAACAGTCTTCAATAGCTTATTTCGGAAATGCCTTCGACAAGCTGCTTCGGCGGTCCGATCAGGCTGACAGCATCGTTTTTGTCAGTCTGAGCCTGTCGAAGACCACGACGAATATGTTATCGGCTGTTCAAGCAGCCAGATTACTTCTGCTACTACCTATTCGAACTGACATTGATTCTATCCTTTGAAATTAGAAATTCAACCACAAATACTCCTACCTTTGCGGGCGTTTTTAAACGTTCACTGGAAAATAAATGACCGATCCGTACGCTGCTCTTCGCTATCCCGAATACCGTTTTTTTCTTGCTACACAATTTTTGTTTACCATCGCCATTCAGATTCAGGAAGTGGTGGTAAGTTTTTACCTTTACGAGATTACAGGCGACCCGCTTGTGTTAGGTTTGGTCGGGCTTTTTGTTGCGGTTCCGTACATTTCTGTCACGCTTTACGGCGGTTATCTTGCCGATAATTACGACAAACGTATCATCGCCCAAATCTGCTTCGGAATCGTGATTCTTTGTTCTGTTGCGTTGTATTTTGGCACGCACAAAACGTACGGTTTCGAACGGGATTCTCACCCAACCCTTATTTACGCCACCGTTTTTGCCTACGGTTTGGCTCGTGGATTTTACAGTCCGTCGTGGTCTTCGTTAAAACCTTTTTTGGTTCGGGCAGAACATTACGCCAATTCTGCTACGTGGAGTACACAATTTTGGCAAACGGGTCTGATTGTCGGTCCGGCAATAGCAGGATTCCTTTACGCCTATCTTGGCTTGAGTAATTCTATTTTATTGGTAATTAGCCTGTTAGTCTTCACGATTATATTTTCGTTCTTTATTAAACGCCGAAAATCGGTGAGGATGCAGCGTGGAAACGTTATTAAAAGTTTAGCCGAAGGCTTTCGGTTTGTTTATAAAAACAAGATTCTGTACTACGCGGTTTTACTCGATATGTTGTCGGTTTTATTTGGCGGCGTGGTGGCAATTTTGCCCGTTTTCGCAAAAGATATTCTGGAAGTCGGAGCCGAAGGTTTAGGAGTTCTCCGAGCAGCTCCCGGTTTAGGAGCGGTGATCACAATGCTATTTTTGGCTTACCTCGACCCAACCCGAAATGCGTGGCGAAATATGTTGCTCGCCGTGGCGGGTTTTGGAATAGCGACATTGTTTTTTGCGTTGTCGGTCAATTTCTATTTGTCCATTTTTGCGTTGTTCTTAACCGGAGCCTTTGACAGCGTCAGCGTAGTGATTCGTTCCACGATTTTACAAACCCTTCCACCCGACCACATGCGGGGACGAGTGACATCCGTAAACGGGATTTTCGTCAGTACTTCTAACGAACTCGGTGCGTTCGAAAGCGGCGTAGCGGCAAGGTTACTCGGCACAGTGGCTTCTGTGGTGGCGGGCGGTATAATGACGCTCGGCGTGGTAAGTTACATCTCGTTAAAATCAAAAAACTTGTTCGACGTTAAGTTGGTAAAAGTGGTAGATTAAGAGCCGAATTTAATTCCAAACTCACATTGAATTGCGGTTAATCAACGAAAATGGATTCTTCACTTTTCCGTTCTCTTTGTTTCGCACCATGCGTGCCGCCGTTTCGCCCATGGCTTTAAAATCCGTTGAAACAACCGTGATGCCGAGCAAGTCTTTAAGCGGGGTTTCGTTGTACGAAATAACGCCAATTTCTTCGCCCAAGACGAACTCCATTCCCTTAATTTGATTTACTAAATTCACCAAATCAGATTCTTCGATGGTAATGAATAAATCACCCCGCATCAAAACAATTTCCTCGTAAACTTCCGAAATGACTTCGTAAGGAATATCGAATTCAACGCAAAATTTCCGGAATCCGAGAAGAATCCGTCTCGGGTACGGGTAAACCGTTTTTTCAGGGTAAACCAAAATCAGCTTCTCGTATTTCCTGATTTGTTCCAATCCCGAATTCAGAGCTTCGTAAATATCATTCTCAAAATCTTGGTAAATCTCAATTGGATTGCCCGCCACCTTCAAGTTATTATTATCCATCAAAATAAGTTTCTGCGATGGTATTTTATTAATCGCGGCTTCTACTGCTTTAGTCGAAGAAACGTGTCGGCTCTGCTCGGAAGTAAAATGCGACATGATGACGTAATACTCATAAGCCCCTTCGCTCTTTGCCAAAATATTCAGAAATAAAGATTCATCGCAGTGATAAATGTGCAATTCGGTGTGGCAATTTAACCCAACCGCATTCACAAACGAGTTGTAAATCTGCATTTTATACGTGCTCAATTTATTCACCAAAAAAATCACGTTCGTTTTAGAAATTAGTTGCGTTCGGGCGATGTAATATCCCTTTCCTTTTATTGAGGCAATAATCTTTCGATCTTTCAGAATATTATACGCCTTTTCTACGGTATCACGCGAGAGGTAATAATTCTCGCTGAAACTATTTATCGACGGGATTTTCTGCCCCATGTGCAACGTACCAAACGAAATATGGTACGTAATTTCCTCGATAATTTGTCGGTATTTGGGAATTCTGGATTCCTCGTTAATTTTTATATTCTCAAAAAAAACTGAGCTCATTTTCTTTTTCTATCTTTAATTTCAAAATCTATCTTAACGGTACAGTGCAGGATGCTATCCGATTGCCCAACGTATAGTTTTGGTAGCACAAATCAAGAAAAAAAATATGGGAAACCGAAAAGCCAACTTCAAGTACGTTGACTATTTATGGGATGACAAAAAAGCCGGTAGCTTTGGCGATGATCAGGTAGCGTTGTTTTTATACCGATCAACTATTTTGGGGGCAGACCTCAGAATTACCAATTACGGCGGCGGCAATACAAGTTGTAAAACCATCGAAAAAGATCCGCTAAATAATAAAGAAGTTGAAGTAATGTGGGTGAAAGGCTCGGGCGGCGATATCGGAACACTGACTCGCTCAGGCATTGCTGGCCTATATACCGAACGTCTTAGAGATTTGAAAAAAGTTTACGGTGGCCTCGCTGACGAAGACCGCATGGTGGGTTTATTTAACCACTGTATTTATGACCTTGACAGCAAAGCTCCGTCAATCGATACTCCATTGCACGGGTTATTACCGTTTAAGCACATCGACCACCTCCACCCCGATGCTTTAATTGCCGTTGCGGCAGCACAAAATAGCGAACAAGTTACTAAAGAAATCTGGGGTGACACCATGGGCTGGGTGCCGTGGCAACGTCCGGGTTTTGATTTAGGACTTCAGTTGGAAAAATGCCTACATGATAACCCAAGTATTCGGGGAATTGTGTTGGGAAGTCACGGGCTGTTTACGTGGGGAGATACTTCCTACGAATGTTATATGAACAGCCTTGAAGTAATCGAAACGGCTTCCGAATATATTGCAAATAAAATTGCTGAAAAAGGCAGCGTTTTTGGCGGGGAAAAAATAGAGAGCCTGCCAACAAACGAACGAAAGCAACAAGCGGCTCAGCTGATGCCGTTACTTCGGGGTTTGGCATCGTCGGAAAATCAAATGATTGGTCATTTCACAGACTCCAAAACGGTGTTGGAATTTATCAACTCTAACGACTTGAATCGCCTTGCACCGATGGGTACTTCTTGTCCCGATCACTTCCTAAGAACCAAAATCCAACCGTTAGTTTTGACCTTAGCCCCGTCGGCAGATTTAACAGACTCGAGATCTGTCCGTGAACAACTAAAACCAGCCTACGCGGTATATCAGGAAGAATACAAAAACTACTACGAAACCTGTAAGCACCCGAACAGTCCGGCCATGCGAGACCCGAATCCGATAATAATCATTTACCCGGGTGTGGGCATGTTCAGTTTCGCAAGGAACAAACAAACGGCACGCGTGGCGAGTGAATTTTACGTGAACGCCATTAACGTGATGCGGGGTGCGGAAGCCATTTCTGCTTATACTTCGTTACCGCGTCAGGAAGCATTCGACATTGAATATTGGTTATTGGAAGAAGCCAAACTATCCAGAATGCCGAAAGAAAAACCACTGTCTAGGAAAGTAGCTTTAGTTACCGGAGCGGGCGGCGGAATTGGCAAAGCTATTGCCGATAAACTCGCAGCAGAAGGGGCAAATGTGGTACTGACAGACATTGCAGAAGATCGTCTACAAAATGCTCTAAAAACCTACCCTGCCGATACAGCGGCGTACGTAGTTTGTGATGTAACCTCAAAAGAGTCTATCAAACAGGCTTTTGCCGTCGCGACGCTTGAATTCGGTGGCGTAGATATTATTGTGCACAGTGCCGGACTTGCGATCTCAAAACCGCTGGAAAAAACCACTGAAAAAGATTGGAACATTTTACAAAATGTGTTGGTAAAAGGTCAATTCGAATTAGCCCAAGAGGGCGTAAAAATCATGCGTCAGCAAGGTCTCGGTGGAGATTTCATTAGCATCGCCAGCAAAAACGGCTTAGTTTCAGGTCCAAATAATGTGGGTTACGGAACCGCAAAAGCGGCACAACAACACATGGTTAGATTATTAGCCGCCGAATTGGCCGCTGATCAGATTCGGGTGAATACCGTAAACCCTGACGGCGTGATTGTAGGAAGTAAAATCTGGGAAGGAGATTGGGCAGAAGGGCGTGCAAAAGCATACGGCATTACTGTTGAAGAACTCCCGGCTCACTACGCTAAACGGAATTTGCTAAATAAGATTATTTATCCGGAAGACATTGCCAACGGTGTTTTTGCCTTGGTTGGAATTCTGGACAAATCTACCGGGAACATTATAAATGTAGACGGAGGCATGGCAAATGCTTTTGTGAGGTAAAACAACCCCACCCCTGCCCTCCCCAACGATGGGGAGGGAGTTTTCTATCTCTTTGAGATTATTATTAGGATACGAATAACCACAACTCATGATTTTAGATAAAGAAATAATTGCTGAGAGTTCAAAGAAAGACTTGGCAACGCATCAAGATGATTATAATTTTCTGTCTAACAAACTGGTCAAAACCAATGTGGCGGTCAACGAAATCATCCAAAAATTGGCTGATTTTCAAGTAGCAATTCCGAGCTGGGCCTTGGGTGCAGGCGGAACGCGTTTCGGGCGTTTTTCCTATTTCGGCGAACCCAGTAATCTGGAACAAAAAATTGGAGATGTTGGGTTGATACACGCTCTCTCACAAACGGCGGGAACTATTTCGTTGCACATTCCGTGGGATGTTCCGGAAGACTATCAGGCAATTAAAGAACTGGCTAATTCATTGGATTTGAAATTTGATGCCGTAAACTCCAATACATTTCAGAATCAAAAAGCTTCTGCAGCGTCGTACAAGTTTGGTTCGTTGAGCAACACCGCCAAAGCGGCTCGCGAACAAGCAGTTCAACACAATATTGACGTCATAAAAATCGGCGAAAAGCTGGGTTCAACGAGTCTGACCGTTTGGCTTGCCGACGGCTCCAATTTTCCGGGACAAACGAATTTTCAAAGAGCTTTAGAGACGACCGAAACCAGTTTAAAGGAAATTTACGCTACCCTCCCCGATGACTGGAAAATATTTATCGAATATAAACCGTACGAGCCGAATTTTTACAGCACCGTCATTCAGGATTGGGGCACATCGATGATGCTGGCAAATGCCTGTGGAGAGAAAGCTTTTACCCTCGTGGATCTCGGACATCATTTGCCCAACACAAACATCGAGCAAATCGTCGCGACATTGATGTATAAAGGGAAATTAGGCGGTTTCCATTTTAACGATAGTAAATACGGTGACGATGACGCGACGGCAGGCAGCGTCAAACCCTACGCGTTATTCCTCATTTTCAACGAGTTAGTTTACGGAATGGCAAATAATCCGCAGAATCCTGACTTAGCCTGGATGATCGACGCAAGCCACAACATCAAAGACCCGCTGGAAGATTTGTTGCAATCGTTAGAGGCAATTCAAGAAGCGTACTGTAAAGCTTTACTTATTAATCAACAGGAGTTACGGGATGCCCAATTGGCACACGATGTGGTGCTTTGTCAAGAAATACTGCAGAATGCTTTCCGCACCGACGTACGCCCTTTATTACAACAAGCCCGGCTACAACGAGGTGGAGCCCTGAAACCAATTGAAACCTACAGAAAGCTGAAAGTTAGGAAAAAGTTAATCGCAGAACGCGGTAAAAACTCGATTGCAACTGGATTGTAAATTATTCTTTAGGATATGAAAGTGACCGCCGTTTTTGACATTGGGAAAACCAACAAGAAATTCTTTCTTTTCAATGACGAATTTGAAGAAGTTCACCGCGAATACGCTTCTTTTGATTTAATAGAAGATGAAGACGGACATCCTACCGAAGATTTACTCGCTCTAACAGTTTGGGTCAAAAACACTTTCCGCAATGCATTTAATGATTCCCGTTTTCACATTACGTTGCTTAATTTTTCAACTTACGGGGCAAGCTTTGTGCACATCGATGCCGATGGTGAACCGCTTACCCCACTTTACAATTACACCAAACCTTATCCGCAGGACATTTCAGAGCAGTTCTTCAAAAAGTACGGTTCCGAAGAAGCATTTACGGAAACTACAGGCTCGTCAAATGCGGACATGTTAAACTCAGGAATGCAGCTTTACTGGCTCAAAAAAACAAAACCCGATATCTATTCAAAAATTCGTTCTTCGTTGCACCTTCCGCAATATCTCAGTTATTTATTTACGAAAATCCCAACCACAGAATATACCAGTATCGGTTGTCATACGGCTTTGTGGGATTTTACGAAAAATGACTACCACCAATGGGTTTATGACGAAAAAGTCATCGACCTGTTCCCACCCATTTCCGAAACTACCCGAAGCGTAGAAATTGATTACGAGGAAAAAAAACTCTCGGTTGGTATAGGTATTCACGATAGCTCGGCGGCCTTATTTTCGTACATAAAACAAAACACCGAACCCTTTATTCTTTTATCTACCGGAACGTGGAATGTTACTCAAAACCCTTTCAGCAGTAAGCCGTCAGAGCGGTCAGCAGATCAAAAAAACACCATTTTATACATGCAAGTTGATGGGACTCCTGTAAAATCAACCCGCATTTTTTTGGGCAACGAATACAATCAACAAATAAAGCTTTTAGCCGCACATTACGGAGTTTCGGAAGAGCGACACAAAGTAGTTCATTTCAACGAAAACTTCCTGAATGAAATTTCTAAAAATCCGCTTCGCTATTTTCGATGGGAAGGAATTCCCAATGATGGTAAAGTTGAAGCAACACGTTATCCATACCGATCATTTGAGCAAGCGTACCATCAATTAATGTTTGAATTGGTGGCTTTACAAATCGAAAATTTGAACGCGGCAATTGGAAACTCACCAGTAAGTAACTTATGTATTGACGGCGGTTTCGTGGACAACGAAGTATTTGTCAAATTACTAAAACATCAACTACCGAACCTTAAACTTCACGTTACTTCCTCCACATTAGGCTCTGCGTTGGGAGCAGCGTTGTGCGTTTACTACTATTCCTATACTCAATAACCTCCTCTATTCAACCTTTTGTACTTATGAATCAAAATCCTACCGAAACCGTCGAAAGCGGTGAATTTGAACGGACTCCCGTTCCGCAATCGAGTTGGAAAAGCTGGAAAAGCTTTCTTGGAATGTACGCTGGAGAACACGCCGCCGGTACAGAATTTGTAATCGGGCCACTGTTTCTAACGGCAGGTGTAAGTGCATTCGATTTAATTGTTGGTTTGCTTTTGGGAAATTTCCTGGCGGTGATAAGCTGGCGATACCTAACCGCCGAAATCGCCGTAAAAAATCGGCTAACTTTATATTATCAATTAGAAAAGATATGTGGAAAACAGCTTGTAACGTGGTATAACCTTGCTAACGGCGTGCTTTTCTGTTTTCTGGCGGGTTCAATGATTACCGTATCCGCAACCGCCGTAGGCATTCCGTTTGACATGCCCATGCCAAAATTGACCGATACCACGCCCAACGGATTTACGTGGGTAATAATCGTTTCATTGATCGGTTTGATAATCTCACTTGTGGCGGCTCGCGGATACGATACCGTTTCAAAAGCAGCCAACTGGATGTCGCCAATTATCATTTTGGCATTTATAGCTTGCGGCATCGTGGCGTTAAATCAGCTCGGTGTAAGCAGTTTTAGCGATTTTTGGAATGTCTGGGGAGAAGGCTCAGAACCGTTTCCGGGTCAGATCAAATATACGTTTTGGCACGTCGTAATCTGGTCTTGGTTTGCTAACGCGGCGATGCACATCGGCATGTCAGATTTATCAGTTTTCAGGTTCGCAAAAAAGGCAAGTTCAGGCTGGACAACCGCCGCCGGAATGTACGTAGGACATTATATGGCGTGGATTGCCGCCGCTCTTTTATACGCCGTTTACGTACAATCACCCGAAGCTCAGGCGTTTTTAGTAGCCGGAGAAGCTCCACCCGTTGCACCCGGGCCACTCGCTTATAACGCCATCGGGGTTTTAGGAATTATCGCGGTGGTTTTAGCGGGCTGGACAACCGCTAACCCAACCATTTACCGGGCGGGATTGGCGTTTCAGGCGATTCTTCCCAAATTATCAACCGCCAAAGTTACATTTATTGCCGGAGGAATTGCGACCGTTGCCGGACTGTTTCCCGCCTTTGCAATGAAGCTATTGGGTTTTGTGGCGTTGTACGGTTTCATTTTAGCACCGTTTGGGGCGGTTATCGTGTTTGAGCATTTCTTCCACAAACAGGCAGGTATCCAAAAAAACTACGCCGAAGTTGCGGGAATAAGTTTCAACAAGTCAGTATTCTACGCTTGGTTAATTAGCTTCGGAGTGTTTTACGGTATCTCGTTGCAATTCGACATTTTTCTTTCGTTTGTCACGCTTCCTGCTTGGTTACTCTGCGGTGTATTATTTTTGATTTTCAGTCGTTTTCAACAGAAGAAATCGTAGAAAAAATCACTTAATCAAGTACCCAAATCAACGGGTTTCTTATTGGTAAATTACGGATTACTTCTTGGGTTTCGGGGAAATGCTCTAAACGGGCCCAAGTCTTGAACCAGTCTTTGTTTTTGAACTGGGTGGAGCCAAATAATAGAAATGGGTGAGCAACCGGCCATTCGTCGTAGTACATAACGTCAGGCGGTGGTTCCCACGTAGTTTTATCCTCCACAAACGGGTGCATAAACTCAATGGCAGACTGAATATTCTTCCCGTTGGACGTGGTAAAATCCCAAAGTGAAGTATTATTAAAACTCAGAATTTGGCAAACGGTTGTCATGGCATCGAGGTTGAACAAAGCGTAACCGTAAGGCTTGGTTCGCTCCATTTCTAACGGAAAACTGCCGTCTTTTGCTAATTGATTGGGCAACAAAACTTCCCGAAAGCGATTCGAACAATAATCGAGTAATTGCTGATTATTGGTCAATTTCGCAAACGCCGCAACTTGCATTACCCAACACGTCGCGTGGTTGTTTTTGGTATCCCGTTCGTCAATTCCGTAGGGATGCGTGGTTATCCATTCTAAATAATCGGCAAACCACGATTTTATGGCTTTGAGTTCTGCGGCAGGAATGGCATTTTTTCGCTCTAAAACAATCACCGACTGAGCCACTTCAATCATCTGAATCATATCAATAATCCCAATTCCACGCCCCGTAACTCTGCCTTTAATTGCCTGAGCGTAGAGTAGCGACGGGTTCATCCTCGTTTTATCAGTTATAAACCAAGCTGCAAGGTGTTTCCTCACCTGCTCAGCATACTTTGAGTTTTCGGTAATTAAATAGGCGGATGTCAACGAGCCGACGAGTTTACTAAAACGCACCATCGCCAACCGATGTGCCGTGAAATTATCAGGATTTGTTTTTCCGTCTCGGCGGATGTAAGGTCCGTCCAAGTCATCAGGATTTTGCCACCAATAATCGCCTTCGGAGTAGAAATCGTGAATCCCTCCCGCCGAGCGTTCGGAAACGTTGGAGGTGACGGTAATCGGTTCAGATTTGAGAGCTTTCTTCGCTTGCTTTAACGTAGTTTTCTTCAAAATACGAACCGCCTCAGCTTTGATTTCGACTACGGTTAATTCATTGTATTGACCAAAAGCCGTTACAGAACTGATTAGAAGAAAGAATATAATACACGTCTTTTTTATCTGTATTTTCTGTTGTAAAATCATGCTTTCTTATCTCTAAAAAGTAACTGTAACGCTTTTTCCGACGTAAACTGTCTGTGGTAATTTGACCGAAACTTGTGTTTCGTTGGAAGAAGTATTTACTACATCAGCATTATCACTTTGCGGTTTGCCCAATTTTTTGTTCACCGAAAAAGTAAACTCACTCAATTTGCGGGTGGGGTCACTGACGGTAACTTCCTTGATATTTCCGTCCGCTAATTTCACGATCACTATTCCTGAAGTTTCAGTTGTGAACGTTACCGAGTTTGAAATTTTCAACGAACCATTTTGATAGAAAACGGCTTGACAAATTTGCAAATCCTCGTGCATTACCGCTTGAATATTTTTTGTATTACTCAGTATTCGTAAATCATCAATTGAGTTTCCGTTCAGTAAGTCAGCGTCGGCAGTTGGAATTACAACGTACTGGTAAGTTGCATCCGTAGGTTTATTTCCATGCGAAACCCAGAGTTTAAACATCGGCGACGTAACCGTTTCTTTCGGAGAATCTGTTTGGCGATTGATGCTAAACCACGAGCCACGCTCAGGTTTGTTTGAGATATAAACTTTCTGATTAGGCGGGAACACGTAGCCAACTCCGTCGTGCAAAATCCACTGCGTATCGGTTAATTCACGCTGTCCTTCGGTCAGCATTTGCTCGCCATTCGAAGATTTAATAATTATGTTTCCGTTCAGATTTGTTTGGTTTATGGTAGTAACCGCTTCTAAATTAGCCTTTGAGTTAATATTTGTACCAAGGCAAACGTATTTATCATCGAAGAAAAACCACGCTTTATGAGCTGCAAGCGGATCGTGTGGACTTTTGAAATCATAACCTACTGTGCCGTAGTAACCATCGGTTGTTGCCCCCACAAATTCGGTGAGTCCTCGTTTTTGAATTTCTTTGTCTGACGGCAACACCGCTTTTTGCAAAATTGTGGCCCCGGGTATTTTTTGCCAATCATAAATGGGTGGTGTTCCAACGTATTCGGTTCCAGATGTGGTGAGGTAGTTTGTACCATCACCCCGATGATGGTTCGTGAGTCCTTCCCCGTTGTAAGGCACTTCCATGTTCTGATTACGGACAGAGTGCATTCTTACCGATGTGAAAAAGTCAGGACGTTGGAGAGTAAAATGCTCAGTTTGCCAGAAGAATTTCGCGTAAGATTTCGGAGCGGCAGCTTCGCCCTTCCGTAATTTTATCATTTCCAGTAAATCGCTTTTACGATAGTTAGAGGCTTTTAAAAGGTTCTCCAAAGTTTTGGTATTGGTATAGTTTCCGTAACCTCCTGCCCTACTTATTCCGCGGTTCATCACGCCATAATCGGCAAATTTCCCAAATGCAATTTGTTTACAGATTCCATCCAAATAATAGTCGGTTAGCTGTTGCATGGGCTCAGCTGAGAAAGCGTATTTTGTTTCCGAAACGTACACCGCCCATTCGGCAAACGCATCAGCGTAACCTTTGCCGTACGAAGTGGTATTATTTACCCGATCTTCCCGATGGTGGAAACTGTAATCGTGTTGCATTCCACGGCTTCCAGTGGTGAATTTTATTTCTTTTTCTATGACGTCAATATTTTTTGCAAACTCAGCAGAATCGCGTTTGAATAGCAAGTTCTTCGCCAGAATTCCCGCTATTTTTATTCGGTCGCCGCTTGGTCTTGCACCCGAAGCGTTTAAGTTTGCCCGACTGGTAATTTTCGATATTTCGGCAACTTGACTTTCGGTCAAATCATCATCCATAATCAATAAGATACTTGTGAGTGCTTTCGTTGTTCCGATTTGGTTCCACCACCAATTATCACTGATAAAATCATTTTCAAGCCAGTAGCTCAAGGCCTTATCGAATCCAGATTTCAATGCAGTATCTCCGTACAAATCAGATTCGGGCTGTTTGTATGCTAATGCCATTTCAACCATATTCCTCAGGTGTTCGCCGTGCCGGAAACCGGTTCGGGAAACGTCTTTATAGTCAATAGTTGCCCAAGTACCATCGCCGGATAAATCAGAAAGGATTTCTTTGACTAATTTGGTATCTGCCGGATTTTCGAGTTCAATCTCAATAATGCGGCTGCGAATTACTTCTTCGTCGGCGTTGTTTTGGCAAACG
>JBLHXN010000075.1:0-15773 GCA_047630355.1 Spirosomataceae bacterium | reverse complement strand
TTAATAAATAATTAACTGATAAGGAAGATTTAGAAATGCTGAGAGAACGATTTGTAATTTAATTTCAGATAAACTATACACGCAACTGTTGCCAATGAACTATTATATCTTAATATTGCAAAAATAATAATTTAGGCTAATCTAAAAATATATGAATTTTGACTTTTTACTAGAATACGACCCCGTAATGTTAGCTTTAGGAGCTACATTATTTACGTGGGGAGTAACTGCTTTAGGCTCGGGGATGGTTTTTTTCTTTAAAACAATTGACCAACGAGTACTCAATTTAATGCTCGGCTTTGCCGCCGGGGTTATGATTGCGGCGAGTTTCTGGTCTTTACTTAATCCTGCAATTGAAATGGCGGAAGAGGGCGGAACTCCGGGCTGGATTCCGGCTGTAGTTGGCTTTTTATCTGGTGGGGCATTTCTCTATGGTATTGACAAAACACTTCCGCATTTACATTTGGGTTTTCCCCGAAAAGACGCCGAGGGCATAAAAACGTCGTGGCATCGCAGTGTTTTGTTAGTCCTCGCAATCACGTTACACAATATTCCTGAAGGTTTGGCGGTTGGCGTTGCGTTTGGGGCATTGGCACAAAACCCCGATTCGGGAATGCTCGCCGGAGCGGTTATTCTTGCCATCGGTATTGGTTTGCAGAATTTCCCCGAAGGGGCAGCGGTTTCTATTCCGCTGCGTCGGGAAGGATTCTCTAGGTTAAAAGCATTTAACTACGGGCAAATGTCTGGCATTGTTGAACCCATCGCGGGCGTATTAGGAGCTTTGCTTGTAACCATGGTTTCTCCAATTTTACCTTACGCTTTGTCTTTCGCGGCGGGAGCAATGATTTTTGTGGTGGTTGAAGAGCTTATTCCCGAATCTCAAATCGGAAACAAGACAGACTTATCCACCATTGGGGCAATGATTGGCTTTGCGTTGATGATGTTTTTAGACGTGGCTTTGGGTTCATGAATATTAGTCTTTCGATGCTTGGTAAAATACGACAACGCTCTGCGGGCGTTGTCGTATTTTACAATTCTTCCGTCTCTTCATACAGCTCCGTCATTTTCTTAATATCGCCTTCTACTTTCCGTATTTTCTTCTAATGATTTCACCCACGCTTCTACCAAAATCTGACTGGTGGTACTGCACGTCTATAATCCGTATGAATACGGACGAACGCCACTGGTGTAAAAGTAGGTATCCTGACCTCTTTTGAAAACCCTTTCTTGTTTGTCTTCTGACAATTCTTGTGCAATCTTCTTGTCGATAAATACGGAGCGTGCTTGTCGAACGGTACCTTTTTCGACAAGGCTCTGGAACGGGTACTCTCCTAAACATATAACGGTAATATTCTTCATGGGTATTTCGCTTTATTATTTTTAATAATTCTCTTTATAAAAGAGTGAGCCACTTCATTCAAGCTTACCTTGGTTACAACTCTCCTGAAAATCTCGCTTCAATTCTGTACCTTTGATTACAAGACCTTAACTATCAATCAACGTACATGAAAAAAGCTATTCAGGCTCTATTTGTAAGCATTTTTACAATGGCTGCTTTAACCTCTTCTGCTCAAAAACAACCCGATTTTCTGACAAACCACAACGCCCAATGGGTAGATTCGGTATTTAACGCCATGACACTCGATCAAAAAGTTGGGCAGTTATTAATGCCACGGGGCAACTTTTCTGGTCAGGGATACGAACCCGAAAAAATTGTGGAATGGGTGAAAAAATACCACATTGGAGGAGTCGCTTTTTTTGCCGGACAACCAACCACGCAGGCACGCATCGTCAATCGTTTACAAGAACTCTCCCAAACACCACTTTTTATCGGTGCTGACTACGAATGGGGTCTCGCCATGCGGCTCGATAGTACGGTGCGTTTCCCGTACCAATTGGCGTTGGGAGCCATGAATAATAACGAGGTACTCATCGAACGCATGGGAGCTGAAATCGGGCGGCAATGCAAGCGGCTCGGCGTGCACATAAATTACGCTCCGGTGGTAGATGTGAATGTGAATCCTAACAATCCTGTAATCAACTTTCGCTCTTTTGGTGAAGATAAAAATGCCGTGGCGAACAAAGGTTTGGCTTACATGAAAGGTCTGCAAAGTCAACACGTAATTGCCACCGCAAAGCATTTTCCCGGTCACGGCGATACCGGAGTTGATTCACACTACGATTTACCAATAATCAAACACGACCGTCAACGACTCGAAGATGTTGAATTATTTCCATTTAAGAAATTGATAGATAATGGATTAACCGGAATTATGACGGCTCATTTGAGCATTCCGGCGTTGGATAATACGCCGAATTTATCCTCTACGATGTCGCCAAAAATTGTGAATGATTTATTACGGAATGACTTAGGTTACGAAGGACTTTTATTCACCGATGCCATGGATATGCAGGGAGCGGTAAAATACTTCCCCGAAGGAAAAGCATTAGTAATGGCAGCTCTCGCCGGAAACGATATTTTGGAAACATTCACCGATGTACCAACGGCTTTCAACGCTATCAAAAAAGCGGTTGAAACGGGTGAGTTTCCGATAGAGATTTTAAACGCTCGGGTGAAGAAAATATTAAAGGCAAAATCATGGGCAGGATTAGATAAGTATCAACCAACTCAACTTGAAAATCTAATCGAAGATTTACAATCTACCGAGTCCGAATTTTTGAACCGTGAATTTGCCGAAGGCGGACTTACGTTAATTAAAAACGAAGGCAATTTATTACCGATAAAAGATTTGACGAAACGTATTGCGGTGGTTTCGGTAGATGCAGAAAGCAAGACGGCTTTTCAAAAAATGGCGGATAATTATACTGCCGTAAACCATTTTAATATTCCTGCCGCGGTGGATGCCGCAAAAGCAGATGAAGCGATTATCAACGCCGTCATTACGCAGTTATCGAGTTTTGATGTGGTTTTAGTTGGTTTGCATTTGAGCAGCATCCGCCCTTACGCCAACTACGGAATTACGGAATCTACACAATTTGCTTTATCTAAATTAGTAAAATTTGATAACGTAGCGGTAACTATTTTCGGGAATGCGTACGCTTTGGGTAAACTTGAAAACCTAAAGGAAGCCAAGAGCATTGTGATGGCAAATCAGCTGACCGATTACACCGAGGAAGCCGCCGCTCAGGCAATTTTCGGAGCAATCCCGATGCGAGGGCAATTACCAGTTTCTGTGAATGAAGCCTACAAATTTGGTGATGGAATCCAAACCGAAGCCATTGGAAGACTTGCCTACGGCGTACCGGAGCAGGTTGGAGTTAGTTCTGCATTATTAAACGCTCGAATCGACTCGGTGATTAACGCCGGATTAAAAGCGGAAGCGTATCCCGGAGCGGTTATGCAGGTTGCAAAAGACGGTCGGGTGATTTACCAAAAAACCTTTGGCTATCACACGTACGAAGATGCCAAAAACGGAAATATGAAATTGCGTAAAGCTGCTTACGATATAGGAAATCGCAGCGATGTAATGGATATGTCAACATCCGGGAGTACTGTGAAGTTTGCCAACAAAAAAACAGAATACATTGATAACGAGCGGGGTAAGGTGCAATTGGGCGATATTTATGACTTCGCCTCCGTTACCAAAATCTCCACTTCGGCGTTGGCGGTCATGCAATTAATGAGTGAAGGTAAATTCGATTTGGATAAAACTTTCGGCGATTATTATCCTGAGTTCAGAAACACGAATAAAGCCAACCTGAAATTTAGAGATATGCTCACGCACCGTTCGGGTTTGAAGGCATGGATTCCGTTTTGGATGGATGCTGTTGACTCCGTAGCAACGATCAAAAAAGCGGTAGAACGCGGAATGGTTTTAGAAAGGGATTTGGTGAAAACGGAAGAGGACCGCAACTTCTTTGAGCGTTTATTCGGGAAAGAGATTACTTACACAACTGATTACAAAGCCTCCATTTCGAAAGTATGGAAAAAGGCCGTTTCCCCAAAAACAATTACGTGGAAACCGGGCATTTTTTCTAACGTTCAAAGTAATGAATATTCCATTCAGGTTGCCGATACTTTGTGGTTAAACAAAGAGTATGACAAAACGATTTTTCAACAAATCGCCGACTCTCCCGTAAAACCTGATCAGGGTTACGTTTACAGCGATTTACACTATTATACCTACCCGCGTTTTGTGCCGTTAATTACGGGAATGCCGTGGGAGACTTATCTAAAGAAAACGTACCACGCTCTCGGGGCTAACTCTTTGACTTACAACCCGTTATTAGTTCACGATAAAGCTAAGGTTGTACCGACGGAACAAGACGACCTTTTCCGGAAAACGTTGATTTACGGTCGGGTACACGATGAAGGAGCGGGAATGCTAAACGGGATTTCTGGTCACGCCGGACTATTCGGAAACGCCAACGATTTGATGAAGCTGATGCAAATGTATTTGCAAAATGGAAGCTACGGCGGGCAGCAATTCATTAAACCCGAAGTAATAAAAGAAGCCACCCGTTACCAGTTCGATCCGAAAGAAAACCGTCGGGCAATTGCGTTTGACAAGCTTCATCCCGATAAGAATATTGCCAACGGACCGCAAGGAGCATCTCCCGAAAGCTTCGGGCATTCAGGTTACACCGGAACGTTTACGTGGATTGACCCCGCCACAAATTCAGTTTACGTTTTCCTTTCAAACCGAGTTTACCCAACCCGCGATAACAACAAAATCAGCTCAATGAATATCAGAACGGAAGTTGGGAATCAGCTTTACCGGACAATTAAGGACAGCGGGAAATTGACAAAAGAATAAGGACAAAAGGTTAAGGACTTTTGCGGACTTTTTTAACAAAAACCCCCTCACTACATCATGTAATGAGGGGATTTTCTTTTCGAACAATAGCGTCAAAAATCTATTATCAATGTACTGAAGCTACCTGCTCTTCGTGCTTACCTTCGGCAATTTCTTCTACCATTTTGGCATTGAAAGCGGGCAGGTCATCCGGGTTACGGCTCGTTACTAAACTATTGTCGGTAACAACTTCGCTGTCCTCCCAATGTGCTCCGGCGTTGATTAAGTCTGTCTTGATTGACGGAAATGAGGTTAAGGTACGCCCTTCTACTACAGCCGCCTCGATTAATAATTGCGGTCCGTGGCAAATAGACGCTACTGGCTTATGCTGGGCAAAGAAATCCCGGATAAACGAAACTGCTTTTTCGTTTGTGCGTAATTTGTCAGGATTTATTACCCCGCCTGGTAACACCAATGCGTCGTAATCGTCGGCGTTTACTTCGTCCACAGTTTTATCTACATCTACGGTTTCGTTCCAATCACTATTATGCCACGAGCGTATTGAACCGCCGTGATCTGATATGATATGTACCGTTGCTCCTACATCAAGTAATGCACTTTGCGGACTCATTAGTTCACTTCTTTCAAAGCCGTCGGTGGCTAAAATGGCAACTTTCTTTCCAGTTAATTTTCCTTCTATATTATTCATAATTTCTATATATTTAATTAGTAGTAATTTCTGTTAACTACTGTCAAAAAAGGCGTTCCGTGGTATTAAAAGACTTACGAAGGACTGTTTAGGCTACTTTTACGCCAAAAGTTCTACACTTATTGGTTATGTAAACTTATTTAATCCAAGAGGATAATCTGAATCCATAAAGTTAGCTTTATTACTAATCTGTGAACAGCGTGATATATCGGTACGGACCAGAGTTTTAATTCAAAACTTTAACAAACACATCACAGACATTTAGAACTAAACGGTAACCATGAAAGCAACTAATCTAACTAAAAGGGTTCTAATCGGTTTAGCCGCTGGAGTGTTTTTATAAAAGATAATCCCGTGATGCTCGCGGGGTCTGCCCAATCACTTTTGCAATGCGTAGAGCACCTGATAAATTCAGGTATATTACCGATGGCAACAGCTCTTGATTTGGCTTCGCTGAAACCCGGAGAATTGTTGAAAAGTAACTTTACGTACGGATTAAGGCACGGTGCTAAAACCGATTTAACCTGTTTTGAACGAACCGCCGAGCGAATAAAAATTATCAAAACCATCAAGTCTGGTGAAGTAATTTACGAGTTCTCTGAATAAACTAAAAAGCAGACGGGTTTTGCGAGAAATCAGTTTTACGTAACAGACCTGAACGTCGCCTTGTAGCTTATTATTCATAGATAACGGGGTAAACTGAGTATTGCAAATTCACGAAATTAGTGCCAATAACTTTTGAGTGAACCTTTTGGTGGGTACCTTTCCTAAATAAACTCCTCTAAGGCTTTTAGTTTTTTGCATTACAAAACTATTGAAGGCTTATTCAACCACTATAGAAAAGATATGAAAAGTAACATCCAACAAAAAGACAGTATTATTCCGATAGTAATTATCGCCAGTCTCTTTTTTATTTTCGGGTTCGTGACCTGGATAAACGGAGCGTTAATTCCGTTTATGAAAACCATTAATGAACTCACCGATGCCCAAGCTTATTTAGTAGCCTCTGCTTCCTATATTTCGTTTGTGGTGATGGCGTTGCCCGCCTCTTGGGTTTTGAATAAAATCGGCTACAAAAAAGGCATTTCGTTGGGTTTAATCATCATGGGAATTGGGGCGTTGGTATTCATTCCCGCCGCTGAAGCCCGCATTTATTGGATCTTCCTACTGGCTATATTTATTCAGGGTACGGGAATGACTCTTCTGCAAACTGCCGCCAATCCGTATATTACTATTTTAGGTCCCATCGAAAGTGCCGCAAAACGCATTGCCATTATGGGAATTGCCAATAAAGTTGCCGGAGCATTGGGTTCGTTAATTTTCGGGGCGTTGCTGCTTTCTGGAATTGACGAAGTAAATGAGAAATTAGAAACTGTTGGAGTAACCGAAAAGGCGGCACTCTTAGATACCATGGCGGATAGCGTATTTACGCCGTATTTAGTGATGGCAATTGTGCTATTTATTTTGGGCTTTCTAATCACAAAAGCACCGTTACCACAAATTGAAGCGGAAGAAATTGAAGAGCCAACAGACGGCACCACTGCTAAAACAAGTATTTTTCAATTCCCGCACTTATGGTTGGGAGTATTTGCCCTTTTCGTATATGTGGGTGCGGAGGTTATAGCCGGAGACACCATCATCTCTTACGGAATATCGCTGGGCTTCACCGGCGAAGAGGCCAAATTCTTTACCACTTATACTCTCATGGCAATGGTAGCAACTTACGCGTTAGGTGTGGTTTTGATTCCTAAATACATTGAGCAAGGAACAGCCTTGAAAATTAGTGCGGTTTTAGGAATTATCTTTAGTTTTTGCATTCTGTTTACTACAGGTTTTACCTCAATACTATTTGTGGCGGCTTTAGGAATTGCTAATGCGTTGGTTTGGCCGGCAATCTGGCCGTTGACGTTGAAAGGTTTAGGGAAGTTCACTAAAACGGCTTCGGCTTTGCTGATCATGGCTATCTCTGGCGGAGCCATTATTCCACCGCTTTACGGTAGAATAGTAGATGCGAGTAAAAGCGAACTCATTGCTTCCGGAATTGAGGAAACCAGTGCTTTAGCAACCGCAGCTACAAGCAGTTATTGGATTCTGATTCCGTGCTACGCTTTCATTCTTTTCTTCGCAATGTGGGGGCACAAAATCAAAAGCTGGTCGGGGAAGTGAAAGACTGTTAGTTATTATATTTATAGACGAAAAGGCCTGTAGTTAATACTGCGGGCTTTTTTGTTCTCAAACTCCCTTTTTCCTAACTTGCGGCACATTCATCACAACTAAAAATATACATGGCACTTACGGAATATTGGAACGGCTCGGAGAAATACATCTGCGATGCCGAATTAGCACAGGCTTTTCACATGGCACGGGTTTTGGGAATGCCGCTTTTGATTGAAGGCGAACCCGGAACTGGCAAAACTGAACTACCGATTCAATACGCCAAAGACGCCAACGTACCGCTTTTTGTTTACCCCACGGGTTCAAAAAGTAACGTCGAGCAGTTTGTGGCTCGGTTTGATCACGTGAAGTATTTGCGGGATTCTCAGATAGAAATTCTGAACGCCCAACGCGAAGAAAAAGGTTTGCAAAACAAACTCTCAACGGGCGGACGAAACTCCGAAAACTTAGCTGATTACGTAGTGAAAGGTCCGGCGGCTCAGGCGTATTCAACGCCAAATTCGGTATTGTTAATTGACGAAATCGACAAAGCCCCGCGTGAGTTTCCGAACGATTTATTATACGCCCTCAGTCACCGTAAATTTGTGATGCCGGAATCTGACGAAGTGATTGAAATTTCGGAGGAAGAAATGCCCGCTATCGTGATAACTTCCAACCGCGAACAGGAATTGCCGACCGCTTTTAAAGGGCGTTGCATTTATCATTATATCACTTTTCCTGACGCCGAAATGATGCAGCAAATTGTATCAAAACACTATCCTGAAATTAACGATAAAGTAGTAGAAGTTGCCCTTGATATTTTCTATCAACTCCGTAACGCCGGACTCGAACGTGCCCCCACAACGCGTGAGTTATTGAATTGGTTGAAATACATTAAAACTTTCACCAGCGAAGAAGCCATTGAGAAAATCAAAAGTCTGGAAGGTCTCGGCGTTCTCGTAAAAACCCAACCCGACATGGAAAAGCTCAAAAAAGCCGTAACCGGAACTTCGACGCTGAACGTGAAAGCGAGGAATAATTATTTTGGGTGACGGGGATGTTTATTAACAAAACGCCTTACCGATTTTGAAAGATAATTTGTAATAACCATACTTTTACATTTAATACTTAGCAATCGCTATCAATTGAAGTTTTTAACTTTGGACAACTTTTCTTCTAAAAATGATAAATATTTGGAGTTTGGATATAAGGCTTTGAATTCGTCAAAATATTTTAAAGTAACTTCATATTTGATTGTATTAGTCCTGATATGGCGAGCGAAAAGGTATTCTATGAGCTCACTATCGATTTCTAAGTTCTTAATCGACTCAGCCCCTAATATATAATAATCTTTTTTCCACTCGTATGTTCCATCCCCATCTAACAAATATCGATTATTCCCATATTTAGAATGGATATACTCTATGCGTTTATAAACGAAAAAACTGTAAAGTAGTGATTTTATCGGGCTAAGGTGTTTATTTATTAGTTCCAAATCAAAAGGATCCCCATATTTAATGGTGAGGTATTCTTGGTGATTGTCATAAGGGATTTTCTCAAAGTATATCCATAATGTACTGTATTTCCTATTAAGAATCATAGCGGATAAGTGATTGACTAATAGTGTCTTTATATAATTTGAACATGAACTTTTGTCCAAAGTGTTAATCAAGTATTGGTGTGAAAAGTCTTCTAATGCACTCATTCCTGACAAATATTCTGCTGTTTGTACATCCCAACTCACATACACTTTTCCTTGGTGCTTATAGTCTAAAAATTTTCTAAAATAATTATTTAAATATGTGTTTATGTGCGGATTTGCACCTTCAAAAGATAAAGAGTCGTAAAAATGGTACTTTGTATCTACCTTATTAATAGTCAGGACATAATTGGAATCTGGTTGAACTAAAACGTCAATACCAGTTTTGCCAATTCTAATATGTAAAAACTCTGGTTCTAAAAGTTTACTGATAGAAAGCCTGTCCCTTGGCTATCAATGTAGGTGGAGTCTAAAATATGACTTCCGAAGATACTTAGAGTATAAAGTATTGCTCTACTTCCGACGTAATTCTCTTCTTTCACGACTATTTTTATTTTGCTAGTTAGTGATTCGAGTGGGGCACTATTTAAAAGCGAGTCTTTTTGTGAAAAAGCTATGAAAGGGATTGTTACAAATAGAAAGATGAAGCGTATTTCCATTAACATATAATCTTTGTTTTAATTGGGGGAAACGGATGTTTGAAGTTATTAATTATTATGGAAATATAATACTATGTATTTAAAGCAGAATTTTGACTCATCCTCAAATCGGTCTTACTAACTCCCAAACAATATTTCGCTTAATTTCCTTGAAATAGCTTCGTCAATAACTCTGACGAGAAACCTTTTGAAATCACACAGAAAAAGATACCCGCACTTACAAATCCATGTCATTCAATAATTTGACGAGTGCAACGATATTTTTATCTCCTTTTAAGGAGATTTTCTGCTTCTTCGCCGCCGCAATAAAAGAACTGTTACCTAACTGTTTAGCCAAGTCTTTGCCGGAGTTTACTTCAACTAAATTGCCATCAGGTAATCCTACAAAGTAGGTGTCTTTCTTTTTTAAATATTCGGCTGGTTTGAATTCGGTTTCTAACGCTCGCGGGGGTTGTGCAGGTCGAAGTGAGATGTTTTTTCTCGCAAACAAACTGTATTTATCATCTACTAACAGTTGAAGGAATCCTTGCCTGTTTTTTCCATTATGACTGTACGTGTCAATCACGAAAACATCATCACCCATTACGATGCGTTTTATCGCAAGTTGTGGGTCAAGCCTTCGATTTTGACCCGAAATTCTGAATTGGAATGCATCGTAAAAAGTATCATACCTCATAGATACCTTGGTGAAATGAGCGTCCGCAGTAAATATTTCCCCTTCAATAAACTCGTCGTTAAAATACCTTGAACCTTTTATTCCGGTATCTCTGGCATCATCATCCGAGTTTAATTCCTGGGCCTCTAACAGCCGTAGAAAGAAGCTATTGTCTCCGCTTGATGACATATTAATCGGGATTTGCCCCATGGTATGGACGGCAGATAAACTAAGGAGGATTACAAGAAGCCTTTTCATGGTTATTTTTATTTTAAATTTAATAAATCTAATTTGTTTTGGCAGAAAGCGAACCAAGTAGGAAGTATCATTTGCTCATAAAGGTCGTACCAAATTTCCTTTACCAACGGGTCGCTTTAATTTCACAGAAACGGCTTCGCAGATGATGCGTTGCAAGGCTTCAATAATGCGTTTCTTGACGAAGTGTTTATGTACCACAATTCCCACCGAACGAATCGGGACGGGCGGAGCGAATGCTTTGATAAATGCCTGATCTCCTTCGGGTAAATCAAGTGAGGCTAATTGTGGAAGTAGGGTAATTCCCTTATAAGACTTTGCGAAACGCACGAGACTATCAATAGAACCCGCCTTGAACTCAAAATTACGCTGTTCACTCACTTTCAATTTTGATAAGTTACATATTTGTTCTACTTGCGTTCGGAAACAGTGCCCTTCTTCGAGCAATAATAAGTGGGAAAGGCTGATGTCTTCAATGGTTCGGTTTAGGTTGTCAGAGTTCTGCGAAAAGCAGTCAAAAATAAGAAATGGCTCTTCGTAAAGTGGAATTTCCCGTAATTCGCCGTCGTTGAGCGGTAGGGCGGCAATGCCAATGTCCAGACTTCGGTTTTTAAGCGATTTCTGAATTTCCGTTGTGGTCATTTCCTGCACAGTTATTTTGACCTTTGGAAATTGACCCGCAAACTCTGAAAGAAACAATGGCAATAAGTAAGGTGCAACCGTAGGAATAACGCCAATCTGCAAATCTCCCGCCAGCTCTCCTTTGAGTTCCTGCACCGTATTTCGGAGGGTTTCGACTTCTTTTATCAAGATTTTTAGTTGGTCGATGATCGCCTTTCCTTCCTTCGTAACCGAAACGGGTTTTGACTTTCGGTCAAAAATTTCCAGCCCAATCTCGTTTTCAAATTTACGGATCATCGTACTCAGCGTAGATTGCGTAATGCAGCACTTCTCAGCGGCTTGTTCGAAGTGCTTTAACTCAGCGACGGCAAGTACGTATTGAAATTGTTGAATGTTCATTTTTTGAGATTTGAGATTTGGTTGATGAGTGATGTCAGTCTAATCGGATTGCCGAAGTAGTTTATCGAAAGAGCGAGGCGGTCTTCAATAAACTCAGCCTGACAGTACGTACATATATAGGAGCTTTCTTTAAACTTTCTGAAAATCTAACTTCACAAATATACATCTATATTATCAATATACATATCAGAAGTATCGTTTTTGTAGATGAGTTGTTTTGCGTAGCTTTGGGCATAGTAATTTAACTAAAACCAAAATACTAAATGAGTATAGATCCAGATAATAGTAAGGTTTGGGAAATAAATGATTCAAGTGCCTGTCCTTACTTGGGCGGAATGCTGAACGGAACCGCCGGTGGTGGAACAACTACCCACGATTGGTGGCCCAACCAACTAAAATTGAACATCCTGCGTCAGCAAAGCGAGTTGTCGAACCCAATGGGTGATGACTTTAATTACGCCGAAGAATTCAAATCATTAGATCTTGCAGCTGTAAAAGCCGACTTGACTAACCTAATGACGGATTCTCAAGATTGGTGGCCTGCAGATTACGGGCATTATGGTCCTTTTATGATTAGAATGACATGGCACAGTGCGGGTACATATCGTATTGCCGATGGTAGAGGTGGTGCCGGGGCGGGTCAACAACGCTTTGCTCCGTTGAATAGCTGGCCAGATAACGGAAACTTGGATAAAGCAAGATTATTGCTTTGGCCAGTAAAGCAGAAGTATGGCAGAAAGCTATCTTGGGCCGATTTAATGGTTTTGGCGGGTAATGTCGCTTTGGAATCAATGGGCTTCAAGACTTATGGTTTTGCCGGAGGTAGAACGGATGTTTGGGAACCTGAGCAAGACGTTTATTGGGGTTCTGAAACGGAATGGATGGGTAATGATGCTCGTTTCTCCGAAGGGCAAGATATCCTTGAAGGAACTTTAGGTGCTTCTCATATGGGACTTATTTACGTGAATCCTGAAGGACCCGACGGTGTTTCTGATCCGATGAGAACAGCCGGATTAATAAGAGAGACATTCGGCCGCATGGCAATGAATGACGAAGAAACTGTTGCACTTACAGTAGGTGGTCACACCTTTGGTAAAGCCCACGGAGCTGCCGATCCTAACGAATTTGTAGGTGCTGAACCTGCTGGTGCTTCGATAGAAAATCAGAGCATGGGCTGGAAAAATAGCTACGGAACCGGAGTTTTGGATCACGCAATCACAAGTGGAATTGAAGGTGCCTGGACACCTAATCCTACTAAGTGGGATCATGATTACCTCAAAATGTTATTGGACTATGAGTGGGAGCAAACAAAAAGCCCGGCGGGTGCAAGCCAATGGAAGCCTACTGAAGCTTCTAAAGCTCAGCAAGCCCCTACTGCTGGAGATGCTTCAAAGACACAAGTACTCATGATGACCGATGCTGATATAGCAATGAAGGTTGACCCTGAATACCGTAAGATTTCTGAAAAATTCCGCGAAAACCCTGAGCAGTTAGATGACGCTTTTGCCAAAGCATGGTTCAAACTTACCCACCGAGATATGGGGCCAAAGTCTCTTTATTTAGGTTCAGAAGTTCCTGCCGAAGATTTAATCTGGCAAGACCCAATTCCTGCGGCTGATTATGACATCATTGATGATGCTGATGTAACAGCTCTAAAAGCAAGTATCTTGGCAACAGGACTTAGCGTGAGTGAATTAGTGAGTACTGCATGGTCAAGTGCCTCTACCTTTAGAGGTTCTGACAAAAGAGGCGGAGCCAACGGTGGAAGAATAAGGTTATCTCCCCAAAAATATTGGAAAGCCAATAGCCCTGCCCAATTATCGAAAGTATTGAAAGCCTTAGAAGGTGTACAAAGTGAATTCAACGCAGTTCAGTCAGGCAAGCAAGTATCCATCGCCGATTTGATTGTGTTGGGCGGCGGTGCAGCTATTGAAAAAGCTTCGGGCGTAACCGTTCCTTTCATACCGGGAAGAACAGATGCTTCGCAAGAGCAAACAGACGTACAATCATTTATGGCGTTAGAGCCAATGGCTGACGGTTTCAGAAACTTCCAAAGAGCGAAAGTTGCTCCGTACGCGGAAGAACTTCTTGTGGATAAAGCACAATTGATGACCCTAACCGCTCCCGAAATGACTGTTTTGGTTGGTGGCCTTAGAGCTTTAGATGCAACCTTTGAAGGTTCACAGCACGGTGTGTTTACAAAAACTCCTGGAAAGTTAACCAACGATTTCTTTGTGAACCTCTTAGATATGAGTGTTACCTGGAAAGCGATTAACAAAGACGAAGAGGCTTTTGAAGGTCGTGATCGCAAGACAAATGAACTTAGATGGACAGGTTCGAGAGTTGATTTGATTTTTGGATCAAACGCTGAGCTACGTGCCGTTGCCGAGGTCTATGGTAGTGCAGACGCTGAAGCTAAATTCGTGAAGGACTTTATTGCCGCGTGGAACAAAGTAATGAACTTAGATCGTTTCGATAGCTAAATCATAAAACCCCATTGGTGGTCGCAGACGGGGTCGCTCAGACCCCGACGGTGGTTTCAAATAGCGTAACATAAAAACGGCTTCTGTACAAAATGTGCAGAAGCCGTTCTTGTTTAGTTCACAGGGTTGGCTTCTCCCTCCTCCATCGTTGGAGGGTGCCTGGGGCGACCGACGCTCGCTCGGAGAGGTTGGTCATCATCCCAACTCAATCTTATCAATTATCAACTCGAAATTCTGCGGTTTTTTGTTGCCAATCAGAAACCGAAGCTCTTCGATAAAGTCGGACTCAAAATTGGGCATATCCAACGTTCGTCCCCGAAAAGAAGGATACATTTCTGCTAAAGAAATTTCTACTTTCTCCCATTCTCCCGAAGTTTTGAAAGCAGCGATGTACGAATAATAATCGTTAGACTTTGCTTTAACTCTAAATTGGTAATCCTTTCCGTCGCCTTTGAGCGTAATGATAATTTTGGAATACTTTTCAACTGACTTTTTCTCCGAGAAACCGTACCGTACAGACGAGAAACCGCCGTTGTTTTCCAACGAAACTTCTCCCGAAAATACGCCGTGTCCGTCGTTGCTTATTGCGAAGTTTCCTGATGAACGTCCGCCCATTACGACATCGTCCACGACCCGCCAGTTTTGCAGATTTACGTTCTTCTCAAAATCGAAAATTAATGAAGAATCCGTTGTTGAAAGCATGGCGAAGAGTAGTATTATAGTTTTCATGATGCGTTGACAACGAGTTGTTTAGGGTAGAGGTTTTACCTAAACTTCCTCTATTTTGGATTCCAATGAAGCTCCGTGAGGATTAAGCTCAATTATTTCTCCGTCCTTCATTATGATCAGAGGTGAGTTTTTACTCTTTTTGAACTCAATCAACTTTTCGTAAGTTTTCTCAAATCCTATCAAAACTTTATCTCGGAGCTCGTTCTGTTCTTTAATTGTAGTCATAGTACTTTTTCAGTTTGTTGAAGTCTTGATAAAATGAAATTCAAAACAATTAGATGTGTCGTACCGACGGTACTTTTTGTCGCTTTGTAATAATGAGTTGCTATTAATATCCCGCTTCTACCGGAGCTTCTGAATAGTATATTAGAGAGCATCCTTTTCTATTATCTTCGTCAACGGAACGGTTGTAACGACAAAATATTTAATTCTTCACCGAAACCTCTTCGCCCTCCATCCGTTATTAGTGTCCTCACTAGCAACAAAAAAACTTTAACTTTTAACCTCTTCACCCTTCACTGCCGCAGCCTTCTTTTTCCACGAAATCAAAATTCCGCTTGAAATAACCAATATAATTCCTGCGAAGGAAAGCCACGCTGGAATGGCATCGCCTAGTAAAATACCGAAGCAAACCGAGAAAATAATGTTAGAATATCCCGCCACCGAAATTGGTCCGGCTTTGCCATAAGCAAAAGCCTTGGTCAGGAATATTTGCCCAATCATGGCGGCAACACCAAGCAGAGCAATCCAAAACCATTGCGTTCCTGATGGCATGACGAATTTACTAATCATAAAATCGAGGTTCGGGAAGT
>JBLHXN010000074.1:0-16452 GCA_047630355.1 Spirosomataceae bacterium | reverse complement strand
CTTTTCTCAGTAGTTCAACGTTGTCGGGTTTCCCCAAATCAGAAAAATCGAACGACCCGTATAACACAATTTCTTCACCCGTAAGTTGGGGTGTTGATTGAATATTCAAGAAAGCGTTCAAGAAATCTTTCCAAGCGGTTTCTGTGCCGCTAACACCTCCGTTAGCCCGCACACCCACAGATTCAGGAATGCCAATCAATGCGAAACGGGATGCAGGAGTAACTTTGACGGAAACTTTTTGACCCAATTTCGTTTCATTCAAACGTGGTTTGACGTATTTTTTGAGCGATTCAGTTGAATATCTATTGAAATTCTCCATTTGTCATAACTTTATCGATAAGGTTCTCGCCAAAACTATAAGGTAAATAAGCCAGCGAAGGAATCTGTTTTGTGAAAATAAGGTTCGCCTTTTTACCGACGGTGATACTACCTACTTCGTTTGCAACTTCCATGGCGAATGCTCCGTTAATAGTGGCGGCATTTATGGCTTCTTCGGGCGTGAGCCGCATCTGAATGCAACTCATGGCAATCAGTAACGGCATATTCCCGCTCGGTGATGAACCCGGGTTGAAGTCGGTTGCGATGGCAATTGCCGCATTGTTTTCAATGAGTTTTCGTGCGGGAGGATACGACAAACGTAAAAAGAATGCCGCCGAAGGTAACAGTGTAGCCATCGTTTTTGAGGTAGCAAGAACATTAATTTCTTCATCGCCGATGCACTCCAAGTGATCTACCGAAACGGCATCGCACTGAATCCCAACTTGCACCCCCCCCGAATTATTTAATTGATTGGCGTGTACCTTTGCTTTGAGACCGTAACGTTTTCCTGCTTTTAAAATCCGTGTTGTTTCTTTGGTGTCAAAAAAGCCCGTTTCGCAAAAAACGTCAATGTAATCGGCTAATTTTTCTTCCGCTATTTTCGGAAGCATCTCACTTTCAATCAATTGTAAATAACCTTCTCTGTTCTCTTTGAATTCAGCAGGGATGGCGTGTGCCCCTAAAAAAGTGGCCTTTATCGGGATTTTCTGAGTTTTTTTTAGCCGTTTTATTACTCGGAGCATTTTCAATTCACCTTCCACTGAAAGCCCGTAACCGCTTTTGATTTCAACGGCTCCGGTTCCGATTGCCATGATTTTCTGTAAACGGATTAACGCAGATTCGTAAAGTTCGTCCTCAGAGGTTTGGTTTAATCTTCGGGCTGAATTTAGGATTCCACCGCCGTTTTGGGCTATTTTTTCGTAGCTGACTCCCTTTATTTTGTCAACAAATTCGGTTTCACGGCTTCCCGCAAAAACTAAATGGGTGTGAGAATCGCACCAAGCTGGTAACACAAACTGACCCGTGGCATCAATCGTTCCTGTTTCTGATTTTACAAGCGATGCCATTTTTCCAAACTCAACAATTACGTTGTTTTCTATACGTAAAAAAGCATTTTCAATGGAAGGTAAAACACCCAAGTCCTGCCCCCGTAAAGGTTGGGTTGGCGAGTGAATTCCGGCTAAACTTTTTATGTTAATAATGAGCATAATTTTCGGGGAAGTAAACTTAGTGTTCGGTTGTCAATAACTTTAATCAACTAATTTACCCCAACTTATCTTCTAAGTTTAAGCGATGTTTTCGGGCGGTATCTTTGGCGATGTCGTAACCCGCATCTGCGTGCCGGATGACACCCATCGCCGGGTCGTTGTGCAACACCCGTGCAATGCGTTTTTCGGCTGCGGGCGTACCGTCGGCAACTACCACCATTCCTGCGTGGATTGAGTAGCCGATTCCTACGCCGCCGCCGTGGTGCAATGATACCCAGCTTGCCCCGCCCGCTGTGTTAATCAAGGCGTTCAGAACGGGCCAATCTGCCACAGCATCCGAGCCGTCGAGCATGGCTTCTGTTTCTCGGTTCGGTGAGGCAACCGAACCTGTATCCAAGTGATCCCGACCGATGACGATGGGAGCTTTTACTTTTCTGGTTTTCACTAATTCGTTGAAAGCCAATCCCGCTTTTTCGCGTTCGCCTTGTCCGAGCCAGCAAATTCGGGCGGGAAGCCCCTGAAACGAAATGCGTTCCTGAGCCATTTTTATCCAGCGGTGAAGAGGTTTATTATCTGGGAATAAGCTGAGAATTACTTCGTCGGTTACCCGAATGTCTTCGGGGTCTCCTGATAATGCCGCCCAACGAAACGGACCTTTGCCTTCGCAAAATAACGGACGAATATAGGCTGGCACAAATCCCGGAAAATCAAAGGCATTTTTTAAGCCTTTTTCGGCGGCTCTCCCCCGTAAATTATTTCCGTAATCGAACGTTACCGAACCTTTTTGTTGCAATTCGAGCATTAATTCAACGTGCTTTACCATTGATTCGTAGGCTTTTTTAACGTATAAATCGGGATTTACTTCCCGCAAAACGTCGGCTTCTTCTTTCGAGATTTCGTGTGGATAATACCCGATAATTGGGTCGTGAGCAGACGTTTGATCGGTTAAAACGTCGGGAATAATGTTGCGTTCGATTAAGCGTTCTAATAAATGCACAATGTTGGCTTTGACCCCAATTGATAGTGCTTCTCCGTTATGCTTTGCCGCCAAAGCCCGGTCAATGGCCTCATCTACAGTATCAATTTTTGTATCTAAATAGTCGGTTGATAGTCGTTTGTCAATTCTCCATTCTTCTACTTCGGCAACCAAACAGACACCTTCGTTCATGGTTACTGCTAACGGTTGAGCACCGCCCATTCCGCCCAAACCTGCCGTGACCGAAAGCGTATTTTTCAAGCTTCCACCAAAATGCTTTTTGGCAACTGCGGAGAAGGTTTCATAAGTTCCTTGCACAATTCCTTGTGAACCGATGTAAATCCACGAACCTGCGGTCATTTGTCCGTACATCATCAGCCCTTTTTTTTCCAACTCGTTGAAGTGTTCCCAATTTGCCCAATGGGGTACAAGCTGCGAATTTGAAATTAAAACCCGGGGAGCATCTTCGTGCGTAGGCAGGATTCCAACGGGTTTTCCTGATTGGATCAACAGCGTTTCGTCTGACTCCAAACGTTGTAATGCCTTTATTATAAGTGCCAATGACTCGTGGTTTCGAGCCGCTTTTCCTCTTCCTCCATATACAATGAGGTCTTCGGGGCGTTCGGCAACTTCGGGGTCAAGGTTATTCAACAGCATTCTGAGGGCTGCTTCCTGTACCCAACCTTTACACGACAGTTTCGTTCCCGTTGGAGTTTTCATCAAGGCTGATTTTGGTAGTACGTTTGTCATAATTGTATCTTTACGATTTGTTATTGGTGATGCCCTAACCGCAAATGGATCACCTGTTAATAAATGAAATTGCTTGTTGAATATCGTCTGCCAAAATGCGGTCAGCCTCATTGAATTTTACCACTTCCCTAAATTCAGCAATGATTGTTTCTAATGGTTCTGAGGTTGTTAATGGTCGTCTGAAATCAAGGGCCTGAGCAGCTGTAAGCAATTCAATTGCCAATACTTTCTCAACGTTTTCGAGTACCCGAAGGCATTTTGTGGCGGCATTTGCCCCCATGCTTACGTGATCTTCCTGCCCGTTTGATGATACGATAGAATCTACGGAGGCTGGTGTACAAAGTTGTTTGTTTTCGCTCACCACACCCGCCGCCGTATATTGTGGAATCATCAACCCTGAATGAAGCCCCGGATCCTTTACCAAAAATAGTGGTAAACCCCGTTGCCCAGAAAGTAACTGGTAGGTACGCCGCTCCGAAATACTGCCAATTTCTGCCATCGCGATGGCGAAATAATCAAACGCAAGAGCTAATGGTTGACCATGAAAGTTTCCTCCCGAAAGAATGCAATCTTCGTCAGGAAAAATATTAGGATTATCTGTTACCGAGTTTACTTCCGTAATAAACGTTTTTTCAACAAACCGGAAAGTGTCCCTCGTGGCTCCGTGCACTTGAGGAATGCAACGAAACGAATACGGGTCCTGAACCTGCTTTTTAGTATGTTTACCTAATTCGCTGTTTTTTAGTAAGTTACGTATATCTTTGGCCGCTTTAATTTGCCCTTTATGCGGGCGAATATTGTGCAATAAAGCATCAAAGGGTTGTAGGCTGCACCCAAAAGCATCCAGCGAAATGGCGGCGATGGTGTCCGCCCATTTTAATAATTTTTGGGCTTTAAGTAAACAATAAATGCCGTAAGCTGACATAAACTGCGTACCGTTAATCAACGCCAAACCTTCTTTTGATTGAAGCGTAATTGGCTGCCAATTATGGGCTTTCAACACTTTTTCACTGGCTACTATTTCCGTTTTAAACCGCACTTTCCCTTTGCCAATGAGTGGTAACGCCAAGTGCGAAAGTGGGGATAAATCGCCGGAAGCCCCGAGCGATCCTTGCGAGTAAACTACGGGCAGAATATCTTCGTTATAGAAATCTATGAGCCGTTGCACGGTAGCAACCTGAACGCCTGAATACCCGAAGGCAAGCGACTGTATTTTTAGGAAAAGCATTAATTTAACCAATTCTGGCGGTATTTCATGACCTACTCCGCAAGCATGCGACTGAAGTAAATTATATTGTAACTCGGCGATTTGTCCCTTATCAATTGTTACATTTTGTAAGTAGCCAAAACCAGTATTTATACCATAAAAAGGGTTGTCAGATTTTTTAACTTTGGTGTCTAAAAACTTTCTGCACTCCGAAACCCGTTGCCGGGAAGATTCGGATAGTAGCAAGGCTTCTTTTTGACTCAAAATTGTTGCTATTTTATTCAAATTCAACTCACTATCGTCAATGAAATGAAATGGAGTATGTAGAATTGAATCGACCATGCTTGCCTTTTTATAATGTCTTACAAATTTCGGAAGTTTAATTAATCAAAAAAAATCGTATTTTTGTTAGCTATTAATAACTTAATATGATTAATGAATACGAGACAACTCCATTATTTTCTGGTGCTGGCGGACGAATTACACTTTAAAAATGCCGCAGGCAAATTGTTTATCGTTCAGCCAGCTCTGACGAAACAGATTCAGAATTTGGAAGAAAGCCTGGGGGTGAAGCTTTTTACACGTAATAAACGTAATGTAGCTTTGACAGAAGCCGGACATTTCCTGAGGAGGCGGGCAACTCGAATCGTGACTGAATTGGAAGAGATAAAACAGCAAATTCGACTGGTGGACGAAGGGCATCAAGGGGAAATCCGTATTGGTTACGTTGGCTCTTGCATCCACACGTTCTTACCCGATTGTCTCACAACTTTACACGATACCTTCCCATCAATACAAACATATTTGTCAGAGATGACCTCAGCTTCGCAGTTCTCAGCGGTTTTGAAAAGTGAGTTAGATGTGGCATTTTTACGAAACCCACCGTCACATAAAAGGATTGAACAACGCATGGTTTTTCAGGAAACCTTTTCGTTGGTCTTGCCCAAGAAGCATTGGCTTTCGCCCGAAAATTTTGAGGGGATGCAGCAAGTATCTGATGAAAACTTTATCCTTCCTACTAAAAGTGACGGAGAAAACTATCATCGGCTGCAATGGAGTATCTGCGAAGATGCGGGTTTTTCTCCTACTATAGCTCACGAAACGGTGCACGGACAAACGGTTTTGCGTTTAATTGAGCACAACTTGGGATTATCGTTATTGCCGACGTCTTTTCAGACAGTAACAAACGCCGCAGTTAAGTTTATTGAGCTAAAAAATATCCCGCAACGTGCCGAAATTTCTATGATTTGGGACACCCAAAATTCGAATAAGTCCCTACCCATTTTTAGGGATATTTTGGAAAAAGCTCAATCATAAAAAAGCGAGTGCCAAAATGGCACTCGCTTTCAAAACTTCTTTCCCGGCGGGGGAAGGGCCGGACTGGGCTGGCGTTCCAGTGGTTTTTTCGCTTGGATGGGATTAAATCAATTCGTCCCCGTTGCCGCTCCCTGAGATTTCTTCGCTTCCTGCATTGGGTTTGAGCGATCGTATGAGCGACGTTTCATTAACTCAAATTTAGTTGGCTGTGAAGCTTCTCTCGGGTACGCATTATCAGACTCGTCTATGTCAGCAATTTCGTAGAAAGGGTCAAGTGTAAATTTCTTTACTTTCTTAGCCGTTGCTACAGTTTTTGTGATTTCAGAGTCGTTTGTAAGCCAGATTTAGGCAGGATAAAGCACCACTTCTGATGTACCATCTTCGTAATCCATTTTCACGATAACCGGCATCACCAAACCGCCTTTGTTTTTTACTTTCAGCACGTAATAATTCATGCCCTTTTCCATCATTTTCTTCTCATCGTCAGAAAGTGTGGCGAGGAATTTCTCGTATTTCTTGCGGTCATTATCTGTCACCGCAAATTCATCGTAAGAATTATAGAAATCTTTCATGGTCGGGTCAGCTTCCACTACGGTTTGCTTTATGTCCGTTTTATTGCGGATATTGCTAATGGTCTGCTTGCGGGCGTCAGAGTCCTTACGACCTTCTGCTTTCGCAAGTTCAGGGTTCTGGGTATCTAATGAGTACCATTCTACTTCGGTGAGTGCTTGGTCAACGGGCTGCGTTCCGTAGAACCAACCTTTCCAGAACCAATCCAAATCTACGCCCGAAGCATCTTCCATGGTGCGGAAGAAATCGGCGGGTTTTGGGTGTTTGAACGCCCAGCGGCGAGCGTATTCCTTAAACGCGTAATCAAATAACTCACGACCCATCACGGTTTCCCGCAAAATATTTAACGCCGTTGCTGGTTTTGAGTAAGCATTCGGTCCGAAATTGATGATGTTCTCGGAGTTGCTCATAATTGGCTTCAACTGAGATTGATCCATCTTCATGTAGGATACAATCTTTTGCGGCTCGCCTCTTCTTGAAAGGAAATCACGGTCCCACTCCTGCTCAGAAAGGTACTGGCAAAACGAGTTCAGACCTTCGTCCATCCAAGACCACTGACGTTCGTCAGAGTTTACAATCATCGGGAAAAAGTTGTGTCCTACTTCGTGAATAATTACGCCGATCATTCCGGCTTTTACTCTCGGAGAATACGTTCCGTCTGCTTCCGGTCGCCCACCGTTGAAGCTAATCATCGGGTATTCCATTCCGCCGCCCGCCGTAGCGTGGCAAGAAATAGCAACTGGATAGGGATAATCAATCGAGTACTTTCCGTAAGTTTTCAACGTGTGTTCCACTACTCGTGTAGAATATTGCTCCCAAAGCGGATTCCCTTCTTTTGGGTAATAAGACATACTCCAGATTTTCTTTCCGTTGTTGTAAACGTCGGTTTGCATGGCATCCCAAATAAAACGACGAGAAGAAGCAAAGGCAAAATCCCGAACGTTTTTAGCGTCATAAATCCACGTTTGTTTACCTGTCGATTTATCTTTCATGTTTTCGATGGCGTCATCCTGCGTAACAATAATCACGGGAGTAGTTGACTTTGACGCCTTATCCATGCGGCGTTGCTGCTCTTTAGAAAGCACTTTCGAATAGTTTTGGCATTCACCCGTGGCGGCAACAATGTGGTCAGCCGGAACGGTGATAGCTACTTTATAGTCTCCAAACGGAACGGCAAATTCACCGCGACCCATAAATTGCTTGTGCTGCCAGCCGTTTACGTCGTCATAAACGCACAAACGTGGAAACCAGTGAGCCATGAAATAATTGTAGTTGCCGTCTTCTTCAAAAAGCTCGTAACCCGAACGTCCGTAATAAGCGTTGATATTAAAATCCCAGTCAATTCCGAAAGTGTACGACTGTCCGGTTTGCAAAACGGTTGGTAAATCAACCCGCATCATGGTTCCGTTAATTGTGAACGGCAACGCACCGCCGCTCGCTGTTTTTACGGCTTTGATATTGTAGCCATAATCTTTATCGCTCACTATTTCGGAGCGAACAGAACTTGGAGCATTCATGCCTTCTAGTTGCCCGGCGGTCATTTTATTCTCTATTTTACCCGTACGACTCAACGCATTGATAGAATTTTCTTTGAATAAATTCTGATCAAGTTGCAACCACAAATAACGCAACGGATCGGGTGAGTTATTGGTGTACGTAATCATCTCCGAACCAACGATGCGTTGGTTAGTATCGTCCAGTTCTACTTTGATATCGTAGTCGGCGGTATTTTGAAAGTAGTCTTTTCCCGGTTGCCCCGATGCCGAGCGGTAGGTATTGGGCGTTGGCAGTTCCGTTCCTAACTGCTCAAAAGCATTGTTGGCTTTATTTTGGGCGGAAGAAAAGTTGGGTGCTAAAATAGTAGCGGTTAGTAGCAAGATGTAAGATATGAGAAGTGAAATAGGAGATTTTTTAACCTCTCCGGTCTCAAATCTCATTTCTCCAGTCTTTGAATAGAAGTTGTCTTTCATTTTCAATGAGTTAAGTTTTAGTGAATCGTTGCTAATATAAGCAAAAGATGCATACCCGTTTCAGAAATGCGATTGAACGGGCGGATTTTGCGATGAGTTGCAGTGTTTAACCTGTATTGAGGATGTTTACAACGCATCTTTTACGTCATTAAAATTAAAGAAATTTAATTTTAATGACGAATATTTCAAATGTGGTTCGTGAAATCTTATCTCGGTTGATTTCTTCGTTTTGAGTAGTTTTCTCCATTTTCCAAAATACCTCATCCCCACCTTTACACACAGAATCTGCCGTTTATCCTTTTTAGGTACGGAGGGTGTGTTATAGTTTCGTAAACTTGCTTTCAGAAAAATGAAAAAGATGACGCTAAACTTATACTTCAAGCCCAAAAAGCTACTTATACCTGTTCTTTTTGCAGCCGTTTTGCTTTCTGTGAAAAGTACTGCCCAAGGCGGATCCATGGGAAACGATGATTCTGGGAGTGGAAGCTCCCGGAGTGGAAACTTAGGAACGCCGTATTCTTTACAAGAAAGCATTGATTACGCCCTGAAAAATAATATTCAACTTCGGCAGAGCAAACTCAACGTGGAGAATACGCTAAATACGCTGGAGCAGTCGAGGTGGTTGAAATACCCGGCGTTAAACGCTAATTTTGGACTGAACGGGAATTTAGGACGTAACATTGATCCATTCTCAAACGATATTGTTACGCAAGGTATCGGAACAAATAACTTAGGAATTGGTGCGAGTATGACACTTTTTAACGGTTTTCGTATTAAAAATACGGTTGCGTTAAACGAACTTAATCTAAATGCCGACCTACTTGATTTGGAAGCAAGTCAGAACGATATTACATTGAACGTTATAAATGCTTACCTGAACGTATTATCTACCGAAGATTTAATCGAGGTTTCCAGCAAACAATTGGAAGTTTCAGAATACCAATTTGACCGTACCGAAAAGTTAGTTGCGGGCGGTGTACTTCCCGAAGTAAACCTTTACGATTTACAAGCCCAACTTGCTAATGATGAACTTCAATTGGTCAATGCCGAGAATAATCACGCATCGGCTAAGTTAACGCTTAAGCAGGTGTTGAACATGTCCGGCTCAGAAGAAATATCGGTTGTGCGGGTAGATGTGCCGAACCCAAAAATGCAGACTTATCCCGAAAGTGCCGCTGAAGTTTACGAACAAGCCATAAACTATTTACCGCAGGTAAAAGCTGCCGAGGCTCGTATTCTTGCCGCTAATAAAAACATTGAATTAGCAAGAACGGTAGGTTTACCATCGGTGGTTGCAAGTGTCAACTGGCGAACGGCTTATTCGTCGGTAGCTCAGGAGATTACCGGAATGACCGAAACTTTTCGTCCGGTAGCCGTTTCGGCAATTGTGGACGGACAGACCGTCCCTTTTACACTCAATTTGCCGAGTCAGGATTTTACAAGAAGTAATATTTCGTACTTTAGTCAGTTGGGGAATAACCAAAATACTGCTGCGGGAATTAATATGAACATTCCCATCTTCAACAGTTATAACGCCAAGTACAACATTCAGGGAGCGAAAATTCAGAAAATGCAAAGTCAGTTGCAGGCGGATAACACTCGTTTGACGATTCGTCAAAATGTGGATCAGGCGTTTATCTCTATGTATAACGCCGCAAAGAGTTACTCCGCCACGCTGACCCAAGTGCAAGCATTGGAGAAATCATTCACTGCCGCTGATGCCCGTTACACTGCGGGAGCAAGTAACTTCGTGGATTATAACCTTGCCAAAACCCGCTTAGATCAAGCGGCGGCAAACCTTATTCAATCTAAGTACAACTACGTTTTTCGCGTCAAAATTCTTGACTTCTATCAAAACAAACCACTTGATTTCTAAAATAACTGTTGGCTGTCAGCTATTAGTATTCAGCCCTTTATTGTTATCATAATCCTTTCTTAAAAAGCTACAAGCGAACAAACACATGAAAAAGAACAGAACTTGGATAATCTTAGGAGCCGTTGTACTCGCAATCGTGCTCTTTTTGGTAGTTGGTAAAAAGATGGGTTGGATCGGAAAAGAAAAACTGACCGAAGTGGACTTCACTATTGTATCCACCGGAAACCTGACCGAAACTGTTTCTGCTTCCGGAAAAATACAGCCTGAACTTGAAGTTTCAATAACGCCCGATGTACCCGGTGAAATTATTGGCCTCTACGTAGAAGAAGGTGATTCCGTGAAGAAAGGACAATTATTGCTCAAAATTCAGCCCGAAAACTTTCTTTCGATTGTGGAGCGTTTCAGAGCGGGTGTAAATCAAGCCAAAGCCAGTGCGGAACAATCTAAAGCGAGTATTGCTCGTGCCGAATCTCAGATGTTGCGTCAGGAAATAGAATTCAAACGCCAAAAGCAATTATACGCTGATAAAGTGGTTTCTCGTTCGGATTATGAAACTGCCGAAACGCAATTAAAAGTCGCAAAGCAAGACGTAGAAGCCGCTAAAGCAACTTACGAAGCCGCCAGATTCGGAATTCGGAGTGCGGAAGCAAATTTAAAGGACGCGGCTGAGAACCTACGGAAAACCAATTTGTACGCTCCAATGAATGGAATTGTCTCATTATTGGCCGTTGAACTTGGTGAACGCGTGGTGGGAACTTCCCAAATGGCGGGTACAGAGATGCTTCGCATCGCCAACCTGAATGACATGGAAGTGCGGGTGAATGTAAACGAGAATGATATTGTGCGGGTAACTAAAGGCGATACCGCCATTATTGACGTGGATGCGTATAGCTCGAGCAATAAGAAATTTAAAGGGGTAATTACTCAAATTGCCAATACTGCCAACGGTTCTGGTGGAGCATTAGGAGCTGCCTCAGCTTCTGTTGATGCCGTTACTGAATTTGAGGTACTTATTCGTATCCTGCCTTCTTCTTATCGTGATTTGATTAATGTTGCAGCCGGAAAAAAGTATCCGTTTAAGCCAGGAATGACCGCTACCGTGGATATTATTACGAATAGCAAAAGAGGTGTTATTAGTATACCGATTGCCGCCGTGACTACGCGTAGTGCGAACAGCAGTAATGTTGATAAAGAGAACGATGATGACGACGAACAAACCGTACAGGCTCCCCGTCCGACTAAGAAAGAACGCCCGGAGGAAATTGTATTTGTGAATGATGCCGGAAAAGCCGTGAAACGTAAAGTGAAAACGGGAATTACTGATACCGTAGCCGGAACTATCGAAGTAATTGACGGTTTGAAGGTTGGCGAAGAAATCATTTCTGGACCGTTCTTAGAAGTATCGAAGCGTTTGAAAGATGGCGACAAAGTAGAAGCTAAAAAAGACAAGCCGAAAGAAGAAAAGGAAGATTAATATACACTGAACTTCATATATAAACTGAGGCCGAAGGAAATTTCCTTCGGCTTTTTTTGTGGCACAGCTTTTTAATAATTTCTGACATCTATCCCGGTAATTACCGGGACTAAAACCAACTATCTAATTCCATGATAGTTACTTCACATAAAGAAGGTTGGCAAATTTCCACACAGCGTTCACATGGCTTACTTGTCGCCATGCTGGCGTACCAATATGACATTGATTTACCCAATGAAGTAATGGTGCCCACACTTATTGCCATTGCCGAACACGACGACGGCGTGGAAGAAACTAAAGATAAGAATAACCTCACACCCGCTGGAGCACCTCGCCATCTTATGGTGGATGATGGCTCAGAAGGAGTCGATTTGACCCAAAAGCGTAGCGTGATGGAATTGTCCTCGTCAAACAGTCAACTGAACGCTTTGCTTACTTCATTGCACATTGACTTTCTCTTCAACCCTGAAGACCGCAAAGAAAATAAGGAATTAGATGAATTTATGAGCGAGCAGGACGAGTCTCGGAAAAAACTTCTAAAAGACCTCGACATAAGTAAAAAAGACGCTGATAAAATTTATCGTTTTTTAGAATGGTGCGATGCATTTTCATTGTTAATCTGCATGGATAAAATTCAGCCCAAAGGTCGTAAAATGGAAATATCGGAAAGTCCGGAAGGTAAAATGAGTGAAGTATTTTACAAATCTACCGGAGAAATGACGGTTGAGCCGTGGCCATTCAAACAGAAGTCATTGAAAGTGTTTTACGAATACAAAGTGTTGAATCAGCTGAAATTTAAATCAACCGAAGAACTGGACGAAGCGAGTAGAAAAGCAGAAGTACACCGAAAAGAGTTTACGCTTATGGAGTAAGCTTTTATACTGTAAATAGACCAATGCTTATTTTAAATAACGTCTCAGTAAAAAGTGGTATTATTAAACTCTATGACAATACAGAAATCACCGCTGATGCCAGACTATTGAAGAACGTAGTGCTTGAATAGGTTACAATCCGTAAGCTACTCACAGCATTATGCTTAATTTGCCTAAACTTTTCGTCAATTTTCATCGTTTGGAAAAAGACGAATATATACAGCATTAACCCAATCATTTTGGCTAAACCACTCAACGATATACAACTTACGGGCTACGATACCATCGAGGTTATGGGAGCACGCGAGCACAACTTAAAAAATATTGACGTTATCATTCCCCGGAATAAACTCGTTGTCGTGACGGGAATTAGCGGGAGCGGTAAGTCTTCGCTGGCTTTTGATACGATTTACGCCGAAGGACAACGCCGTTACATGGAAAGCTTCTCGGCGTACGCCCGAAGCTTTATCGGTGATATGGAACGCCCCGACGTTGATAAGATTGAAGGGCTCTCGCCCGTTATTAGCATCGAGCAAAAAACGACTTCCAAAAATCCGCGTTCTACCGTTGGGACAACTACCGAAATTTACGATTTTCTGCGTTTGCTCTACGCACGGGCAGGAATTGCTGTAAGTTATGAAACCGGGAAACCGATGGTTAAGCAAACGCAGGACCAAATTATTGAAGCAATATTTGAACGTTTTGAAGGCAAGAAAATCCAGATTCTGGCAAATGTAGTAAAAGGGCGTAAAGGACATTATCGCGAACTTTTCGTGCAGATTGCAAAGCTTGGTTATAATAAAGTAAGAGTGGACGGTGTGGTGCAGGACATTGTGCAGAAAATGCAACTTGACCGCTACAAAATTCACGATGTTGAAATGGTCATTGACCGTTTGCTTCCCGATGCTGGAGATCGCTACCGGTTGAGTCAATCAATCGGAACGGCACTGAAACACGGTAAAGGCTCAATGCTTTTATTGGATGAAAATGATGAAGTCCATTACTTCTCGCAAAACCTAACCGACCCCGAATCAGGAATTAGTTACGAAGAGCCATCGCCGAATTCGTTTTCGTTCAATTCTCCGTACGGAGCTTGCCCGAATTGCAACGGCTTGGGCCACATTGACGAAATTACGGAAGAATCCATTATTCCTGATAAATCGTTGAGCATCAGTAGGGGAGGAATTGCTCCGCTCGGAACGTACCGTGATTTATGGATATTTAAGCAGATTCAAGCAATTCTGAAAAGTCACAAAGTTGACATTAGCACTCCGATTGAAAAAGTGCCCGAAGAGGCGATGAAAACCATTCTTTACGGAAGTGAAGAGCCGGTTACAGTGCCGTCGAAGAAAAATCCTAAAACAGATTGGAACACCAATTTTGAAGGAGTAATCACGTTTTTAGAGCGTCAGCAAGATTCAGATAGCGATAAAATCCAGGACTGGCTGTCAGACTTTATGATAACAAACGTTTGTCCCGTCTGCGAAGGCGAACGTCTGAGAATTGAATCCCGCCATTTCCTGATTGCCAATAAAAACATCTCAAAACTCTCCGAAATGGACATTTCGGAATTGGGTGATTGGTTTGTTGGCATTGAGAAAAAATTGAATAAAAAGCAGAACGTAATTGCCAAGGAAATACTAAAGGAAATCCGCAAGCGAATTGGCTTCTTACTAAATATTGGATTGGATTACTTAACGTTGAATCGTCCGCTCAGAACACTCTCCGGCGGCGAAGCTCAACGTATTCGTTTAGCAACGCAGATTGGTACGCAACTTGTTGGTGTTCTGTATATTATGGATGAGCCGAGTATCGGTTTGCATCAGCGGGACAACGTAAAACTGATTCAGGCACTTAAAGACTTACGGGATTTGGGAAATACCGTCTTAGTCGTGGAACACGACAAAGACATGATGCTCGAATCTGATTATATTTTGGATATTGGACCCGGAGCGGGTCGTTTCGGCGGAAACGTGGTAAGTGAAGGAACGCCCAAAGAGTTTATCGACAAAGGTGGCGTAACGGCGGCGTACCTGAGCGGAAAAACTAAAATTGAGATTCCGCAGGAAAGGCGTAAAGGAAGCGGCGAAAAGTTGGTGTTGAGAGATGCAACGGGAAATAACTTGAAGAACGTAACGCTCACCATTCCGCTCGGCAAAGTAGTTTGCATCACGGGAGTGAGCGGCAGCGGAAAATCTTCTTTAATTCACGATACGCTTTATCCAATTCTTAGGCAGCACTTTTATAAAGCTAAGCGTGATCCGTTGGCGTACAAAACCATCAAAGGCCTGGAGCATCTTGATAAAGTTATTGAGGTAGATCAATCCCCAATTGGACGAACTCCCCGCAGTAATCCGGCAACTTACACCGGAATGTTTACGGACATTCGGGCCTTGTTTTCAAACCTCCCCGAAGCAAAAATTAGAGGTTACAAACCCGGTCGTTTTTCGTTTAACGTAAAAGGCGGACGCTGCGAAGAATGTCAGGGCGGTGGACGAAAAAAGATAGAAATGGATTTTTTGCCAGACGTTTACGTGAATTGTGAAAATTGTCGCGGAAAACGCTTTAATAGAGAAACGTTGGAAGTTCGTTTTAAAGGAAAGTCCATTGCTGATGTGTTGGATATGACCGTTGAACAAGCTCAGGATTTTTTCGAGAATCAACCGAGAATTAACCGTAAAGTACAGACTTTATTTGACGTTGGTTTGGGTTATATCACGCTTGGACAACACGCCACAACGCTTTCGGGTGGGGAAGCTCAGCGGGTAAAACTCGCCGAAGAACTTTCAAAACGCGACACCGGAAAGACATTTTACATTTTGGATGAACCTACTACGGGACTTCACTTTCAGGACATTCAAAAATTGTTAAAAGTAATAGACAAGTTAGCTGATAAAGGAAACTCCGTGCTGATTATTGAACACAATCTTGATGTAATCAAAATTGCTGACTACGTTATTGACCTCGGTCCCGAAGGCGGAAGTAAAGGCGGCGAAATTATCGCCAAAGGAACTCCCGAACAAGTAGCCAAAGTGAAAGCAAGTTACACGGGTAAGTTTTTGAAGATGGAATTGGAGGGCAGTCAGGATTGACTTTTAGGTTTGTGTCTGCTCATTGAAGACTTAGAGAGCTGCTTTTTTATTGCTAACGATTGGGCTTTAAGTAGTGCGATTTAATAGCTGTACCGCTTGCATTTCCTGTAGCCAAATCTTTGTTTTGGTCCCGTCTGTTTTTTACTGTAAATGTGCCATTTCAAAGATTTGGCGGTGCTTCATATATCCATAAACATTCAATTTGCTTATGTGTTAGCATTTCTTCAAGCTTCGTGTTGTGTGAGGTTATTCGTGAGTCAGAATTTTCAAACAAATGTTTATTTCCTTGTGAATATGAGCACTTCTTATAACTTTTTTACACTTTTTTATTATTTCTACATTCTTAGAGGCAACAGCTATATCAAAAAACTGCCAATCATTATTTGTCCCATTTTTTGATTTTAATAAAAGGTTAAAAATAGTGTTAAATGTTTCCATATTAACCTTCTTTTTGCATTCATTTATAAAATATTCTACGTACGCTAATTCTCTAATAAATGGATTACCTTCAAAAAGTTCAGGATGCTTTTGGAAAATTAACTCTAATTCATCAATTGATAATGTTCGTGCTTGTGCCTTGATAAAATGTAAATAAAATGGTGTGCCATATTTTTTAGTTTTAACCAATTCAATTCCTTCCTTCCAGCCCTGATTTTCTGAAAAAGCTGATATCAGAATAGATTTTTCAATTGCAATAGTGTTTATTAGGATAATTTTTGTAGGTATTTTTTGAACCTCCTATTCGACATTTTCAATCATCGAAACGTAATTTTGAGCAACCTTATCATTGTAAATTATAGCAATTTTAAAGACTTTAATTTT
>JBLHXN010000073.1:0-16550 GCA_047630355.1 Spirosomataceae bacterium | reverse complement strand
AGTCTCAAGCCTCAAAAAGGGTGATAGTAGAACACCTTAACCGATGTTGTAAAATATTCAGGATATGCAGTAGCAGGTTTAGGGGGAAACATAAAAACTACGATAAAAACTGGGGAAATATAAGTGCAATTGTAAACCTTAAAAAAGCCACAAACCACATGAAATACACCGAGTTTTAATTAGGAAAGAAGTCTATTATTTTAACAACGGTTGTGGTTTTTATGGGGTCTTGTGAGAAGGAATCTTTAGAGTCAGATAAAGTAGAATATAACACTATTGATTTTTACGGTGAAAAGTTGCAGTTGAGTGACGAAATTACGGAAGCAGATGTTTACAACTATATGAATTATACTGTTACTGACCAAACAAAAGGACTAAGAGTTGACGATGACAGTAAAATTGATTGGAGTAAAGTCCCTTCTGAGGTTTTTGATGAAACTCTTAACGCTACACTCGCAACATATCCAGATATGAGTAAAGAGATTTATACAGATGATGATCTAGCTTTTGTCAAAAAAGGTTTGCCAGAGCTAAAGAGCAAGGAGGACGCTTTTCTGTATAAAAAGCACATTGTTGTTGATTATTTGGAAATATTGATTGGGAAGGAAATAAAAAACAAGGTAAGGCTCTATCTTAAATCCCAGAAAAGCTTGAGGCCATCTGGCTATTTCAGTACCTTCCAAAACTCTTATAACCTTCTTAATCCTACTGAACAAGACTGTGCTTCTACATATCCATTGGCTGCTAACAGAGTAAATCAAGCAAAAAACGAAACATTTGCTCGCTTCGGCTCGCACAATGATAATACAATTACTAATGCAAGATTTCATGGTTTTTGGTCTGCTGCCATGGTCAAAGAAATTACCCACTTAACGTTGAATAAATGGAAGGGGTTAGATAGAGGGAAAAAGTTTGCAACTGCACATGAATATGATACTAATGGTGTGATAGCCTGTACTCCAGTTCAAGGATATATAGCACTTTTCAACGTTCGTTCGTTTGGCTTATGTAACTATATGGACTTAGTTAATAACTTGGTCGGTAGGACTTATATGTATAATACGGTAGGTCAAACTTGGTTTGGGAACGCAAATAACATCCCTTCATATGATCAAATATTTAACCACATTAATAGTTTATTAGGAACGAAGAAAAATACGATTAGTGAAATACAAAGCATTCATCCGGAATATACATTTGATAATTTAGGAAATTATATAAACGCATATGATTATCATCCACCATCAACTGTATTGGTATATACCTCTAACTAACAACCATCAGCATGAAAAAGATAATCGTCTTTTTATTATTAATTGCAGCTAGTTTTGCGTGTAAAAAAGAAGTCAGCCCCAATAAGGTTATTTCACAACTTCCTGATATATACGGGAAAGCGAATGACTTCAAAGGGTTGAACATTGACCTTACTTATAAAAACTTGTCAAACTCTCCTTTGTTTTATCAGTCGAACGCAGTCAGAGTACTTGACTATATTTATAAAAATCGGAAGTTTGACGCAACGAGCTATGAAGTGTCCGAAGGCAATATCTCGTATATAAACTGGAATAAAGACAAAGAAATCTTATTCGTCAATTTCGGCTCTGACCAGATGTGCTACGCTGGTTACTATGTTTTCTACGGGGCAACTTTAGAAAAACTGACGGTTATCGCACAAGAAAAAATGTCTTTAAACAATGATTCGTTTTTATCTTTCTATGAAGCCAAGTTGGTCAGGGAGAAAGATATTAAAAAAGAAAAGGAAGCGATTGCCAATTTTTTGAATACTAACTCGTGTAAACCATAATAGTTTGCAAGTATGCACTTATAATTTACTTCGCAAGAGACAGATGTGTTGTAGGTCTCTTGCGAATTTTTCATGATAATAGCTTCCCATTCGGCGGGGTGTTTCACTCTGCCGACGTAGAACAGGGTTATGCTCGGGTAAAATTTATGCTAAAATACAAGAACGGAAATGCGTGATAAAACACGTGTAGGCGGCCTGCGTAAGGGTGTTTTCCACCCTTACGTGGTGTCGGGGTCTTTCGACCCAACACGATTTGCACCACGAACTTGCCAAAGGAAAACGTGTGTAGCAACACAGATGCACAAATCAGAACTTTTTTCTACTGATTTGTGCATTTTTTATGTGAAAAACGCCTCATATCTTTGTACACAACAAAGCCCCCTCAAATCTTTGGCGGACAGCAGGGGCTTTGGATTCAATTTTTAACAAAATCAAACACGTAAAATTATGAAACGATATATGTATTATTTTAATAGGGGTGATGTTTTTTGTGGCTTCTTGCGATAAAGGGGAGCAATTTAACATTCGTCCTGAGAACGCAACGGTCATCTCTGATGACATGTCTATTGAAAACGGTGTACTAAAGTTTACCTCAAAAGATTCGTATAATAGAGTTTTGGAATCTATTAAAATGGACACAAAAGAATTTGATGTTCTTAAAAATTTGCTACTAAAAAATGGATTTGAGCCTTTAGAAATGCTTTATTCAAATTTGGATGAGAAAACTATAAATCCAATTTTGGAAACACAGTTGGAAACACAGGTAGTTCCCGATAACCTGAAGAGCTATCTTAAGATTATTCCATTAAACGATAATGAGTTTGAACTTGTTGAAACAGTATCAGGAAGCTGGCTCAAGTTAATTTTGAACAAGAATTTAAACTTCGCTATTGGTGATGGTTTATTAACGATTAATGACGGTGAAATAACCTTGATCGAGAACTATAAAAGACCCACTTCGTCAAAGTATAGCTACAAGATAATGGAGTCATCCAACGAAAGGAATTTGCGGAGTATAAGTAGTAGTTCAAATGATAACGATTATAGTACTGGTGGCAGGAATTATCGGTTGCAAATCAACATCAACACACCAAACAGCGTATACTTAGCCACTTGGGGCTTCAATGTCTTTTTAGGAACCACAGAAGTCGAACTTAAGCATCAAAGAAGAACTTTGTGGACATGGTGGCAATTTGACACTTCTGAACTATCACTTGCAACTAGTAATAACGGTTGGGGTCCAAATCGGCAGAACCCTAGCTTACCTTACGGCTGGTATGATTACTTCGATACTTTGGGTCCGATTCTTAATACAAGTCGAATCATTCAAGTTGGCCCTGATTTGAGATGGTTAAATTCAACTGGGACAGCTAAATGTATTGATGGTCAGACAAGAACCGTATCAGCAAGCGATGCCGCTTAATTAAAACTCAGACCCCTCTTTTCTTTGCCGCCATGAAAAAGGGGGTCTTTTTTTTCAAAAATGAAATCACTATTCATTACATCAATTTTATTACTTAGCTCCTTCTCTGTATTTGCACAAGCCATTTCGGGTTTTGTCAAGGACAAGAAGACGGGTGAAACAATAATCGGAGCAACAATCATCATAGAAGGTAGCTCCGTAGCAACTGCTACAAACGCATACGGTTTTTTTAGTTTGTCCATAGATAAACTAAAGGTCATATTATCTGTCAGTTCTGTAGGGTATAAAACACGTTCAATTAATGTCAATCAGTTAGACCAAACGCTATTAATTGAACTTGAGGAAACAGTTGATTTACTAAATGAAGTAGAAGTTAAAGGCAATAAAGAACCGCAAAGTTTAGATCAGGTACCAATTGGGGTCACAGCAATTCCGGTGAGTCGTTTAAAGGCAGTGCCCGTTTTATTTGGAGAGGCTGACATTTTGAAAGCCCTTGCCTTAACGCCAGGCGTGAGTACCGCAAATGAAGGAACTACGGGAATACTGGTACGTGGTGGCACGCCCGATCAGAACCTAATCCTTCTGGATGAAACCCCAGTTTATAATGTCTCTCATCTCTTTGGTTTAGTCTCAGTTTTCAACCCTGACGCTATAAAAAATGTAACGCTTTACAAGTCGTCATTTCCAGCACGTTTTGGTGGGCGTCTCTCGTCGGTAATAGATATAAATGTAAAAGAAGGAAGTTCAAAAAAACGAAACCTCGAAATTGGGGTAGGTTTAATTAACTCCCGTATACTTTTTGAAGGACCTTTAAAAAAGAATAGTCCGAACTCACCTACTTTCTTCTTATCAGCTCGCTTTTCAAACTTAGCACTGGCTTTGCTACCCACTTATATTTCGTATCTCAATAATGATTTTGGTTCATTCTTCAACTACAGTTTGTATGATGTCAATTTTAAGTTAAACAAGCAGTTTAAAAATAATTCGCAATTATTTTGGAGCACCTACACAGGGAATGATTTATGGTACGTAAACGAAAAGCAAGGCGAGGCAGGGAATCTGAACAAAGCTGCTTTAGAATGGGGGAACCTAACAAGTAGTTTGCGTTATATTCTGCCTATCAATCAGCGTTTATTCTTCAAAACTACCGCTGCTTATACCCAATATCAATATGGAGTAAAGACCGAAAATATAAAAGCACGAGAGACTATTGATTTCATCAATTCAAAAACAAAAATTCAAGATGTTTTACTAAAACCATCTTTTGAGTTTTATCCAAATAACAAACATGAGATAAGGTTTGGAACAGATTTAACACAGCACTTTTATACGCCAATTGATTTACAAACAACGTACAGTATTATAAATGAAGCAAATTCGGAGCAAATCAAGAGCTTTGAAACGGGTTCTTATTTTGAAACGAAAAATAGATTGAACAACTGGCTTGAAGTTTCAGCGGGACTCCGCTATGCCACACTGAATGTAAACAATGATAATTTTGACTCTTGGGAGCCACGTTTTGCCGCAAATTTCAATTTAATAAATTCGCTTTCATTTAAAATTGGCTATGCTAACATGAAGCAGTTTATTCACTTACTCAACAGTAGTAGCGGAGGGTTACCTAATGACTTATGGATACCCGCAACGGGTGAAATACCACCTCAGAGTTCACGCCAACTTACTGCGAGTTTGTCAAAAAATATTGGCAAAGGCATAAGTTTTAGTTTAGAGGGATACTACAAAATTTTTAAAAACGTAATTGAGTATAAAGATGGGGTCAACTACCTCACAAATTCAGGAGAATCTTACGTTGATTTAATAGAGAATGGTGGTCTTGGAAAAGCTTATGGAATTGAATTATTCGTAGATAAAAATATTGGAAAGTTTACGGGTTGGCTCTCGTATTCATTAGCTTGGAACTATCGCAAATTTGAGAACATTAACCAAAATAACTGGTACGCCGCAAATTTTGACCGAAGGCACATTACTGCAATAGTAGGTAACTACAAAGTCAGTAATGCTATTGATATTTCTGCTAATTGGATCTTTCAAACCGGAAGCCCGACAACCGTTCCTATTGCGTTAATGCGTAACCCTGTTATAGATGGCTATTTTAAACCAATACCAATTTATTCTGAAAGAAATAACTACCGGATGCCCGCATTCCACAGATTAGATTTTAGTGTAAATTTCGAAAAAGAAACGTCGAAGGGTAATCTCAGGACTTGGACAGTCGGTGTTTATAATACTTATAATCAAGCAAATCCGTTTTATTTAGATGTAAAAACTAACTACAATTATTCTGAACGAAACCCTACTACTGGAAGGCAGGCAATCGTCGGTTATAACAATCAATTAGTCAAGCGGTCGGTTATCCCTTTTCTGCCGTTTGTCAACTACTCAATAAAGATTAAATGAAAATAAAAACTGGCTACTTATTACTTTTTATTTGTTTTGTATCTTGTGAGAAGGCATTAAATGTAACCTTGCCTTACGAAGGGAATAAGTTTGTCATTTTTGGAGAACTTTCGCCAGAAAGTGTGGTCAGCATACAAATCGAAAGAACTTTTCCGCCAACCGGAGAAGTTACTTTTAGCAATTCCTATTTGAATTCAATCAAAGTTGTATTAATAGAAGATAGTCAAGAGGTTGATGAATTAAAAAGAGTGGATAATTCTACTATATTCTATTCTGCTAAATTGTACAAACCAAAAGTTGGAAAAACTTATAAAGTACGTGTAGAAGCCCCCGATTTCTTAACTGCCGAATCTGAGCCAGTCTTAATTCCTCCTCCAATTAAAATAACAAATTTTGGCTTTGCAGAAAAAGAAGTATTCTCGCCTTTAAACCAGCAAGTACCAACAAAGCTGTTGTCAATAAATTTTGAAGAATTACCAGCTACTGCTACTTATTTTGTAGCCGAAATAGTTGGTGTATATAACCAAAATTCCACTTCTGCAAATGTAATTTCTGACATGACCATACCAGATTTTGGTAGCCCATGTGCGTTTACTTTCACTTCTAGGAAACAAATATTCAATGGTGAGTGCTTTAATAAACAACAAAATACTGTAAGCTTTTTTGTAGAATTAGAAGGTACGGCTGAAACATTAATTAATCAGTTTCAACAGAAAAAAATTGATGCCGTTTCAATTAAGCTAAGCAGTACGACCAAGTTTTATTTAGATTTCTATTCACAATTACTTCCAACAGAGGGAATATTTAAGGCGTTTGAAACGTCAAGAGCTACCGTGACAAATATCAAAAACGGCTACGGAGCAATTTTAACTAAAAATGAAACGACGGTCATTTACACATTATAACTCCACTCACTCAATACTCTTAATCACCTCTCCCACCTGAAAGACCAAACTCCACACCGCGAGTTTATTTTCAGAATCGTTGAAGCAGCGTTCGGCAATTTTGGCAGGTACGGAGCGGAGTGAGTCAATAAGAAATCCTCCAATTTACTTTCCGACAAATTCTCCGCACTTCCAATATTGGGAAGTTTTTTTTTTCTATCTTCGTATTAGTAATGAGATTATTCACCGATTCGACCCTAAAAAGGTTTTGGAAGGACTACCCTGATGCCGAGCCATCCCTAAAACGTGGATGGAAGTCATAGAAGATACTGACTTTGAGAGTCCTAACGAAGTGATTCAGTTGTTCAAAGGTGCTGATACGGTAGGAAATAACCGCATTGTGTTCAATATATGCAGGAACAAATACAGGCTCATTGCCAAGTTTCAATACGAAAGAAAACTGGTGTTTGTCAGGTTCTTGGGAACGCACAAAGAATACGACAAAATAATTGACATCAAAAATATTTAGTTACGATCAACTATCGCAATGAAAACGAAAGAAATAGACCTCAACACAATCGTAATAAAACCTATCAGAAAGGAAGAAGATTTCATTCGGGCAAAAGCGATAATCGAACTACTAATCGACGCTGATGAAATCGAAGATGAAGCTAAAAAAGAAAAGGCTTTAGATATTCTGGAAACGGTAACGATATTGGCTATTGAGTACGAGAAAAAGACCAGCCCCGTCGAGAAGCTGGATCCGATTGAAGCAATCAAACAAAGACTTGAAATGCTCAACCTACCACAGAAAGATTTAGCTAAATACCTCGGTGGAGAAAACAGGGTATCGGAGATATTGAATAGAAAGAGACCATTAACTTATAAAATGGCAAAATCACTGTACAAGCATTTTGGTATATCCGCAGAAGTTTTGTTAGCGTAATAGAACTTCGTGCTACCCAAATTCCTCACTCAATCCTTTTAATCACCTCTCCCACCGGAAAAACCAAACTCCAAACGGCAAGTTTGTTTTTAGAATCGTTGAAACAGCGTTCGGCTATTTTGGCGTTTGCCGGAGCGGAATAAATCAATAAAGAATCCCCCATTTTTTGAATGTTAGATTCAGTCGAAAGTCCTCGCTTGGCGTTGTAGGCGTAGGCAAAGAGTACGTCGAGTTCCTTGCTGTATAAATTGGTGGCAGTGGTGTCCTTCGCCCCTAACAACCTGATTTTGTAGTTGTTTTCTTTCGTTAGTGAATTCACCAATGCATTGTTAGCCAAATCGCAGGAAAGGTCTTTTTGGGTCATAAAAGCGGTGTTCAGGCTGTCGGTAAGTTGTTTACCCAAGCGGTTTACGGTAGCGTTCATATCGGCGGGCGTAATGCGTTTTATCTCGCTATTTTCTACGAGTGCTTTCACTTGAGTAGTATCCACGCGTTCAATATTGGTGCAGCTCGTTATCAGTGCACAATATCCGGTAATCAATAACCAACTGATTTTATACTTTATATTCATTGCTAAGTTTTTCTGAGTCTCCAATCAATTTTTCTGCAAATTTCGACATAAACCTGATAAGTTCGGGGCTAATCCACTATTTTCGTTTTTTTGCTCAATTATTTTCTAAACATCTATGACTTTGACCTTGTTTCGCACAATCGCCATTTCTTCGTTTTTGTTTTGTTCGTTTTTTACGGCAAATGCTCAACTGACCGATAAGAAACTGGATAAAATTCTTTCTAAGTCAAAGGAGTTGAAACCTGTTCTTTCTCAAAAAAACAAATACGAAGTTCAGGTTATTTACACACAAACTGATCGGAATGCACAAAACCGCCCGAACTTTACAACGTATAATTTCAATGTTGACCCAAAACGGTATTTTTATCCGGCGAGTACCATAAAATTGCCCGCCGTTTTACTTTCCCTCGAAAAACTAAACAAACTAAAAATCAACGGATTAACGAAGGAAACACCAATGTCTATCGGCAAGGCATTTGAAGGTCACGAACCTGCTTCCGCTGACGCTACTTCAGAAGACGGGAACGTTTCCGTAGCCCATTACGCTAAGAAAATATTATTGGTCAGCGATAACGACGCTTTCAACAGATTATACAAATTTATGGGGCAAGAACCCTTTAACAAAACGCTGAAAAGCAAAGGTTATCGTAACCTCCGCATTGTGCATCGGTTGTCAATTCCGTATTCACGGGAAGAAAATAGTATGACTCCTGAAGTGTGGTTCGGGAATCAAAAGGCCGTCCCGAAAGTGCCGCCCTACGCCGAACCCAACCGCATGGAGGTTGCGGAAACGAGCCGGGTTTATACGCAGGAAGCTCAGAAAAACACCTCATGGGTTTACGCACCAGACGTTTCCATCCGAAAAGGGAAAGGTTACTAAAAAAGCGATGAAATCATCAACGAACCATTTGACTTTACGAACAAGAACTTCTACGCCCTCACCGAGCAACACGAGCTGATGAAAGCCCTGATGTTCCCAAATACAGTTTCGCCAACAAAACGTTTTGATTTGACGGAAAAAGATTATGATTTCGTGTACAAATATATGTCGATGATGCCGAAAGAAACCACTTTCCCGAACTACAATAACAGCAAATATTGAGACAGTTACGTGAAGTCTTTCATGTTCGGGGATGACAAAGAACCGATGCCAGAGAACATCCGCATCTTTAATAAAGTGGGCGATGCGTACGGTTATTTGATTGATAACGCCTACATTGTGGATTTCGAGAATAAGGTAGAGTTTATCCTCTCGGCGGTGATTCACGTAAACAACAACCAAATCTATAACGACAGCGTGTACGAATACGACAAAACTGGCTTTCCGTTCATGGCAGAACTCGGCAAAACAATTTATGCTTACGAACTATCCCGCAAACGCAAAACCCGCCCAATTTGAGCAGGTTTAAACTTGAATATTGACTGTTTGGATATTGGAATTGAGATAAACCCCCAATATCAACATGCTATTTACCCTTTCGAATGCGGTACTCTTGAATAAAATTTCCACTGGCGTCGTACATCCCAACCACAAATTCTTCCAGTCCAACTTCCGTCCGGTCAATATTTACAGTTCCGGTACGGCTTGATAATTGAATTGTCTTTAACTCTTTGTCAATACTTGGGTGAAACACCACCATCTTTCCACTGTTCATGTTTTCTGGCAATGAATAGCTCAACGAAACGGTTGTAGCATTACTACCCTGCGTTGTTGCTTCCTGAATAAACACCGCCGGAGCGGAGGCAATCGCATTGGTTGGCTTTGCACCGATTGGGCGACCGTTTTCATCCGTAGCTTCCTGAGCCATCAGACCCACAGAACCGAATAACATAAATGCGGTTAGTATATATACTTTTTTCATTATTTCTCTTCTGTTTTAAGTGGCACATTTACTCCTACTTCTTTCTCTTCTAATTTAGCTTCCAAAGCAGTCAGGCGACTTTCTATGGTTTCGTATTGAGAAATCTTTACTTTTAGTTGCTCTATCTCCGCTTGCTGCTCTTTATTGCTTTGTAACAATATCGGAATCAACCCGATATAATTAACGGTTTTAAACCGTTTACCGTCGGGGAAGCTGAACTCCGTTACATAATCCGGCAATACCTTTTCTATTTCCTGAGCAATCAAGCCGTACTGCGTTCCTTTCGGAAAACCGTAGTCCGGAAATGCTTTTAAATCATACGTAAAGGTTTTAGGAGAAAGTAAGTCAATGGTTCTTTGAGCGTTTGAAAACGTATTTATATTACTTTTCAAACGGCGGTCAGAAGGAATAGAAGCACCCGGCAGAATCGCATCTTTTACATATACGTTTGTGCTGTTTATGGCAAGTTTCGTGTTACCATCTAACTGAATTCGCAGCGTATCGGCATTTACATTAAAAAGCCAGTCATTCGCTCCGTCTAAGAGAATGTTAGGGTTAGCTCTCTTTATATGAAGTGGTTGTGTAGGAGATGCTGTTCCTAAACCAATATCATTATCACTATCAATATATAGTGCATTACTACTTGCACCAGGCCTAATCCTAAAAGGCAGCGAACTTCCATTGGTCGCATCCCGGATAAAAAAATTGGTTTCATTACCCGCCATGTCCCACACTTGGGGAGTAAAACCGGAAGAGCCATCTTGATCTAAGCGTACGGTTGGGGTATTACCATTTACATGATGAACTCCAACAACCGGATTAGCTGTTCCAACACCAATTCTACCGCCATCATCTACGTATAGAGAACTGTTAGGGGCATTTGCTTCAATCCTGAAAGGTACGCTGCCAGCCGATAGATCATGAATAGAGAAAGCATTTAAACCACCATTCGCGGATTCATTTGCTTCTATTTCCCAGTCAGTACTCGGGAAACTCGCAGAGGTACTCGTATCATTAAAATCAATACGGAGGTTATTCTCTTTTAGTCTAATGGTAGAAAACCCAAAGCTTTCACCGTTAGCACAATCAAAACCAATACAAGCACTTCCGTCAACAATTAAGTCATCAAGAATTATATTATCCGCAACCGATTTTTGTTCAACGGAAATTGGCTTTGTATTTTGTTTTTTTTGTATCACCTTTTGGCTAAAAGCCAGCGGTGTGACAAGGGTCAACAGCAATGCTAAACTTCTCTTAAGGTAGTTATTTTTCATTAGGCGATAGTTTGGTTAGCTTTCAAATATTAAAACAATATACCCCGTTTGTGCTAAAAAAAAGAATAAAAGTTATATTTATCGTTATTTTTTTTTCTAACGGCAAACGGGTTGTAATTTTCATGTTTTATTTCCAGTTTCGAAATTTGAGTCACTTTAGCCTTTGTGAAAAAACTACTTCTACTGTTTGCCGGGTTTTCTTTTAGTGCTTGTGAACGGCAAAGCGAGACACTTTTCAGTGTAATTTCCGCCACAGATTCCGGCGTTAGCTTTGCCAATACAATAATTGAAAACGAGCAATACAATGTTTTCGATTATCACAACCTTTACAACGGCGGCGGAGTAGGAATTGCGGATTTAAACAATGACGGCTTACCCGATTTATACTTTACGGGTAATATGGTAGATGACAAAATCTACCTCAATAAAGGCAATTTTCTGTTTGAAGATATTACGCAGCAAGCAGGAATTAAATCAGGCGGGTGGTCAGCGGGCGTATCTATGATTGATATAAACAACGATGGATTGATGGATATTTACGTTTCCAAATCTGGAAATGAACCAGGCGAAAGGCGTGCCAACCAACTCTACGTAAATCAAGGAAATTTGAATTTTAGTGAAGAAGCAGAAGCTTACGGCATTGCTGATACTTCCTATACCAACCAAGCGGCGTTTTTTGATTACGATAAAGACGGAGATTTAGATCTTTATTTATTGAACACGTCTAACCTTATACGTAACGCAAACCTCCTTCGAAAACCTATTAACGATGGTACGGGATACGCATCAGATAAACTGTATCAAAACGACGGTAACGGTCATTTTAAAGACGTTACCACGAAAGCCGGAATTCTAACCAACGGACACGGACTCGGACTTTCAATCGGGGATGTAAATAACGACGGGTGGGAAGATATTTTAGCTTCCAGTGATTTCCTCCCGAACGATGCTTTGTACATCAATAATCAAGACGGAACATTCACGGATAAAGGCAGTGAATATTTTGCGTATCAAAGTCGCTTTTCGATGGGAAATGACATTGCCGATATAAATAATGATGGGTGGGCGGATGTGATTATGACCGATATGCTGCCCGAAGCAAATGAGCAACAAAAGAAAATGCTGCTCACCAGTTATCAGGTATTTGAAGCCGAAAAAGAATTAGGTTATCACCCCGAGTTTACCCGAAATATGTTGCACATAAATCAAGGTAAAACCCCCGACGGGAAAATACTTTTTTCGGAAATTGGGCAGCTAAACGGCATCAATGCCACCGACTGGAGCTGGGCACCACTCATTGCCGATTTTGACAACGATGGCAACCGAGACTTGTTCATCTCCAACGGCTACTACCGCGACGTGACCAACTCAGATTTTGTGGCGTACAATATGTCATTTGCCAAGCAAGCTCAAACGCAAGCAGAAATTAGAGAATATATGGTTAGCAATTCGCTAAAACTGCCTTCAATTAAAAGAAGGAATCATTTCTTTAAGAATACGGGAGACGTTGATTTGCAAGACATTACGAACAGTTGGGATAGTTCGCCGCCGTCTTTTTCAAACGGTGCTGCTTACGGAGATTTAGACAATGACGGCGACTTAGATATGGTGGTAAATAATATCAACCAAGCGGCTTTTCTTTTGAGAAATAATTCGGACAATAATTTCATTCAACTTGACTTCAAAGGAAGCGAGAATAACGTTAACGGATTAGGAACTGATATCCGGTTATTTACCAATGGCAAACTACAAAGCTGGCACCACAGTGTGGTACGCGGGTATTTATCAAGCATTGACAATACCGTTACAATCGGAACGGGCGAAGCAACGAGAATTGACTCGTTATTGGTTCGGTGGCCGGATGGCAAACAGCAAAAAATAATCAATATTCCTACCAATCAAAAACTCCTACTTGACCATTCGGACGCAAGCAATTCTGTAGACTATTTCTCCGAACGCACTACCAAAAAGTGGTTCACCAATATTTCAAATGAAATAAATATAAACTACAAGCACATTGAAGAGCGGTACATTGACTACAACGCCGAAAATCTTCTGCTTCATAAGTTATCGCAGCAAGGTCCAAAACTTGCCAAAGGCGATGTAAATAATGATGGATTGGAAGACTTTATCATTGGCGGTTCGTACGGACATTTTGACGAATTATTTCTGCAATCTGCAAACGGAATATTCAGCAAGAAAACGTTGTCAACCAATCTAAAAACCAACAACCGAGAAACCGTTGGGTTAGAATTATTTGACGCTGATAACGACGGTGATTTGGACATTTACCTCGTAAGCGGTTCCAACGAATTTGTGAATGGTTCTGATAATTATCAGGACGAATTATTACTGAACGACGGTTCGGGCAAATTTTCGGTAAACGGCAAATTACCCGAAATCACATCAAGCGGTTCGTGCGTAGTAACCTGCGATTTTGATAAAGACGGAGATATAGATATTTTCCGGGGCGGGCGGTTAACACCGTTAGAATATCCCAAACCAGGACGCAGCTTTTTGTTGGAGAATCAAGGCGTAAATTTTACCGAAAAAACTCCTGAATTCCTGAAAAATATCGGAATGGTTACAGACGCCGAATGGATTGACGTTGACAATGATTCCTGGACAGATTTGGTGATCGTCGGAGAATATATGCCGATAACTATCATTTATAATAAAAAAGGTAAATTACAGCCTCCCGTAACGATTCCGAATACCGAAGGGCTTTGGAATTGTATAAAATCAACGGATTTGGATAACGATGGCGACTTGGATTTTGTCGCCGGAAATATTGGATTAAATACCCGTTATAAATTTTCGGTGAACGAACCGCTCCGAATTTACGGTTTGGACTACGATAATAACGGAAGATTTGACGCCATTCCCTCCTATTATTTGAAAGGTACCGAATACCCGATTTCGACCCGGGATGATTTGTTGCGGCAAATCCCTTCTTTACGTAACAAGTTTCCCAGTTATGCCCCTTACGCGGAAGCTAAATTTGAAAGTGTACTCACGCCAACTGAGCAGAAAAGTGCCTTGATTACTGAAGCAAAACTCATGGAGAGTTGTCTTTTTATAAATGACGGTTCAGGAAACTTTGATATTAAAAAATTACCTACTATTACTCAGTGGGCTCCGGTGCAAGATATGCTCCTGACAGATGTCAATAATGATTCATTCACAGATATTATCATCGTTGGAAATGCCTACGATACCGAACCCGCCACGAGTGGTTTTCACGGAGCGTCGGTGGGTTTAATTTTACTAAATTCATCAGACAATAAATTCACGCCGCACACCTACTCCGAAACCGGATTTGTAGCCAATGGCGACAATAAAAGCATTATTTCTATTCGGACCTCCGAAGGAAAGCAACGATTCATTATTTCCCAAAATTCAGACAAACTACTTATTTATGAAAAAAACGAATAGACTGTTCAACATAGGCATTTTGGCTCTTCTTTCGGCACTTTTACTGAATGCATCCTGCGAACAAAAGCCCGTTTATGAAGACGAACAATTGGGCTTGCAGGTTTTTACAGAAGAGGTTTCTTTTGAAAATATCGCGGTACTTACAGACAATCGCCTGAAAACTAATAAAGCAACCGCATACGGCGAAATCATCACCGTTCAGATTATGGGAGCGGCGGGTTTTGAAGAGAAAAACCAACGAGTTTTTGTGGGTGGAGAAATAGTATTATACGATGACAAAGAAACGATTATCAAGGAGATTCCTGACATATTAAAACAATACGAAAAAGCGGGCGTAACCCCCGAAGATATCAAACAGATTTCGTTTAAAATGAGTACCGGAAAACCGTTAGTTATGGGTCAGCAGTACCAAATGGTTGCTCGCCTTTGGGATAAGTCTGGTAAAGGAGAAATAACCTGCCGCTTGTTACTTGATATTCAGTGATTGGGCAACCCCGTACCCCAACTATCAAAGGCAACTTTACTGACTGTACCAATAACCTTTTCGGCGTATTCCAGCGATTCAAAATTCTCAACAAAAACACTGATAACCAATGGATTATTACCGTAAATAATCCCCACATCGCCCCGAACGTAATCCAATGTTCCGGTTTTGTGAGCCACGGGAATAGTACGCGAAATGTACCGGGGAATTGTGGTGACATCCGCACAGGTCAGCAGAATTTCAATCATCTTTTTGCAAGATACTTCGTTCGTAATTTTACCCGTCAGGATTGCGTACATCATCCGTGCCGACTCTGCCGCCGATGTGTAATTTTGAACGCCCCTTTTCACCGCGTCAAAATCCATCATTTTTCGATTGAGTCGGGTGTTTTCGTAACCGTGGTACGCCAACATATTGTTTATATTGTACATCCCAATTTTGTCGATTAGTACATTCGTCGCCGTATTATCGCTGATCCGAATCATCTCAACCGCCAATTCTTCCCAAGTTAGTTCGCGGGGTGGCTCGTATTGTAAATCGCCCGATCCGCCCACTTTTTCTTCTTCCGTCAGTCTATGCTTATCGCTCAGTTTAAAACGCGTCGCGATAGTTTGGTACATTAACTCCACCAAAATGGGTACTTTAATCACACTCGCTGACGGTACAATCTTCTTGGCATTCTGCTCAAAAAGTACCGTACTGTCTTTATCCATTATCACCACAGAAACCCGCAAATCTGCGGGCAATGATTCCAAATAATTTTCGAGTGAGTCAGCGGACGTTTGGGCAGTGACGGGCATAGAAAGAAATAAGAAGATAATGAGAGAAAGGGGACGCATGGGGTTTGAGGGAGGTTTGGAGAAGAGAACGCTCAGTAAAAACATTTAGTACAGAAATTCTACCTTAACAACTTTACCCAATAAATACGATTGTTTATATAAACTACGTTTACAAAACAGTAAACGTACAAGTATGAAAATTCATTTCTGTCTAAGTCTCATCATTGGGTTGACTTTTGCATTTCATAAAGCGGAAGCCCAAGTAAAGTATAAACAACACGAATTTGATATTATTGGAGATATTAGAATATTGAAAAATAGTAATATTTACGGTATTCGTGCATCTTATCCTATTTTCAATTTAAAACCTTCGGGGGGTAAATATTCCTTCCCAATCCAACTTTACACTGGAGCAGATTATTCAACAAACGCTGCTTGGGGTTACTCAATCGGACTTAGGGTTTTGTACTGGCGGAGAAGCTTAGAGCAAACGATTTATGCAGCACAAAATGTGCATTTTAGAACAAAAAGTACGTTTGTTGAAAGCTTTGACAAAGAAGAATACATTACTGCCTTTGGTGCCGGCTACAAATTGAAGCCCGATGTAGGAATTGAATACCTAATTGGTGGCAACGATTACACCGCAGGTTTCATTCACAACTTCGCCGTT
>JBLHXN010000072.1:0-17329 GCA_047630355.1 Spirosomataceae bacterium | reverse complement strand
TACCTCGTCAATAATTGTAGCCTCGCTAGGAATCGAACCTAGATCAAAGGTACCGGAAACCTCCATTCTATCCATTGAACTACGAAGCCAAAACGGAACGCAAAATTAGGTATTTTTCAGAGAAAGAACCTAAATTTACTCTAAATAATCAATACAATATGTCAGAAATCAATTGGGGTGACTTTGCTAAAGTCGATATGCGTATCGGGACAATAACTGAAGTTCGGGAATTTCCGAAAGCTCGAAAACCTGCGTACCAACTTATCGTCAATTTTGGCGAATTGGGAATTAAGAAATCCTCCGCTCAAATCACCGTAAACTATTCACCCGAAAGTCTCATTGGAAAACAAGTTGTGGCGGTAGTGAATTTCCTGCCCAAACAAATTGCTGACTTTATGAGTGAATGCCTCGTTCTTGGAGCGGTGGATGAGCAAGGAGTTGTAACACTCCTCGAACCCAACCTCTCTTGTGAAAATGGTTTACGCGTGGCGTAAGTCTTCAATTTCGGCAACCGTTTTTGGAATATGTTCTCCTAAAACCTGATAACCGTCTTTAGTAATCAAAATATCATCCTCAATACGGATTCCACCGAAATCACGATATTGCTCTAACTTGTCGTAATTCACAAAATCAAGGTATTGCTTGTCAGCTTTCAATTTGTCAATTAACTGCGGTATAAAGTAGATTCCCGGCTCAACGGTAATCACAAAACCTTCGGCAAGTTCTTTCGCCAAACGCAACGATTTCAAACCCATTTGTGCACTTCGCTCTATGTCTTTATTATAACCGACGAATTTCTCGCCAAGGTCTTCCATATCGTGTACGTCAAGGCCAATCATGTGTCCGAGTCCGTGCGGCATGAACATTCCGCCCACTCCCGCTTCGAGCATTTCTTCTACATCGCCGTTCACAATTCCCAAGTCTTTAAATTTATTCAGCATCAATCGGTTAGAAGCAATATGACAATCGCGATATTGAATGCCTGGCTTTAAAGACTCAATTACTAACTCCTCCATTTCCAACACGATTTCGTAGATTTCACGCTGCTGCTGCGTGAACTTCTTATCTACCGGAAACGTGCGGGTGATATCGCCGCAATAACCCATTTCGAGTTCTACTCCTGAGTCATTTAAAAGTAGTCTTCCCGATGTTAATTCGTTACCATGGTAATGATTATGCAGGGTTTGACCATTAATACTCAAAATGGCGGGATACGCCAACTCACCGCCAAGCCGCTTTGCCGTTCCGTATAATTCCGCGACAATTTCGTATTCTTTTTTACCCACTTGGGTGGCTCGCATCGCTGCAATATGCATGGCACGGCTCGCATTAACGGCGGCTTCCATTTCAACAACTTCTTCCGCAGTTTTGTGCTGACGCTGTGCTACAACGGCATGTACTAATTCATCTGACACATTATCCGCCAGTTTTATCACCGCAATTCCAAGCCAGTTACTGAGCTTCTGCTTGTTTTCAAAACGATACGGTGGCAAAAAGTGAACCTTCTTACCTTTGCTCAGCTGACTAGATAACTTGTTGGTTGGCTGCACATTTGGGACACCCACTTTTTCGGCAAGTTCAGCTAGTGCTGCCTGCGGTCCAACAATAATAATATCATCAATCGTAAGTTCATTACCGAAGAGCGTAACTTCATCAGTCTCGCAGTTAAGCGTAGCATTCAACCCCGCGAAATTCAGTCCGAAATAATACAAAAACGTACTATCCTGCCGGTAGCGGTACGTATTGTGTTCGTAGTTCATCGGGGCTTCGTCATTACCGCAAAGCAAAATCAAACCGCTTCCAACGGTTTTCATAAGTTTCTGACGACGTTTGGTATATGTTTCGGGAGAGAATAATTTCATTGATTTTTTTTGAGAAAACTTAAGTTGCCTAAAATTGGCAATTTCAAATTGAACAAATTGATTTTAGTAATTACTATAAATCAGTATTAAAAATGCAATATTATGGAATTCACTAACAATCTCCACAGGGAATGGTTCTTTTCACAAGGTAACAAAAACTATAAACACTAATGAACATACTCATAACGGGCGGAACGGGATTAGTCGGACAAGAACTGACTAAGCAATTACTGTCAAACGGACATACGGTAAGTATTTTATCACGAAGTAAAAAGGACATCCCGAACGTGACAGTTTACACCTGGAATCTCAAAAAAGACGAAATTGAAGACGGAGCATTGCAAAATGTAGACGTGCTGGTTCACCTCGCCGGAGCAGGAATTGCGGACGAACGATGGACCGATGAACGCAAGAAAATAATCATCGACTCCCGCGTAGAACCCGTGAAGTTATTGATGGATAAATTCAAAAAAATCGGACACACCCCGAAAGCATTCATCTCTGCTTCGGCGATTGGTTTTTACGGCGGCGACCGTGGCGAAGAAAGACTTACCGAAGAATCTTTAGTTGGTAGAGATTTCTTAGCAAAATGTACGTTTGAGTGGGAAGCTATTGCCGATGCATTTGGCGAAGAAATGAACTCCCGCGTAGCTAAAATACGCATCGGCGTAGTGTTGAGCGAAGACGGCGGAGCATTACCCAAACTGATTCAACCGATAAAGTTTGGAGCGGGAACTGCTTTAGGAAGCGGCAAACAATGGATGTCTTGGATTCATAATCACGACCTCGCCGCATTATTTGTAAAAGCGATTGAAGACGAAACTATGACGGATGCCTATAATGCCACCGCACCTCAACCCGTACGCAACGAAGAAATGACAAAAGTAGCCGCGAAGGTTTTAAGCCGACCATTGATTTTACCAAACGCTCCCGAATTTGCATTGAAATTAGTTTTCGGAGAAATGGCAGTGGTTATTTTGGGTGGAACTTACGTGGAGAACAAACGCGTCGTGGAAACTACTAATTTCACTTACAAATTCCCCGAAATTGAAGGAGCGTTGAAAGATTTAATTAGGTGATGGGGCTTTAATAGTATGATTTTATCAATCGCCCTTTCTCTATATTTGTCAATAAAACCAATATAAAATGGAAAGTTTTGACTGGAAAAACGAAATAATATCTTGGACAAACCATAGAAGGGTTGCGAAGAACTTTCAAGATAATCTTATCATTTTTTTTCAAAACGCTTTCAATAGTAGTTCTCAACCAGAAAAATTTTATTTTGGAACAACATCGGGAAGTGCTTCAATAATTATCGGTGGTATATATTTAGCTGCTATTCATTCTTCCAATACAATTTCCTTACTCTTAGATAAAGAAATCAAAACTATAAAAGGGGTAAATACAGAGATAGCTAAATCAACAAGGAAATCTAGTTCTCCTTTATATTGGTTTGAAACGTCAGACTTGTCATTGCTAAAAAACATCAATGAGAATAAAGAAATTTGGGAAAGTTATCATCGAGCATCAACTAAAATATTTGAGAGTAAAGCAATATCAACTTACAGAGAGCGTATTGCAAGGAATAAAGTTCTGATCGCTAATTTTTGGAAACTCGATAATGTCGATGTAGAACAAGATACAAGAAGAGTAGCTCAAATAGAAGAAGAATTTCAAAATGAAGTAATGTATGTTAGAAGACTAACAAAAGAAGAACGTCAAATTAAATTGTCAGAATCTAACTCTCAACCAACAAAAACATATTTATGGCAAGCAATCTTTCATCGAAATAAGTATGTTGTAGCAGAAATTCTAGATAGAGCAGGTGGAACGTGTGAAAGATGCAATAACGCGGCACCATTTTTCAGAGATTCTAACGACGAGCCATACTTGGAAGTTCATCACATAGTTCCTTTAGCAGAAGGCGGTAATGATACCATAGAAAATGCTATCGGACTTTGTCCAAATTGCCATAGGCAAGCACACTATGGCAAGAATGCTTATTAAAAATTATCAGTTAAAGAATGAAAAACACCGATCAAAAGAGTTTAGAATACGCTTACCGCTTGTTTGCATCGGGTGACATTGACAAAATTAAAGTTGGCACAACTGAGGGTTTACAACAAATCCATAAATACTTGTTTAACGGCTTATACATCTACGCAGGAAAAATCAGAACAAAGAATATTGCGAAAGACGGTTTTCAGTTTGCCATGGCTCAACATTTAGACAGTGCCTTGAAAACAATCGAGAAAATGCCGGAAAGTAATTTTGGGGCAATCGTTGAAAAATACGTAGAAATGAATATTGCTCACCCTTTTATGGACGGCAACGGCAGAGCCATGCGATTATGGCTTGATTTGATGTTAAAGAAGAACATCAAAAAAAATGTGAACTGGCAATTTATTGAAAAGTCGCTTTATTTTCAGGCGATGAAAAGCAGCCCAGTGAATGATTCAAAGCTCAAAGCTTTACTTTCAGCCAATTTAGCCGATGATATAAATAATCAGGAAATTATTTTCAAAGGTCTTGACCAGTCTTATTTTTATGAAGGGTATGAGAAGGTCTATGAGTAAAAGTGTAACTACGCTTCGCTTTATTTCCTAACAAAGTGGAAGTGACAAGCGGACACATGACCGCAGTAAAACTTCATAAACTCCTCAGAAATCGGGAGACAGCGAAACGCCGTTGCTTCGTCGGAAATGAAATAGAGTAAAACACTTTCATTAACAATTATTACCTAAAACATGAACATTGAAATTCGTAAAGCCATTATAACAGAAGTCGATATATTAATAGGCTTTGAACAGGAAATCATAGTAACGGAAAGACCTTTTGACCAAACATTGGGCGAAGGGACTATCCACTATTACGACTTGGAAGCCCTTATCAAATCAGAAAACAGCGAAGTATTAATAGCCGTGATTGATGGAAAAATTATTGGTTCGGGCTACGCTAAAATAATACCCGCTAAGCCCTATTTACAACATTCGGAGTACGCTTACTTAGGTTTTATGTACGTTAAACCTGACTTTCGTGGTCAAGAGATAAATAAAAAAATCATAACCGAACTCATCGATTGGGCAAAAAGCCGCAATCAAACCGAGGTGCGTTTGGAAGTTTACGATGAAAATATCATCGCAAAAAATGCGTACCTGAAAGTTGGGTTCACTCCAAATATTTTAGAAATGCGTTTGGGAATTTAGCAAAAATGTTCTTTTTCGTTTCTGACGAAAAAGAACATCAATTTCACTTTATATAAACCGTTTTCACGTTCACAAACTCAATAATTCCTTCTTTAGAAAGTTCCCGTCCGAAACCGGATTTACCCGTTCCACCAAAAGGAAGGCGTGGGTCAGATTTCACTAAATCGTTTACAAAGAATGCTCCGTCGGGTACGAGTTTGATATAGTCTTTTGCTTTTTGAATATCTTCGGTGAAAACGCTGATTCCTAAACCGAAGGTAGTATCTTTTGCAATTTCAAAGGCTTGTTCTACTGTCTTCACTTTACAAATTGGAGCGACTGGCCCGAAGGTTTCTTCCTGAAAAACGGGCATTTCTGCCGTTACATTGGTAAGAATAGTCGGAGCAAAATACGCTCCTTTAAACTCGCCGCCTAAAATAAGCTTCGCTCCCATTTTTACAGAATCTTGAACTTGCTTATTCAACGAATCTGCAAAATCTGACCGGGAAAGTGTTCCTATTTTAGAATCTTCCGCCATTGGATCGCCTGATTTCAATTTGGTTACTTTTGCCGTAAATTTCTCCACGAATTCGGCGTAAACTTCTTCCAAGACAATAAACCGCTTTGCGGCGATGCAACTCTGACCAGAATTCATAAAGCGAGCGGTTACGGCTATATCGGTAGCTTTATCAATATCGGCATCATTTAATACTACGAAAGCGTTACTTCCACCAAGTTCGAGCAATGATTTCTTGATATTTTTTCCCGCTGTAGCTGCCACGGCTGATCCGGCACGTTCACTTCCCGTAAGTGTAACTGCCTTAATAACAGGATTTCCTAAAACCTTTTCTATTTTATCGTGGTGAACAATTAAGTTCTGAAAAACACCTTCGGGGACGCCTGCTTCCGTAAATATTTCTTCGATATGTATCGCCGACCCAAATACGTTTGCGGCGTGCTTTAGTAAACCTACGTTACCCGCCATGAGCGTGGGTGCGGCAAAACGAAATACCTGCCAGAAAGGGAAATTCCATGGCATAATAGCGAGGATACAACCCATCGGCTCGAAGGTTACGAAACTTTCCTGAGCATCGGTTTCGATGTGTTTTGTTTCTAAAAATCCTTCGGCGTGGTCTGCGTAATATTCACAAACCAATGTACATTTGTTTACTTCGCTCCGGGCTTCGTTGATGGGTTTACCCATTTCCAGACTGATTGTTTTGGCGTAAATCTCTACGTTCTTTTTGAGAATTTGTGCCGCTTTTTTCAAGACTTCCGCCCGCTGTGCAAAACTCCACTCCCGCCAAATTTCATAACCCGCCTGAGCTTTATCAATAGTCGCGGTTATCTCTGATTCAGTTTGCTCGGTGTATTCGGCTAAGACCTGATTATTGTACGGATTTATGGTTTGTAATTTCATATAATTTCTGTGTTTATAACTTAATATCTTTTAAATAACTGCGGGCTTCAATCCTGAACTCCACAAAACTCACTGCGTTCAAATAATATAGGATTCTTAGAAGCTCTGTTTGAGTTAATCATTTTAAATACCAGTGGGCTATTTTTCGGAGACTACGAATTTACTAAACCAGAGTTACACACCGTGTAATGAACGGTCCGCCGCTACGGGGTTTGGGAAGTGAAGTAAGAACGAAAAAGAGTCACTGGGAACATAATTAGGTTAACTTAAACATCTTCTTATATCCTGATTTTAAACTTTTATTATTTCCAAAAACGCACGTTCTGTTTTTTGGAATACGTTTTCTCTGTAAAATCACCAATGCTTTGTTGTAAAACGTGACCGCCCCAAAAAAGCTGAAGCGATGTGCTCAATGGGCGATACACGGAAGTATAAAGCGTACAAAATGAATTTTCGGGCTTAAAAACATGCAATGGAGGCTTTAGAAACGTATCTATCAAGTTCTTTTCACTTTGATGCGGTGCATTCATACAATCAATAAGTGTATCAATTCGCTGCACGGAAGATGTCATCAGTGCGTAATTCTCCCATTCTACTACATGCTGATGATTAGTTGCCGCCTTATCTTTTGTGATCTGTAAAACTTGATTTGGACCGACATAAACGGTGCTATACTCTTTGTATTTATCAACCATTGTAATATTATACGCCATATGGACGGGCAGGTATTTTAGTTTCTCGCAAGCTTCAGCAACCGAATGGCAGGTTTCGAGCAAGTACCTGATTATTATAGGAATCCCGAATCCAATACCCCGACTTTGCTTTCCGCCGAAGGCCAGTGAAACGGAAAGTCCGCTTGCATTGATTCCGTCTAAAAGGCCCCAGTTACAATCCGACATACCAATTACGGGTTGCAGCCAGTTAGTACTCATTAGTACTCCTTCAAAAAGATCCGGATTATAATCATAATTTCTGATCAAAACCGGTTCTTTATCTATCCACGCAAGTTGGCTACAAGCCGCTAAATACGGTGGTGGGCAATACATACTCAAATAACGAGCCGCAAGATCGCCGCCGCCGGCAAGCGTACAAAGCTGATGATAAATGGGCATTAGCTCGGGCATAAACTTCGCTAGTTCTTCGTAGCTGGTCAGGTATCCCGGGCGAACTGCAATACCTTCAATCAGAAACCATTCATGATAGAAAGGCCACGATTTATTAAAGACCCCTTGCCATTTAATACCAGGTTTCTCTTCGTGAAAACAGTTTAATCTATCGGTCATTTTTGGTTTTGGCTTATTAATTTCTACTTGGTTATGAATAACACGACTTGAGGATTAACAAGCAAATCTCTTACTATTAAAGAACCTTACGCTAACCGCTAAAGGTTCATGCTGATTGGTAAAAAACAAACTGACGAAGTATCGAATATTCGATACTTCGTCAGTTTTATATATAACTCCAGTTGACCAAGCAGATTTACTTTATTCAAAGTATCGTTGCTTAAATACAAAAGAGGATGTTCAGTTTACATTAACTTAAATCCACCAATCTCAACAATTTTACTGTGAATTTCTGGTGTATCAAAAGTTGGTATTGATTTATACTCACCCCGAATGGCTTTAATCCACTTCTTTGCCCGCTCATTTAATTCAAAATCATCGGTCATGAATCTTCCACGCATTACCAAAATACCCATATCGGCACCTTCGTAAAAATAGTCTCCTTTTTTACTGATTCGTAAAAAAAAAGCCTCGTTTTCATTTTCTACCGAACGACGGTGAGTATCCATACGGTCGTACTCAATATTACCATATTCGTTCATTTTCCAAATACCAGACATTGGTGCTTTGGTTACGTACTCAATAGAATCGTCTACGTGTTTAATAACCAACTGACTCCAATCATCGATGTAGTCTTTCTGAGCCCACCGCTCGTTAATTTCGTCTACGTCGATTTCAAACGGCTGATCCATGTATTCTAATGTGTGGAACACGAAAAGAGGGACGTCAGCTAACGCGAAAAGAGCGTGGTTTGTAATCGAACTCGCTCCGGTAATACGCGGGTTAAGTTCGCCTAAGTAGATTTCGTTGTTATCCTGATCGATCAAAAAGTCTAATTCAAAGTAGCCTTTGTAACCTTCAAGAATGAGTTGATCACCAAACCTTTGGGCGTATTCTCTCGCTTTAATCTGCACATCTTCGTTAAAAATATGTCCAGAGATTTCGTTTCCACACCAGCCACCTTTGTACGGCGTTAGTTCTTTAAAACCAACTAATTCGGTCATTAATGGAGCAACGATTGTACCGCTACTTGTAACGCAGGCTTCGATAGCCGAGCCACGACACCGAATGAACTTCATGACTTTCACTTCATCTTCTCCTTCTATATCTTTAGAATTCTTGTTATAGTCTTCTTCGTTATTGATAAAGTAAGTAGTATGGCCTGAATCTCCGAACGGTAACTGAATTACCAATTTATTACCTAACTGCGAAGAAATTTCTTTCAGATGGTTATAGCTTTCAACTTTAGATAATACATAAGGAACGCAAGCCACGCCCGCCTTTTCGGCGATGCGGTTTGTATTCACTTTATTATCCATCGAAGTCCGCAATTTAGCGGGTGGAAAACAAACGTCTAAGCCAAGAGTTTGGGCAAGTTGTTCGGTTTTCTCATCAAACATCAAGAATAACGCTTTACCGTTTTTCTCGTCAAGTTCTCTCGACTTGATAAAATCTACTACTTCTTTATTTTCGAGTAGATAATTGTTGATATCTTCGATACTCTGAAACTCATCGTGTTCTGTTTCTTCAGCAGGAGAAAAAACGTTCGGGTGTAGCCCGTCGAAACACTCGATATGACAAATAAATTTAAAACCTTTTATCCATTCATCAGCCCCCAAGAGGTTGAAGTTAGTAGCACTAATAAAGTAAATCGGGGTCTCGTTTTTGTAGAAGAAACTCCGAATATCAGATATATTTCTTAAAACTTTAACTTCGGGCTTTAATACTTCAGTTTTGGGTGCTTTTGAAGCTTTAATCTTTGAAGGTTTTGCAACTTTCTTTTTAGAAGGTTTCGAAACTTTCTCTTTTAAAGATTTTGGAGCTTTGGGCTTAGAAACTTTGTCTTTCAAAGACTTTGAAGCTTTGTCTTTAGTAGATTTTTTCTTTTTTGACATACTGACACTACTATTTATTTTAGTTTATTTTATTTTTTTTGTCGCTTCATCTTTTTGAGAGCGACTTCATTTGCAGCATTCACTGCTATTGGGTTTTTACGGTCAAGTGCTTCCTTTGTAAAAATTTTGAGTCCTAAATCCGGTCGGTAACCGTGAATTTCACTCACATCGAGTTTGATAAAAAATTCCAGAATACCTTTACTTACTACCTGTCCCGGCACGAGGATTGGAAAACCAGGTGGGTAAGGAATTACGAAAGAAGAGGATACCAATTCCCGCCCGTCTTCGAGTGCCTGTAACGTATCAGAAAGTTTGATATACGTACATTTACTTTCATGATAAGCCAAGAAATAAGCAGCCCTAATATCTCCGCCCGGAACGCCCGGCTCCGCCTGAAAAGAGGAGTGGAAATTACTAAAGTGTGGCAGTGGCGGCACATCTTCGGTTAGCGAAATAATCTGAGCCTGTATTAGCTTCGCTTCTTCGCTGTTGCGGGCTTCGTTTTCGTCATCAAGTTGTTTCGCAATTTGGAGCAAAGCCCCAATCAGATAAGTAACTGAACCTCTAGTGGTGCCTATGTTAGTCATAAACAAAACCGAATTCCTTGACGTCTTATTTATTTGAATACCGAATTGATCCATCAGATAGCGGTTTTTGAATGTATCTCCATCCATACCCGTTTTTCCGATGAACAGGTTAATTTTGGTTGGGTCCAACACAAACTCATCCTTCGCCCAGGCTTTCTCCATATTACTGTTTCCGGTGTCAGCATCGTAATAATTCCCGATACCCGTTTTGCGGTATTCTTCCGGTATAATATCTCTTACCGTGAGGATATCGAAGTACTTTCTCAGATTTGGGTGTTCGTTGATTTTTGTTCGGAGAATCATCGCCATTTCAAGGCTTTTTTCCACCATTTCAAAACCTTCGAATTGCACCTGACGCCGACCTGCATCCAGCGAAGCCAGAATCTGATAGTTAGGTGAAGTAGAAGTGTGGGTCATGTACGCCTCACTGAAAGAATCTTCCGCTTTTCGCTTAAATTCTTCATCGTGAATATGAATCATCGAACCCTGACGAAACGCCGAGAGCGTTTTGTGGGTGGATTGCGTAGAATACACCCGTACTTTTACTTTATCAGGATCAGGCATAGTGGCAGACGCAGGGTCTTTTGTCGCTTTCAGGGCCTCGTATTTCGCTTTATATTCTTCGCTGTGGTATTTTCTTCGGAGCTTATTTGCCACAAACATGGCAGTACGTTGCTTGTACGTATATGTAAATCCTGCGAAGGCAAACCAAGCCTCATCCCAAAGAAAAATAATGTCGGATTTTATTGCCAATACTTCTTCCATCACCTGCTCAACGTTATAGACTAAACCATCGAACGTGCAATTGGTAAGTAAAAGCATTTTCACTTTATGCAACTTCCCCGCTGCTTTCAACTGCAGCAGTTTATCAGTAATAGTTTTGGTCGTAACGGCTCCGTACATGGAATATCGTTCCAGAGAGTACGAATCCAAGTAAACCGGATAGGCACCGGCAAGAACCAACCCATAATGGTGTGACTTATGGCAATCACGGTCAACTAAAACTAAGTCTTCAGGCTCAATGAGTGCCTGCACCACAATCTTATTTGATGTAGAAGTACCATTGGTTACAAAATAAGTATGCTCAGAACCGTAGGCTTTAGAGGCCAACTCCTGTGCTTCTTTCAGCGGTCCGGTAGGTTGTAAAAGGGAATCTAAGCCACCCGTGGTAGCAGAAGTTTCAGCTAAAAACAGATTTCGACCGTAGAAATCTCCAAAGTCTTTTATCCATCCCGACTTAAAGACCGAATTTCCCCGCGAAATAGGCATGGCGTGGAATACCGATGTCGGTTTTTGACTATACGCTCTCAGGGCAGAATAAAAAGGAGTAGTATATCGCTCTTGTATTCCACGAATAATGCTGAGGTGTAGTTCCTGAATATCTTCTTTGCGGTAGAATATCCGCCGGAAGTTACTCAATGAATTATCATCGATTTCACTAACTGCGGTATCCGTTACGTAATAAACATCCAACTCAGGACGGAAAACTTTGATGAGGTTCCCCAAAATAAGTCCTAAATCATTCTCGGTTTCTTTTTCAAAGTTTTGCTCAAGAACTCTGGAAATGTAGGGACTAATAAAGTCCAGGTCGTTTTTAGACTTAAAAGGAACACCGTACCGAATTACACACGCCTGAATATTGTAGTTGAACAGCAAAGCGATTAAGGCATCCTGAAAAGTAGTGGCGGTAACCAGATTATAAGAAAGCTTTTCGCCGCTACCTCGGATAGCTTTAAACCTCTCTTTGACTTCCTCTTCTTCCTTTGAGTTCAAAATATCTACCATTAGTACTTCAAAGTAGTTTTCACTACTCGTCAGATTGCTAACCTGTACTTTCTTACTCGCCTGTCTCGCTTTCTTTCCAGTATCTCCGTCTCGGTAAGACTCGCTAACGAGCGTCCGTATATTTTCGCTAACGCAGTTATTGAGTGCTGTGTATTCTTTACGCTCAAGCATTTGAGAAAGCATCTTTACAGTTTCTCTTCCGGGAAACGACCAGTAATCTTCGATTACGGTGAGGTGCTCAATACCTAAGACTACCTCACTTTTTAATTGGTGCTTTTCTAATTTTGACTTTGCTAATTTTTGTGTACTAATTTTAAGATTGTTCCATGTGTTAATCCGCAATTGCGAAATATTGAAACAGTCTTTATCGTGTTTAGTTGAAATATTCATGGGCATTTATTTCTTAAATGGTAAATCCAGGTTTATTAAAATTTGAAGTGCTTGTTCTCCACTTTATCAATCTCACAAGAAAATTGGTCGTGCACTTAAAACCCGATTTACCATAAGAGATAAATGCCAACCATTTTCTTTGTTCCGCAAGCCCTCAGCTTCCTGTTTTTCAAATAGGATTTCTGGGCAAATTATCTTTACCAGGTTGAGTGTGTTTTTTCAACTCGCCCAACGTATTTAGATAAGGTAATGCCTGATCTTTTTGGTAAACGTCGAACAAAACTTTATTATCACGGAAACTCTTCAAAGGTTGCCCCAATCTAAGTACGCCTAACTCACGGCTTCTGTGAACCCGCTCAACGTCAATTTCTATCGGTATCATTTCGTCCGCTGTTCCTGCCTGATAAATTATTCGACCATCCGGCCCACAGATTATTGAGCGGCCGTTACCGCCATCTCCCAAACCGTTGATATCAATAACAAAACATTGCTGAATGGCAGCAGTTGCCTGCACGTTTACCAATTCTATATCGCGGTCGATAGTACCTGTAAGTGTTGGGTGAATAATTACCTCAACGCCATGTACGGCAAGTGTACGGGAAGTTTCAGGAAACCACATATCGTAACAAATCGACATGCCGAATCTACCCACTTCAGGAACATCAAAAGTCATGAATTCACTACCTGACGCAATACCCTGCTCATAGGGATAAAAAGGGAACATTTTGTGATACCTGCCCACCATTTCTCCAGTGGGGTTTATTACCATGGCGGTGTTGTAAATTTCGTCGCCTTCATTAGTAAACATCGTACCTGGTATCAACCAGATTCCGTGTTTTTTGGCTAAGTTCTTAAATTCTTCTTCGGTATTATTGGGAGTTGGCATCGCATTTCGCGAAAGCGGTCCGTAAGCACATAACTCACTAAAGACAATCATTTGTACCCATGGGTACACTGACATCATGACCTCTACTTTTTGCTTCATCACTTCTACATTACTATGCAAAGCTGAAACGTACATTTGGATTCCTCCGATGGCAAATTTTTTGCTCATAACATTAAATTTGTTATTTCTTTATTAATTGTGCTAGACTTTCTAATCTACTAAAGTCACACATGGGCTGCCATTTCTAGTTCTGGAGCGTTATCTGCGGTTATTTTTATTAATTCTTCTTCAATAATATCCAAGCCTTGATTAAGCGTTTCTTCACTAATGGTGAGTGGGCTCAAAATTCTGATTATGTTTTTATTGGTACCTGCACTTAAAATGATCAGACCCCGTGATAAACACGCCGCTATTAATTTACTACAGGTATCTCCATCAGGCATTTCTGGGTCTCCTTCTTTCACAAACTCTATGGCTTGCATGGCACCTAAACCGCGGACATCACCTATACTCGGACATTTTTGCTGAAGGTCAGTGAATCGTCTATGAACTATTACCGCTACTTTGTTAGCCATAGAATTAAGATCTATGTCTTCCATGTACTTAATTGTAGCCAATGACGCCGCACAGCAAACTGGGTTACCTAAGTAAGTACCACCAATAGTACCTGGCTCAGCCGCATCCATTACATCTTTCTTACCAATAACACACCCTATGGGCATGCCTGAACCCATAGATTTTGCCCAAGTAGATAGGTCAGGTATTACATCATAATGCTCGTAGGCAGACCATTTTCCTGTACGACAAAACCCAGACTGTACTTCATCAAAAATTAGAGCAATGCCGTATTCATCACAGAATGCTCTCAGTCCTTTCAAGTACTTCTGTGGGGCTGGATTAAATCCACCTTCGCCTTGTACAACTTCAATAATTACTGCCGCAATATTGGTAGGGTCTACTAAGTTCTTTGCAGAAGAATAAAGCCTTTTGAGTTCATAATCGGCATATTGATCTTCAGTTAGGCCAGTACCGTTGTGATAAAAGTTTGGATATGGTAGTCTATAAACTTCAGGGGCAAAAGGCCCACAGTTTTTCTTATAGTCAATCTTAGAGGTGAGAGTCATCGCCATCATGGAGCGACCATGAAAAGAGTCTGTGTAGCATAAAATTGCTTGGCGTTTTGTGGCTTGCCTTGCTATTTTTATAGCGTTCTCTACAGCTTCTGCTCCAGTATTAGTCAGCATCGCTTTGGTTTCTTCACCGTGTGGAAACAAATCAACCAGCTTTTCGCATAGTTCTACGTATGGTTCATAAGAAGAAATATGAAAGCAGGCGTGAATCAGTTTTTCGGCTTGGGCTTTAATGGCTTCTACCACTGGAGGCGGGCAATGTCCGGCGTTTACTACACCTATCCCACCAGCAAAGTCGATTAGAGTTTGACCATCTTGAGTTTCAATTGTACCATTCGTGGCGGAAACAACCGAAGATCTCACAAACACTCCTACACCGTTAGAAACGACTTTCGTGCGGCGATCAAACAATTGATCAGTAATAGTTTTCGTCATAAAAGAGATAATGAGCTTCTGGAAGAGCCTGAAAGTCTAAAAAGCAATAATTGTTAAAACAAAAGTCCAAAGAAGGCTTAAGAAAAGAGAAGAATTATAAACGAATAAATAAAACCAGACGGCCTGTTTATAATTTCTAACTTGTTAATGGACGAAAACCGTTGCGAGGGTATTTCGTCACACAAAGGTAGGTATAAGTTCAGTATTTTGCTAATAGTGCCAAAAGTTGTTAAATTATTCGTCACTATTATTTTCGTCAATTTGTAAACCCTAATGAGGCTAAATTGTTTTTAAAAACGATGCTCTATGTAGGAGGAAAATCGACAGAATGAACGGTCTTATCATTAGAAATCCGTGTTGGACATTTTTAGCAGAATGACCTTTTTAATTGTTATGAAAAGGCACTCTAATTTCGTATTAAGGTAGTAGTTATCGGAAGACACTTACTTGAGGAATTGTTTCTCTGAATAATTATTTCAGAAAGTTCGCTGACACCACAGGCATTTTCACAAACAGCCGTGTAGGCACCTGCTTCAACCTGTATAACTTGAGTAGTCTCCCCTGTACTCCAAGTAATAGCTCCATTAACGCAATTTGATACGGTCAATATAGCCATCTCGCCGCTACAAATAATCGTCTTATTGACTGTAATAATTGGGGAATCAGGTTTTGTACTTGTAGTAATTCTTATTTCATTACTTAATTCACTAATACCACAACTACTTTCACAAATAGCGGTGTATGTGCCAGCTTGTGAAACATTTATCTGCGTTAAAGTTTGTCCTGTATTCCATTTAACAGAACCATCCGAGCAGCTTGTAGCAACCATGGTTGCGAATTCTCCGTCACAAATTTGTGTTTGATTAGCCGTAATTATTGGAGGAGAAGTTTTAAAGCTTTCGGTGATAGTAATAATATTACTTATCGCATCATTATCGCATTCATTCAAACACTGGACGTAATAAATCCCCGCTTTATTCACGGTAAGTACTCTAAGCGTATCACCCGTATTCCAAACAGTAATGGACGATAGACAATTCGAGATTTCTAAAGTCGTGGTTTCACCCGCACAAATACTACTTTTTGCAGTTGATATTACTGGCGGGAAAGTGTTCAGTTGCAAATTGACCGTATTAAAAGACTCTACCGACCCGCAGGCGTTAGTGCAAGTTGCTGAATAAGTGCCCGTTTGCGTAGTTTGAATCTCATTCGCTATTTCTCCTGTATTCCATTTTATTGCTCCGTCGCAGTCAGAAACTGACAAGGTAATCTCTTCTCCTGCGGTACAAAAATAAGTCTTTGATGGAAGTATAAAAAAGCCAATTGGCACCTCTGATTGCTTGATCAGGAGCTCATCACTTCGTTCACTTACTCCGCAACTATTTTCACACGTTGCATTGTATGCAGCAGATTGTGAAACAGAAATACTATCTCCGGTAGCACCGTTGCTCCACTTCACCGTTCCCTGACAACCACTGGCTCTAATTATAGTGAAGCCATCACCACATATAAAGTTTCGGGTAGCGATTATCAGTGGAGGGCTTGTTCCGTTTGATATAGAAATAGTATCGCTATAAACCGTGCCGCAAGTTTGGGAAGTATATGAAATAAAGTAGTTACCAGGCTGAGAAACAGTAATTACAGAATCTCTTAAAGGGTTTGAGGAATCCACGTTGAATTTAACTTCAAAAATCGAATTATCAATAAACCTCTCAGGTAAACGAGGATTATCTAAAAAAATAGTCGCAGTTTCACTACCGCAGATAAGCGTTTGCGTAGCTGTAATATTAGGTTTGAAGTCTTTAAAACTATCCGCGATATTCACAACAATAGTATCGGCTTCACTACCGATACCGCATAAGTTTACGCATTGTGCACTATAAATACCATCTTGAGTTAGCTTGTATTGTTGACTTTTTGATCCGTCTTGCCAAATTGTTTCGGCGTAGCGGGCATCACAGCCTGAGTCTATGTAAAGCTTTTCATCTGTCAAACATTGTACAATCGAATTGTTTGTGAGTTGCAAGTTGGGTTTAGCAGGTGTTAGCTGCACAGTTATATCAAGACTCAACCCGGACTTGTTCGGCGAGAATGGCTGATCGTCAATGCAGGAAACATATAATGTTATCGTAATTCCTACCGCTAAACTCTCGCTTAATGTATCCACTTGAGTCTGATTCTTTTCATCGTAGTATTTCCAATACGCTTTCGCGTTTGGGCAACCTTCTACGTTGAAAATCAATGGAACATTTGTGTTGCAGGTAACGATTGTTGTGTCCTGCGGAAAAATCACGCCGGTTGAATCCGACAGCAAGACCGTCGGTTGTTGTGCCTGCAATAGAATTGATTGAAGGAAAACAATAGACTTCTTTCCTATTTATTTTTCTGATCACCAAAGCTATGAGTAATTTTGTCTTATGGATATTTTTGGACAATATAAAAATCGAAGCCCTGAGGAGTTTCAACGTTTA
>JBLHXN010000071.1:0-17501 GCA_047630355.1 Spirosomataceae bacterium | reverse complement strand
GCTCATCCTTGTAAACAGCAATTTCATTAACAAACTTATCAAGTAATACCAGATAAGTGCCTTTTGAGACCCCAACTAAACGTTGAAACTCCTCAGGGCTTCGATTTTTATATTGTCCAAAAATATCAGTAAGACAAAATTACTCATAGCTTTGGTAATCAGAAAAATAAATAGGAAAGAAGTCTATTTATACTTTTTCTACTATTCAACTCAGACTGAATCTTAAGCGGTATTAAAATCTGATTATTTTCTATTTTTGATTTGAATTCTAATGCTCTCATATTCTTCTCTTTTTACAAAGATAATCAATTACTTTATCAAGCTGATATTATTGGCGGGATGTACAGAACAACAACCATAATGTAATCCTTGTAAGTTGGAAATAATCTATAAGGCTGGGTTGTTGATTATTTTAAGCTATCTGGGTACGTAACATTAAATTTGCCAAAATCCGATGCAGTTATTAAGATCTCACTTTCAGCATGATTCTGTTGGTTATAAATAACAGGAAAATGTCGTCCAATAATAGACTTTACATTCCCTTTTTTTGGAGTACTGTTTTCATACACTCTTTCTCCAACTGTGTACGTGAAAATATATTGGTCAATTCCGTTTCCAGCAGCGTAGGATGTCTTCATTACTTTCCCTGTCGTAAATTGCCTATTCGCTGAAATATGTTCTCTCTCTACATATCCGTAAATAATGAAGCCTACTATGAGCAACAAAAAAGATATTTTTAATATTTTACCTTTAGATATCGCTTTCATGTTTTTACGTTTACCCATACAAAATATCTTTATCTACCCTCTCCGGCAAAGGTCCGGCGGTGGTGAGTTTTAGTGCGGCGAGATTTACGCCCGCTCGTCCGCATTCTTCGGGGGTTTTGCCGTCGAGGTGAGCGGTTAGAAAACCTGCCCAGCAAGAATTTCCGGCTCCGGTAGCATCTACTACTTTTATTGTTTTTGTTGGCACAAAGAAGCGTTGGTCGCTATCTGCGGTGGCAATGATGCTTCCTTTTGCTCCGAGCGTCATGCAGACGCATTTTGCCTCCATTTGTAGTAATTCATCAATTACTTTCTCCGGTGAGTTTTCTCCGAAAAAGCGAAGGGCATCGTCGTCGCTTATTTTGATGTACGCTCCGTATGAGCAGTACGTTTTCAATACTTCTTTGGCGTGTTCTTTATCTCCCCAAACCCGTGGTGCGTAATTGAAATCCAAACTGAGCAAAACGCCCATTTCGGAAGCCCTTTTGCGGCATCCAGCACGGTTTCAGACGCAGGCGACACACTTAGAGGCCAGCAAGTAGTATGAAAAATGCGGGTTTGAGCTAATAGTTCGTCGGGTAAATATTCAGGTAGAATCATGCGATCTGCCATACGGTACGGGATGAAGTCGGGCGTGCCGGTGGTGCGGGAAACCAATACCAAACTTATTGGCTCGGTGGGGTCAATGGCAACGTGACTTACGTCAACGCCCGTTTTGGCAACTTCACTAATCAAATAGCTTCCTAAGTTTTCATTTCTTACGCAACTTACCAACGCCGTGCTCGCTCCAAGCCGAGCCATATTTGCCGTTAAGTTTGCTGGGCTACCGCCTTGAAAACGCTGAAAATTTGCGGCATCGCTGAGGTCTTTACTGTACGCAGTACTTAATAAATCTGCGAGTAATTCACCGACTGAAAGGAGGTCGTACTTTTTGTTTTTTTTTCATGAAAGAATTCAAGATAAGAGAATAGGGACAAAAGAATAAATACAGCTAATAAGTCGCAAATTATTCAATGGTAAATGCACTCACTTTTTTGCTATTCGATAGCTTTCTAATTGGAAGCATTACACGAAAAGTGAAGTTTATAAGATTTGAATTTATTGTAAATGGTTTGTAATGAGTGAATTATGATTTATTTTATTTTCCACGCAACCATTTTATTTTATTCTCCATCTACCAGACATAAAAGCTATTACAATTATAATAAACCACTTTTACAATTCACAAATTATGAAAAAGCTATTTAAAAATATCCTCGCAGTTACTACACTCTTAACCATTTCGACGTTTGCCATTGCCCAGGAAATTGAACTCGAAGAAGAACATTTTGACCTGGGAAACGGCGAAGTTGAAGTTTACCAAAAACAGGAACTTGACATTCACGCAAGAATTGAAACGGATCATGACCGTACGCCCAAAAATATGTTCTCCAAAAAAGATTTTGGGTTGTATTTAGGGTTAAACAGTTTTGATCAAACGCTCCGCACTCCTGAACTTGACCAGTGGAAATCCCGCTACGTGGCGTTACAATGGAGAAGAAATCACCGCTTGATTACCGGAAAGCAAGTTGACGTAGCACTAGGAACAGGGTTCGAGTTTGCGTGGAATAACTTCATGTACCAAGACGACATTGAATTGCTTAACGACAACGGAGTTACCGACTTTTATCTGCTTGATTTTGACGTAAAGAAAGCGAAGTTAGTTGTGAACAACTTCAATATTCCGATTATGTTGCAGTTCGGTTTTAAGGAAAGTGGCTTTCGTTTTGGGGTGGGTGCTTATGGTGGCGTTAGGATTAACAGTTATCAGACTTTCCGTGAATTTGAGGGCGGCAAAGAGCGTGTCAAAGGCGACTACAACTTGCGTAAATTCAATTACGGCTTTCTTGCCGAAGCTGGCAAAGACGATTTTAGATTATTTGTGAAGTATGACGCTTTACCACTTTTTGATAATAATAACCCAGTGAACGCAAATGCAGTTTCGTTCGGTATTCGCCTCTAAGTTTAGAGTTTGACTACAATGGATAAAAGGTGCTGATGTGCAAATTTCAGCACCTTTTTACGTTACTTGCCTCCAACTACTATTTCGGTTAACTCTGCAGGTTTTAGATATTTCGTTGCCATTTCTTTTATGTCTTCGGCAGAAACATTGTTAATGTTTTTGATGAAATCTTCGTAGTAAGATTTCGTCAGTCCTTCCCGAATAAGCATCTTGTATTTATCCGCAATGTCAAAAGCATTATTGATAGAACCTGACACTGAGCCGATGATATAGTTTTTGACAATAGTCAGCTCATCTTCGGAAATGGTCTCTTTCTGAAGGATGTCAATTTCTTTGTAAATCTCGTCCAGAGTTTGTTGCGTAAACTCTCCTTTAACATCGGTTCCGATTAGAAAATAACCAAAGGATTGCATCGGAATCATGGAGGATGAAATGCCATAAGTAAAGCCTTTCTCTTCCCGGATATTTTTCATCAGTCTACTCCCAAAATATCCACCCAAAACGGCGTTTGTCACGGCGAAAGGGAAATAGTCTGGGTGCGTTCGGGTAAACATTAACCTACCCATCCGGATAGTTGATTGCAAACTGCCCTCTTTTTCAACGAGCAGTTTTTTAGGAGTTGTTTCGGGCAACTCTATTGGCTTTTCGTCCGAAGCTTTGTTGACTTTTAATGCACCTAAGAACTTGTCAACTAACTCTGCGTGAGAATCATCAAACTGACCCGAAAGGAAAACGCTAAACGGTTGCTCTCTTATTCGTTCGTTATAAAAATTAATGGCATCTGTTCGCTCAACTGCCGCAATATCTTCAAGAGATGAGAACGAGCCGAGCGGATTATCTTTACCGAATAATTCTTCCTTAAATGTATAGTTTGCTATAAATGAAGTTTTCTCAAGGCTGACCTCAAGTTGCTGACCACTGATTTGTTTCTGTGTATCAAATTCTGACTTCGGAAATGTGCAATCAGTTAAAACATCACAAATTAGCGGCAGGAAATTTTCCAGATGATGGGTCAGTCCGTAGAGAGAAAACGCAAGCTGCTCGGCATTCTGACTTATTTCAGTAAATCCTCCGTATTGGCTAAACTGTTCCGCAAGTTCAAACGAGCTGTGCTTCGTTGTTCCACTCAATAACGTCTTAGAGGTTAATGCAGCTACACTCTTCTGCGATTGATATTTACTTCCTGCCTCAAAAATTATTTCAAGCTTTATGGCGGGTTGCGACCCAACATTTACTTTATGGAGATGTTGACCATTATTTAACGTAGTCGTTTGAAGGTCAGGGAAAGGTAATTCTGTTATTGCCTGAAAGGGCGGTGCTATTTTACGATCTATCAAAGTATTTTTTTGAATCAAAAGTACAAAAAAAAGCCTCTCCGAATATTCGGAGAGGCTTTTTTTATGATGAATAATGTATTATTCAGAAACGGCTTCAACAGCAACTGAATCCATAGTTGCAGCAGCTGAATCAACAGTAGCTTCAACATCGTCCATAGTCTCTTCAGTAGTAGCTTCCATTTCGTCAGTAGCTTCTTCAGTTTCAGCTGAAGTACAAGCAGCGAAAGATACCATAGAGGCAACAAATAACATAGCAAATAATTTTTTCATCTTCGTAGTAATTTTTGAAAGGTTTATAAATACTTCTCAAATGTACTACGATTCTTAAAATTCAAGCAAGTTTTCCTTAATTTTTTTTTAAAATAGTATTAAGAATAGCTTAAAAAAACAATGAAATATTTGAATAGTAATAATTTAAGCGTTTTTAGTCTTAATTTTATTATATATTCCAGTAGTACGAAAGGTCAGGAATTTATGACCGAAGAAGTTAGCGAAGAAGCTAAAACCCATACCAACAAGGTGGGCTATCTTTTCTTGAAACATCAATGAAGAATTGGGAAGAAAGGGTTCGGAAATATATCGTACCGCCAGAGAGGAAATAACCACTTGAATAATCAATGCACTACCAGCGATAACTAAATACTTTATTGATTCCCTTTTTGTATTACCAGACCCTTTCGCAGAGAAGGCAAATAGCTTCTGGGGTATAAAGCTTACTACGGTAGCCGTCACGTACCCAAGAAAGACGCTCCAACTGTAAGCGAGATCATTTTCTAAGCTCATATTTAAAAGCAGGGCTTTGTATGGTATCTGGGAAGTAAAGTTTACCCCCGCCCCAAGCACGGCAGTAAGAAAGAAGATAAAGAAACTTCTAAATTCCGGAGTCTTGATATATTGTAACAGTTTTTGCAAAATCTGTAATAGCTATTCGTTTAAAGTATTAAAAGTAGTAACGAAGTTTACATGAATCCTCGTATTAAACCAGGTAAAATTCCCAATAATATTGAGGCAAAGGTGGTTAATCCAAGCACAATTTTATAAATCGGACGCACGGTAATGGTAAAGTCTTCGCTTGGTTTCATGTACGCCGCCCGGATTGGTTTGAAGTAATAATATATCCCGACCGCCGACATTAATATCGCTATAATCATTAGCCAAACGTACCCTCGTGATGCCACATCGCTAAACACAAAAAACTTACCCCAAAAACCTGCCGTGAGCGGAATACCTGAGAGCGAGAGCATTGATATGGCAAGCACAAATGCCAGAAACCCGTCTTTCTTCGCTAATCCATTCAGCACACTAATCCGTTCGTCGGGACGACCATTCACCAGTCTATCTTTAGAAACTGCCATTAGCACCCCAAACGCACTGATTGTGGCAAGTGTATAAGCCAATGAGTAGAATGCAATCGAAGCATCTGACTGACGACTCATACCAACGACAGCAAGTAGTAAATAACCAGCGTGCGAAATACTCGAATACGCTAACATACGCTTGAAGTTCTGTTGGTAAACGGCTGTGATATTGCTTATTACTAAACTCAGCACTGCCACTACGGCAATCATGACCCACCAAAAGTGATATACTTCGCCGAAAGAAACTGATACTATTTTGTAAATGGCGGCAAATCCGGCCGTTTTCACTATAGTAGACATGTAAGTCGTGAAAATGGTTGGAGCACCTTCGTAAACATCAGGTGTCCAGAAGTGGAACGGAGCCGCCGAAACCTTAAACAACATACCAATAAGCATGAAGGTAATTCCGATCCATAAGTAAACAGGACGCTCGGGGCTACTGCTCAAAAGAGAGTCTACCACTTTGATGTCAAAACTTAATGTCGCACCGTAATACATTGCCATTCCAAAAAGTAAAATTCCAGTTGCGAAAGCTCCCATCAAGAAATACTTTATGGTGGCTTCATTTCCTCTAATATTGCGTTTGTCGCTCCCGGTAAGGACGTACATCGCAACTGACAGAATTTCAATTCCGATAAATAACATAATTAGGTTATTGTAGGTAACCATCATGATGGTTCCTACCAACGAAAACTGTATCAGAGCGTAATATTCAGCTGGTTGTGCGAATGGATCATCCAAAAAACCACCGGTCAACGCCATTACCAAAAGGGCAGAAACTAATAATATCGCGATGAAAATCAGCGACATATTGTTTACTTCCAACATTTCGTTGAAATAAAGCCCCGGGCTGTTCCAATCAATAAAGTTGACAACCAAAGCAAGGGTTATGAATAATAGGGTTGCGGGAAGTAATACTTTTTTCGACGGTAAAAATCCGAGAAAAAGTGTAATCAGTCCGGTAAGTGATAATGCTATAATCGGATACATATTCTTATTAAATATTGGATGTTAGATGCTTGGTGTCAAAAATGAATTTGTGCCATTCAATCATCGGTTCTAAATCCTATCCCGCCATTCCTGATAATTACCGGAGGAGGGAATTCCTAAATATTATTTAATCATTTCTAAAATTGCCTGAGCGGCGGGTTCAGTCAATTGTAAAAATACGTTCGGGAAAATTCCCATAAGTATCACAATAATCGAAATTGGAAGCAATACTGCAACCTCTGTTCCCGAAACATCAGTAAAATTTTTCGTGGCTTCGTTAATTTCTCCAAACATTGAGCGTTGCATTAATCTCAACATATAAACCGCCCCCAGAATAATTGTTAATGCAGCAATTCCGCCTAACCAAGCATTGTAATCGTAAACACTTTTCAGTAACAGAAATTCACCAATAAAACCATTCGTCAACGGCAACGCAACACTACCGAGCATGATGATCATAAAGTAAACACTTAATACTGGAGCTTTCTGCGTAATTCCACCCAAAGCGGAAAGGCTGCGGGTTCCGGTGCGGTCGTACATGATTTTTACGATAAAAAACAAACCGACGGCATTTATACCGTGAGCAACCATTTGGATCAATGCTCCCTGAATACCGTCGAGCGAACCCGTCAATACTCCTGCCGCCATCAAGCCCATGTGAGCAAACGATGAATAAGCCACTAATCTCTTAATATTGTCTTGCTGAATGGCAATGATAGAACCGTAAATCAAGCCGGTGATTGCCAAAATAATCCCGATGAGGGCGAAAGTTTCAACTCCAACTGGAGAAAGGGGCAGCAGAATTCTGATCAAACCATAAACTCCCATTTTTGAAAGTAAACCGCCGAGCAGCATCGTTGCCGTAGTAGGAGATTCCGTGTAGGCAGCGGGTTGCCAAGTGTGCAGCGGGAAAATCGGCATTTTGATTGCGAAGGCGACAAATAGTCCCCAGAATAGCAAGCCTTGAACCGCTGGCGACATCGCCTTTGCCGTTAGTGTCAATTCCTGAATGTCGGCAGTTTGACCTTGCATGTACAAGTAGATCAACGCCACGAGCATAAACAAGCTACCGAAGATGGTGTAAACAAACATCTTGAACGTAACCTTAGAGGCATTTTTGCCCCCCCAAACCGCAGCTAAGAAATAAACGGGAACTAATGCCGCTTCAAAGAAGAAGTAAAACAAGAATATATCTTCTGCTAAAAATACACCGATTAACGCCGCTTGGGTCAATAAAATCAACGCGTAGAAGTTGTTGGCCTTTTCGTACGTATATTTTGCGGTTGAAAGAATGATGAGTGGAATTAGTACTCCTGTCAAGGCAAGTAGCAACAAACTGATGCCGTCAATACCTAAGTGAAAGTTTATATTTAATTCGGGAATCCAGGCGTAATTCACGTCAAAAGCTTCTGGTAATTGAGCATCGTAAGTAAAACCTACGTACACAATCAAAGCTAAGTTAATAATGGAGGCAATTAACGCGATGTTTCTCGGCAATCCGGCTGAGTTATTCTTTGTGAACAGCAAAACCCCACTGCCAAGTAACGGGATAAAAAGTAAAAGGAGCGTTAGCATGAGTTGGTATATTCGTTAATTCGCTTGAATTGTATTGAGTGAATTTATTATTTGCCCGAACTTGCGTTCTTAATGTAATTCATCAGGTTATTTCCGAAATCCGTACTTACTTCTACGAAGTCATAACCAAAGTTTATGATTAAAATAATGGCTATCCCGACGCACATTGAGAACAAATATGCCGCAGTGCCGCCCGTTTGGATTTTACGAAGCCTGCTACTGAACGAATTTACCAAGTTACCGATGCCGTTTACCGCACCGTCAATACCCTTCGGTTCTATAACGTTTGCAAAAACCCGTGAAAGAGCTTGCGTAGGTTTGATGAATATTGCTTGATAAGCTTCGTCAATGTAATATTTGTTGTATATGACTTTGTGAAAACCCGTAATCTCGGCATCTTCGGCGGGTACGTTTTCACCTTTTCCGTAGAGGCTGTAAGCCAGCAAAATTGCTCCAATAGCAACGCCCACGGAAACTGCCATCAGTATCCATTCGGTGGAATGGTCAATGTGTAGTACACCAAATTCAGGATTCACTAACTTCGAACCTTCATAAATTGGACTCAGAAAATCTGCCAATGCGTGCGGTAAATGCATTACTTCGGGGAAGCCAATAAAACCACCAACTACTGACAAGATGGCCAAAGCAATTAACGGAATCGTCATGCTTGAAGGTGATTCGTGTAAATGGTCAGCTTGTTCTTTTGTTCCTCTGAAGTTACCCATGAAAGTCAGGAAGAATAAACGGAACATATAAAACGCCGTCATGAATGACCCCAAGAGAGCCAATGCCCACATGAGTTTATTGTGAGCGAAAGTATGAGCTAATATTTCGTCTTTCGAGAAAAATCCGGCAAACGGTGGTAAACCAGAAATGGCGATTGTACCTAGCAAAAAGGTAATGGCAGTAATTTTTATTTTACCCCAAAGTCCACCCATTTTACGAATGTCCTGTTCGTCGCTCATGGCGTGGATAACGCTACCCGCTCCCAAGAAAAGCAATGCTTTGAAGAATGCGTGGGTGATGACGTGGAAAAAGCCCGAGGTGTAAGCCATTACGCCCAAACCAATGAACATATATCCTAATTGACTAACCGTTGAGTAAGCCAATACTTTCTTAATATCGTTTTGGAACATCCCGATTGTGGCGGCAAGTACAGCGGTTGCCACACCAATCCACGCCACAAATTCAAGCGTGCCAGGAGCTAATGTATAAAGAACATTGGAACGTACAACCATGTAAATTCCTGATGTAACCATGGTGGCGGCGTGAATCAAGGCTGAAACGGGTGTTGGGCCCGCCATGGCATCAGGAAGCCAAGTGAATAAAGGTATCTGAGCCGATTTTCCCATCGCTCCGATGAACAAGAAAAAGGTTATCGCAACGATAGTTCCGTTGCCAACTTCCATACTTTGGGCTTGCTGAAAAACGTCTGTGTAAACCACCGAACCGAAGTTTTGGATAATTAGGAAAATACCAATCAGGAATCCTAAATCTCCAACGCGGTTCATGATAAATGCTTTACGAGCAGCGTTGCCAAATTCAAAGTTTTTGTTCCAAAAGCCGATGAGTAAGTAGGAGCAAAGCCCTACGCCTTCCCAGCCAATAAACATTACTACATAATTATTACCCATTACGAGCAGCAACATGAAGAAAATAAACAAGTTGAGGTAAGCGAAGAATTTGCCATAACCTTCGTCGTGGCTCATATAGCCCATAGAATACACGTGAATGAGCGTTCCTACTCCCGTGATAATGAACAACATGATGATAGAAAGCTGATCTATTTGAAAAGCAAATGGAATATTTAAATCTCCAACGGTTATCCAGTCAAATAAAGTGACGGTAATCGGTTCAAAATTTTCACCATTGAAAGCTCCGCTTCCGTAACCGTAGCCAAACGTGTAAGCTACTAGTAAAAATGAAATAAAAGAGGCCCCAACACCTACGATAGAAACAATGTTTTTTGGGATTTTTCTAAAACCAAGCCCGTTGATCAGAAAACCAATGAGGGGAACGAGTGGAATAAGTGCAATTAAAGACATAGACTAATTAGTAGTTAGTTATTAGGGATTAGTCATTTAGGTTTCTTTTCTCTAAAATTAATAATGCTAACCCCGTAGCTTGTCCAACAAGCTTACATCGATGGAACGGATGTTTCGGTAAATCATCACGATAATTGCCAATCCAACTGCCACTTCGGCGGCGGCAACAGCCATGATGAAAAATACAAAAACTTGCCCATCTACATCACCTGCGTAAGCTGAAAATGCAATCAATAATAGGTTTACAGCGTTGAGCATCAGCTCAATCGACATGAAAATAATGATGGCATTTCTACGTATTAAAACTCCAACGATTCCTATAATAAAAAGGAAAGTTGCCAACAAAACGTAATTGGTTTGTGGGACTTGTCGGATTATATCAGGTATAGTACTTTCTAACATGGTTATTATGAATGTGCAAAATCGGGTGCGAAATTACGGATTATTCACTTTAATCAACCCCATTTATTCGAAATTCTTACAGTTTAGTTATCAAGCATCATCTTTAACTTGATCTCAGTAAGTTTACGTTTGGTGTCTAACGGAAACTGTCCGTTTATCATCCAATCGTAATATTGGGGTTCTTTTTTCAGGACATCGGTTACTTTTCTGCCACTATTTTTTCCGAAATTAAAGACGATTTCTCCCTTCTCGTTTGTCTTCATACGTTGGGCAAAATCTACGATATTACTCGAAGCCAAATCATGTAATACTTGCATATCATTTTGAATCGGTTCGTATTCTTCGCCTTTTTTGTCTGTATGCTTTACACCTGCGTAGTATTTTATCTGAGCATCCAGCACTTCTAACGTTGCAATAGTGTCTGCCTCGGCACTATGAGCATTTTCGAGTGGCTTGTCGCAGTAGAACTTATAGGCAGCCGTAAGTGTCCGGGGCTCCATCAAATGAAATATGCGTTGAGCATCAATCAACTTCCGGTTTTTCATGCTGAAGATGTCATTATCAACCCGTAAAAATTCTTCAACTAAAACTGGTACGTCAAAGCGGTTGGAGTTGAAACCTGCCAAATCACAGCCGTCTAAGAATTCGGATAATGATCTTGCAACTTGCTTGAACGTAGGTTCGTCTTTGATATCTTCGTCGTAAATCCCGTGTATCATACTCGTTTCCAGCGGAATCGGGATGGTTGGGTTAATACGTTTGGTTTTTATATCAACGGAACCGTCAATATTTGCCTTGACAACGCATAATTCAACAATTCGGTCGCGGGCGACGTTAATTCCTGTAGTCTCTAAATCGATGACCGCCAGGGGTTTACGTAATTTCAGGCTGTGTGTCAGCATTCTATATTTTTATTTGAAATGTAAATTTAAAGAAAAAACGCTCCCCAAAGGTTAGCTTGGAGAGCGTTTATGTTTTTTTTGAAAAATACTAATTTAAATTAATCCTTCTAATCGATTAATACAATTCAAATCTTCGAAAGCTATTTTCAGACGTTCGATCATACTTTGCTCGCCTTTGCGTAACCAAACGCGTGGGTCGTAGTACTTTTTGTTTGGTACGTCAGATCCATCAGGGTTGCCCAGTTGCGTTTGTAAATAGGCTTCGTTGGCTTGGTAATACTTTAGAATACCTTCCCACGTTGACCATTGCATATCGGTATCAATGTTCATTTTGATGGCACCATAATCAATCGCTTCGCGGATTTCGGCACGGCTTGAGCCTGAACCACCGTGGAATACGAAGTTTACAGGAAGTTCACCCGTTCCGTATTTTTTCTGAATGTACTCCTGAGAATTTTTCAGGATAACTGGTTGCAACGATACATTGCCCGGCTTGTAGACACCGTGAACGTTACCAAAAGATGCAGCAATGGTAAAATTGTCAGAAACTTTCTTTAATTCTTCGTAAGCGTAAGCCACTTCCTCGGGTTGAGTGTAAAGCTTTGAGCTGTCCACGTCCGTATTGTCTACGCCGTCTTCTTCTCCGCCAGTAATACCCAATTCGATTTCGATGGTCATATCCATTTTTGCCATCCGCTCAAGGTATTTCGAGCATATTTCGATATTTTCTTCAATTGGCTCTTCTGACAAGTCGAGCATGTGCGAGCTGTACAAAGGCTTTCCGTGCTTCTCGTAATATTTTTCGCCGGCGTCTAAAAGACCGTCAATCCAAGGTAGTAATTTTTTAGCACAATGGTCGGTATGTAATACAACCGGAACGCCGTAATGTGCTGCCATCTCGTGTACGTGCATAGCTCCGGATATTGAACCCGCAATGGCGGCTTTTTGTCCGTCGTTTGAAAGTCCTTTACCAGCGTAGAATTGTCCACCACCGTTAGAGAATTGAATAATTACGGGTGAGTTTACCTCTTTTGCCGTTTCCAAAACAGCGTTTATGGAGTTGGTACCCACTACGTTTACCGCAGGAAGGGCGTAGTTGTTTTCGTTAGCGTGACGCAACAAAGCGTTAAGAGCGTCTCCGGTTACAACGCCGGGTTTAATTTGGTTCTGGCTCATAGAAGAATCAATATGGTTTAAAATTTAAATACAGGATGATTGAAAACAGCTAATTTGGTGTAATCTTACATCTATTAAAACGATTGCAAGTTAAGGATTTTTTGGAAACTGACCTTTTATTCGATGTTATCAGTGCTTCGTTTAAGTAGATTTATTTTTTGAAGAAATTTCAAGCGGTTTTTGTTTGGAAATATCGAACGTTCATCCCTAATTTTATTATTGCCATTCCGAACAGGTTTCACATCATATATAGAGTACAGGAATTCGGAACAAGTTCAAATTCTGTTAGCTTTGTCCCGCATTTTAGGTAAAGCAATTTTGTGTTAGTGAATTTTATATGAGCGTACTCAAAAAGTTAGCGGGCGAAACGGCACTTTACGGCATCAGTAGTATTGTGGGGCGTTTCGTGTATTTTCTATTAGTGCCGCTGCACACCTATATTTTTGACAAACCCGAAAGCCTCGCGGACAATAGTGAGTTGTTCATTTACGCCACGCTGTTCAATATTATATATACTTACGGAATGGAAACCACGTTTTTCCGTTTCGGAACGACGTTAAAAACCCGGCAGCATTATTTCAACATCATCCTGACTTCGGTGATGGTGAGTAGCTTGGTGATGTCGGGGCTGTTAATCATCTTCGCCGAGCCGCTTATAAATCTGCTGGGTTATCCCGGAAAACAAAGACTCATCGTCTGGATGGCAATGATTATTGCCATTGATGCCTGCGTAGCGATACCATTCGCTCGTTTGCGGATGGAAAATAAGGCGAGGCGTTTTGTCAAAATTCGGTTGATAAATATCGGAATAAATGTTTTTCTGAACCTCTTTTATATCGGCTTTTGCCGATCGGTGAGCAACGGAACAATGTTCCCCGAACTCGTTCCGTACGTTTCTTACATTTACAATCCCGCTATCGGACCAGATTATATCATTTGGGCAAATTTCATCGCTAATCTTTATTTGATTTGGGCGTTGCGGAAAGAATTGATTGGTTTCAAATTCTCGATAAACTGGCAAGCGTTCAAACCGCTTTGGCAATACGGTTTCCCGATTTTGATTATGGGTTTGGCGGGAAATATCAACCAAACCGCTGATCGATTGATGTTCCGGCACTTATTGCCCGAAGGCTTTTACCCCGGACAAAGTGTAGATGATGCTTTCAGTATTTACGCTAATTGTTACAAACTTGCCATTTTGATGGCGATTGTGACGCAAGCGTTCCGTTACGCCGCTGATCCTTTTTTCTTTTCTAAAACTCAAGATAAAAATGCCCCGCCCATTTTTGCCCAAGTAATGAAATGGTTCATTATTGCGGGATGCTGCCTGTGGGTGGGAATAGGTGTTAATTTAGAAATATTTGGCAGGTTTGTCGGGGAAACATACCGGGCAGGGCTTGTGGTGGTGCCAATTCTACTTTTCGCGAACCTATTGGTTGGTATTTACTGGAACTTGTCCGTTTGGTTTAAATTGACCGACAAAACGTTTTATGGTTCACGTATTACGGCTATCGGAATGGTGTGTTCGGTGATTCTGAATGTATTACTAATTCCGGAAATTGGGTACATGGGAAGTGCCGTTTCGTTCACTATTTCGAGTATGGTAATGGTTTTTGTGTGTTACCGTTGGGGGCAGCGATACTTCCCGGTGCCGTACCAGACTAAATCAGCATTCTTCTACATTAGCACCGCCGGAATTTTGATTCTAATTGATACCTACGTTGGTTTTACTTCCTATACTGTTTCCGTAATTTTCTCGATTAGTTTGTGTCTGATGTTCGGTTTAATGGTGTATCTTCGGGAGATTCACAACAAACGGATCTCTATTTCGGCGACAAACACCGATCAAAATAAATAATAAACTTCATCATTCAAACTACATAGATAGAGTATGCTAAGTAGGGTTGCCAATGCTATTTACTGGTTGAGCCGTTACATTGAACGGGCTGAGAATTACGGACGATATATTAACGTTAACAACAACCTCGCGTTAGACGCTCCAAATCTTTTCGACGAACAATGGAAGCCCATTCTAACCGCCACTGGAGATGATGACGAATTTTATCAATTCCACGAAGTAGCTTCTCGCGAAGATGTAATTGATTTTATGACGTTTGACAAACGTAATCCGAATTCGATTTTTAGTTCTATTTCAAACGCCCGCGAAAACGCCCGTACTATCCGTGAAGTACTTCCGATAGAATTGTGGGAGCAACTGAATAAGTTTTACCTTGAATTAACAAGGCTTTCTAAAGTTACTAATCGGGAAATTAAAGACCCCATTGCTTTTTTTGACGAAATCAGGAAAAACTGTCAGTTGTTTTGGGGAATGCTTGATTCTGCCTACACCCGTAACGAAGGATTTTATTTTGCCTGTCTGGGTAAATTTGTGGAACGTGCCGACAAGACCTCCCGCTTTTTGGATGTAAAATATTTCAGCACAGTACCCGAAGCAAAAAAAGCTAACTCCCCGCAATCATTACTAATTTGGTCGGCGGTATTGAAGTCGGCGAGTGCATTTAATATGTACCGTCAGCAATATCGAAATCTGAAGCCGGAGTATATCGTGAATTTCCTGATCAAAGACCGGCGGTTTCCCCGCTCTTTATATTACAGCGTTCATCAGGCAGAACAATGTTTGTACGAAATATCGGGTCGCCGGATTTCGGACGGTTTTTCAAACGAAGCTGAAAAGGCAATTGGCATCTTGCGGAACGAGTTAGATTTTACAGACATTAGCGATATTTATCCCAAAGGCTTGCACAGTTTTCTGGATGATTTTCAGTCTAAAAACAACGAATTAGCTCAAGCTATATTTTCGACTTACTTTGACTTGAAACCAATTCCAAAAAAAATTGATTATCAACGGTCGACTCAACAGTAAAGTGAGCATTGATGACTGAAAACTGGTTAGCTATTGCGTCACCTTATCAAGAAAAGTTTCTTACTTCCCACACAATTTATTAGTTAACAAATATGACTTTTTGCCTGGGCGTTAAGGTTGCCGGAGGAATCGTTGGAATTGCCGATACCCGCATTACTTCAGGAAGCGAAGTTTCCACAAAAAGAAGCTTTTATCCACCAAACGGGTAATCATTCGATGTTCATCATGACTCCTGGTCTTCGTTCGGTCTGGGATAAGGCAATTGCCTATTTTTAGGAAGTTCTGGAAGAGCAGGATACTGAATTTAATAAGCTTTACAGAGCCGTAAACGCATTTGGTAATCAGGTAAAACGAGTTGCTAAAGAAGACAGGAAAGCTTTGCAAGAAGCCGGACTTTCGTTTAACGCATCCGCTATTGTGGGCGAGCAGTTATAAGACGATGACGAACCCAAACTTTACTTGCTTTATCCCGAAGGAAACTGGATTGAAATAACCGACGATGGCTCGCCATTTATCATTATTGGAAATTCCAGTTAGGGGAAATCGATTCTTTACCGAAACATTAAAAACGATACAAGCCTCGAAATGGTCTTGAAACTTGGCTTTTTGGCGTTTGACTCCGCACGGGTCAGTGCCAACGATGTTGACTTCCCGATTGATGTGCTGGTGTACGAAAAAGATAGCTATAATATTCAGGAATACAGATACAATAAACAAGACCTCGAGCACATCTCCCATCAGTGGAACGCTCTTTTAAATAACTCCGTTGAAATATTGACTGACGACTGGACCGAACCAATGTTCAGAAAGTTGGAGAACTAAAAAAAATATGAAATTAAAGGTAATTCATACCCTATCTTATACGTATGCGGAGGTAGTCACGCTGACGCCTCATTACGTGTTTTTGACCCCAAAAGTATCACCCTACCAAGAACTGATATATAATCGCTTGACCGTAACTCCGACGCCGGACTTATTGGTGAAGAACCTGGATGCCGAAGGCAATATTCAGCACATTATTTATGTAAATAAGCCTTGTGAACGCTTCGAACTCGCTTCTGAGATAATCATAGAAAGTGAGTCGTTCAACCCTTTCAATTTTGTTTACTTTCCTTTCGAAGCTCAGAAGCTTCCGTTCGCTTATCTGGAAGACGAAAAACTTCTGCTCCGTCCTTATTTGAATGATGAGGGTATTACAACTTTAATTCACCAAACCGCTCGGAAATTAGCCGCCGAAGTGCAATGGAGTACGGGAGATTTCCTGCAAAAAATATGTGAGTATATCAGGGAAAATATTACTTATCAAGCCAGGATTGACGGTAGTGCTTTTGACCCCGAAAAGACATTGGTTGAGCAGTACGGCTCTTGCAGAGATTTCTCGGTATTGATGATTGCCTTTTGTAAATCAATCGGAATTGCGGCGAGATTTGTGAGTGGTTACTGCTACGGCAGCGAGCGTCAGGCTCACGAATTGCACGCTTGGGTAGAGGTTTACTTGCCTGGCGGTGGCTGGAGAGGGTTCGACCCAACGGAGGGAGGAGCAGTAAACGAGAACTACGTTGCCTTGGCCCGCTCCGCCCAAACCGATTTAATAAATCCGGTAACCGGAACTTACAAGTCAAAAGTGCCGATAAGTTCTACTCTGGAAGCTCACGTAGATATATTTGAGGCTTAAGCCGAAGCGGTTACTTCTCTGAATATTGTCTCCACGGTTTTTCCTTCCTCTAAAATATCAGCCACTTTACGATCGGCTACGATGCATCCTTTATTAATAATGATGACCCGTTCGCAAAGTGCTTCCACTTCCTGCATGATATGAGTGCTTAAAATAACCGTTTTTTCTTTCCCGATACTTTTAATTAAATTCCGTATTTCGACCAATTGATTTGGATCAAGACCGGTGGTTGGCTCGTCAAGAATCAATACTTCAGGATTGTGAATCAAAGCGTGGGCAAGCCCGACCCGTTGCCGGTAACCTTTTGATAATTGTCCAATTTTCTTGTGCTGTTCTACACTCAGACCAACCAATTCAATAATTTCCGCAACTCGATTTTTAAGCTGTTTGC
>JBLHXN010000070.1:0-17566 GCA_047630355.1 Spirosomataceae bacterium | reverse complement strand
TTTATGGCTTACTTAATGGCTTACTTATATGGCAGCAATAAATGTTATATAATTTACATTATGTTAAGTAGAGTTATGTAAATACACATATCGTTACTTAGTACTCACTTCCTACTTCAATCTCATATACAAAAAAGCCCCACCAGATTGGTGGGGCTTTTTTTTTAAAAAACTTATTATTCTTATTGGATTACTTGCACTGACCTAAAATTCTTTCAATTGTTTTCAAGTTCTCCGTAACAGCCACTTCAGTTCTGTCTGACTTCGCACACACTTCAAAATATGGTTTTGCTTGTTTCATCTTTTCGCAGACGTTTTTCTCAACTGCCGCTCCAGATTTCTGATATTCTTTCATATCCATAGCATCGACTTCTTTCTTGATTTCAACCGCCTGGTTGAAATACATAACTCCTAAATTGAAATTAACATCATAGTTATTAGAGTCTACTCCAAGAACCATGTTATAATATTTCAACGCATTCTCCTTGTCACCTGTATTATCATATATAATTGCCAGGTTCGTCATATTTGCAGTATTAGTTGGGTTAGCGTCAACTAATAACTTCAAATCTTTCTTCGCATCTTCAATTTTATCTGAAACGATATACGTATTGATAAGCTGTCCTTTTAAGTCTTTATCATTAGGTTGCTTTTCAATACCTCTTTTCAGTATATCAATTGACTTATCATATTCTTTTTCTTTGTTATAGATCAATGATAAGCTATAAAACACAGCGGCGTCTGTACCACCGTTAGCAACGTGCTTTAGGAAAAAATCTTCTGCTATATCCATGCTGCCGTTTTGCTGAGCTACAATACCAGCGTATAGAGTTGTGGTAGTATCTTTAGGATCCACCATGTTGGCCAATTTAAACAACGTTAGTGCATTGTCTAACTCTTGCACATTGTAATAAGCCGCACCTTGTGATAATAACGAGGCGTGTAGCTTAGGACTTTTCATAGCTGCTTCAATGTCTTCTTTTGCTTTACCGTCTCCAGCAGCATCAATTTCTAAAGCCTTTTGATAAGTTTCGTAAGCTTTTTTAGAAGACATAGAGTCACGGCCACATATTGTAGATGCGTCCATATAAGCGTCTGCCAATTTCAACCATGATGAACCTTTAAGTCCTCTCTTCTGGTGAACGGTATTCTTTTCGGCACTTTCAATTGCTTGTGTTGCTGATTCACATTGAGCATCTCTAAGCTTATCTTCAACGCCCTGTGCGTGGAGTTCAGTTGAGAATAATATGGCTGCTAATGCAACCGAAGCTAATAATGTTTTTTTCATCTTTAAGGTTTGTTGGTTAATTGTTTGACAAGATATAATTGAAATCGTTTTATTCAAGGGGCTTATTTAACATTTTATTTACAAAAAAAGACTTCACCTGTATGTCAAGTGAAGTCTTTTTCTCGTGAAGCATCTATTCCGTTGCTGTCTCTGTTGTTTCGGAGTCACTCTCTCCCACTACATTCTCATCGGAGATTTCGAGATCTTCCTCCTCTTCTTCTTTTGCAATTCTTGTTACAGACGCAATGTTATCTTTACCTTTACCATTCAAACGGATAAGCCGCACTCCTTGCGTGGCACGTCCCATGATCCGTAAATCACTTACTGCCATCCGAATTGCGATACCATTTACAGTAATGATCATCAAATCATCTTCGTCTGTTACTTCTTTGATAGCTACTAAGCCACCCGTTTTCTCGGTAACGTTCATGGCTTTTACGCCCTTCGCTCCTCTTGATGTAATCCGATATTCGTTTACGTCCGAGCGTTTTCCGTAACCATTTTCGGTAACGACTAATAGCTGCGTATCTTCTCTATTGATACACAACATACCAATTGCCCGATCGTCTTCGTTCAAACGAATTCCCCGAACTCCAGTTGCGGTACGTCCCATTGGACGAGCATCAGATTCGTGGAAACGAACAGCTTTACCTTTCTTGGCGGCAATAACTATATAATTATCTCCATTTGTAAGTGCTACATCTAACAGGTTATCACCTTCATTAATATTAATGGCGTTGATCCCGTTTACTCGTGGACGAGAATACGATTCAAGTAACGTTTTCTTAACCGTTCCTTTTTCAGTACACATCACAATATAATTATTGTTGATGTAATCGTCATCAATAAGTGTTTTAACGTTTAGTACTGCCCGAATGCTATCATCTTGCTCAATACTAATAAGATTTTGAATAGCACGACCTTTGGCAGTTTTAGAACCTTCCGGCACTTCGAATACTCTTAACCAATACAATTTACCTTTTTCGGTAAATATCAAAAGGTAATTATGGTTAGTAGCAGAGAAAAGGTGCTCAGTGTAATCATCATTCTTAGTTTTTACTCCACGTGCTCCTACTCCTCCTCTGTTTTGAGTTCGGTAATCCTGCAACGGGGTTCTCTTGATATATCCTTGGTTTGAAATAGTAACGAGCATTTCATCGTCAGGAATCATATCCTCGATGCTGAAATCTCCGCCCGCCATTTCTATCTTAGAGCGACGTTCATCACCGTAGCGTTCTTTAATATCTTGTAAATCATCTTTAATGATTCCGTTCTTACGTTCATCTGAATCAAGAATTCCCTTCAGATCAATAATTGTTGCTTTGATATTATCGTACTCACCAATTATTTTATCTCGCTCGAGTCCGGTAAGACGTTGCAAACGCATGTCAAGAATAGACTTTGCCTGTACTTCACTTAGCATTTTACCATCTTCGAGGCTAAGTGTTAGCTCGTCAATGATTTGCATACTTTCCTGGCCTGATTCAAAGTAAGCCGCTTTCTCTTTTTCGGATAAGAAATCTCCATTAATCAAACCTTGCTTTGCTTCGTCCGGATCTTTCGACTTACGGATAAACGCAATTACTTGGTCAATGTATTCCTGAGCGATAAGTAAACCCGTAAGAATATGAGCTCGTTTTTCTGCTTCTTTTAATTCGTATACAGTTTTACGTGTAATCACTTCAACGCGGTGAGATACGTAATGACGTATCATGTCTTTAAGATTGAGCGTCAACGGACGGCCACCTACCAGAGCTACATTATTTACGCTAAAAGAAGATTGTAGTTGCGTGTACTTGTACAAGTTATTGAGAACAACATTCGGAATGGCGTCACGTTTCAGGTCATAAACTACCCGAAGCCCGTCGCGGTCAGATTCGTCCCGCATGTCAGAAATCCCTTCGATTTTCTTATCGTTAATCAAAGCCGCAGTCTTTTCGATCATCGAGGCTTTATTGACCATATACGGAATTTCTGTTACTACGATCTGCTCTTTACCAGTCTTAGTAACTTCCATATTGGCAACCGAACGAATCACAATACGTCCCCTACCCGTTTCAAAAGCAGATTTTACGCCTGTGTAACCGTAAATAATTCCACCCGTTGGGAAATCAGGAGCTTTGACGTGTTGCATCAATTCCTCAATTTCGATGTCATTATTGTCGATGTACGCCGTAATACCATCCACCACTTCCGAAAGGTTATGCGGAGCCATATTAGTAGCCATACCAACGGCAATACCTGAGGTACCGTTTAATAATAAGTTTGGAATACGTGCCGGAAGCACCGAAGGCTCAGTTAATGAATCATCAAAGTTGGGTTGGTAATTAACCGTTTCTTTATTGATATCTTGCAGTAATTCCTCCGCAATTCGCTTCAAACGAGCTTCGGTGTAACGCATTGCTGCGGGTGAATCACCGTCAATTGAACCAAAGTTTCCTTGTCCGTCAACAAGTGGATAACGCAGTGACCACTCCTGAGCCATACGCACCATAGTATCGTACACACTGGAGTCTCCATGCGGGTGATATTTACCCAACACCTCTCCCACTATACGGGCAGATTTTTTGTGAGCACGGTTATGATATACCCCTAAGTCGGCCATTCCATAAAGGACACGGCGGTGAACGGGCTTCAAACCATCACGCACATCTGGCAAAGCACGGGAGATAATAACGGACATTGAATAGTCAATGTACGCTCCCCGCATTTCGTCTTCAATATTGATAGGAATGATATTTCCTGAATTATTAGAAGCGGGAAGTAATTCTGAATCGTCGATTTGTTCAGCCATTTATAAGTTATTGAGTTTTTTATTAGTTTGTGAAAGCATGTTTTTCGTGGCTCTTATGCCGTATCTCCAACGCTAAACACATAATCAACAAAAATACGACTTTTTCTGATTAGAAACGCATTTAATCAAGGAAATTGGGGGTATTTGAGGATTATCCTCGGATGGGGTTTGGATATTAATGGTATCTGAGTTGCAAAGAGTGTTTCCACCCCGTATAAGTTGTTGAGTCGCGTAATCTAAAAAGAAAAAATCCTTTACTTTATGAATATGAAATCGAACCTAAAAACAAAAGACACAAATAAATAGTATAGAATAGAATTTGACTCAAAAATAATCGGGGGCTATTTGAGTTTATTAAACAACCTCAGCCCAAGCAATAAACTGGATTTAATAGCCAAACTTACAGCATCGGTCAAAACAGATTTGAGACCTGAAAAATAGTCATTCAAAAAAGCATTGGGAGCCTTTGAGCCTTCAAAATCAACAGAAAAAATTATTGCTGATATTTTGATAGACACAAACATTGCAATTTTCTATATGAAAGGTAAGTTTAATCTTGAAGACAAGTTTGAAGGCTTATAGTCAGCCGATTGTTTTATCTCAAAAATCACCTTAGCTGAACTCAAATTTGGAATAGAAAACGCCCCAGTAGAAACAAAAGAACATTAGAAAACTTTTAACAGGTGTTCAGATTTTACCCATTTTTAGAGCATTAAATCTATATATTATAGAAAAAGCAAGGCCTCGTAAAGCTGGAACTCGAATAGACGACTTCGACCTCTTAACAGGTGTTACGTCCATAGTTAATAATTTGGTTATGGTTACAAATAATGCAGGACATTTCCAGCGAATAAAAGGTATCAGTTTAGAAGACTGGACAATGCGAAAACGCCCCTTCACTACAACAAGAAACCTACAGGTTTTCCACCGGGCAAAGAATGCAGCTAAAATTATCCAAGATATCACTTTTCACAGTTTGCGTCACAGCTACCCAAACCTGCATGAACGGGGGACGGATATTAAACTAATTCAGGAATACTGGAGCATAACAATATAAAAACTACGCTACGATGTGCCCATGTAAGTAACCATACAATCCAGAATATCGTTAGCCCTTTTGATGGTTTAAGTTTAAAGGAAGAATAAAATTATGTGGTGTTGCAGATTACATATATTTTTACTTGTTAACCGAGCAGCTTTTAAATGAGTACGACAAAAATAGTACAGCGAAAAAATCAAATAGTATCAAATAATGCAAAAAGTACTACCGCAGTGGCAGACCACAAAAAAATCGCATATTTATGAGTTAGCGGCAATGGCAGACGACCCGAGACAGACAATTCACAATGATAGAAAGAACTTTAATCAAAAATATTAACCTCGTTAACGAAGGACAAATAATCGTTACTGACCTATTAATTGACAATGGTGTAATTCAAAAAATTGGACGACATAATGACGATCAAAATGCAAAAGTAATTGACGGAACAGGCAAATATTTATTTCCAGGCATCATTGACGGACAAGTTCATTTTCGTGAACCTGGACTAACACATAAAGGCGACCTTCATTCAGAAAGCAGAGCAGCTATTGCAGGTGGTGTTACTTCTTTTATTGATATGCCAAATACATTTCCGGATGTATTAACCATTGACATTTTAAATGAAAAATATCAATTAGCATCTGAAAAATCTTTAGCCAATTTTGGTTTCTTTTTAGGTGTTAATGGTGATAACCTTGATTACGTAATCAATCTCGACACATCCAAATTATTAGGCGTTTCTGATGACGGACTTTACTTTACAAAAAAAGGAAACCTACTTGCCGACAATCCAGAAACAATGGAAAAGCTGTTTGCCAACTGTAAATCCATCATTGCCATCCATTCTGAAAAAGAACAAATAGTTGAAGAGAATGAAAACATATATCGTGAAAAATATGGCGATGATGTGCCTATTGAATTTCATCCAATTATTAGAAGCGAAGAAGCTTGTTACGAAGCAACTAAAAGAGCAATTGACATAGCCAACAAATACAAGGCACGACTTCACATTCTGCATTTAACCACAGAAGCAGAAACACACCTTTTCCGTAATGATATTCCTTTGAAAGAGAAAAACATAACGACAGAAGTATCGGTTCATCATCTGTGGTTCTCCGACACAGACTATAAACGTTTAGGAACTTTAATAAAATGGAACCCAGCAATAAAAACAGAAAAAGACAAAAAAGGGCTTTTGAAAGCCTTGCTGGACGATAGAATAGACTTAGTAACTACAGACCATGCCCCTCACACATTAGACGAAAAGCAAAAACCCTATTTTCAATCAATGTCAGGGGCACCAATCATTCAGCATTCGTTGAACATTATGCTTGAGCTTTACAAACAAGGACTAATATCATTAGAAAAAATCGCAGAAAAGATGTGTCATAATCCAGCAATACTTTACAATATTGAAAAAAGAGGCTTCATACGTGAAAGCTTCTTTGCAGACTTAGTAATTCTTGACTTAAACTCAAGTTGGAAAGTGGACAAGAGTAATATTTTATCCAAATGTGGTTGGTCACCACTAGAAGGAACAACATTTCAAACAAAGGTGACCCATACATTTGTAAATGGCATCTTGATTTACGACAATGGTCAATTTGACGAAACTAAAAAAGGACAAGCATTAACAACTTCAAAACAATAATAGCTGAATTTTATATCAATGTTTCAAAACAGAAAATTGCTTATAGCCACAAAGCATCAAAAACAAAGAGTGATTGCACCAATTCTTGAAAAAGAGTTAGGTGTTAGTTGTTTTGTAGATGACACTTTTGATACAGACGCATTAGGAACTTTCACAGGAGAAATAGAAAGAGAACTTGACCCTATTTCAACCGTTAGAGAAAAATGCATGCGAGCGATGAGATTAAACAATTGCGATTTAGGTATCGCCAGTGAAGGTTCTTTTGGTCCACATCCGTCACTATACTTTGTACACTCAGATGACGAATTTTTGATTTTTATTGACACAAAAAACAACGTAGAAATTATAGTTAGAGAATTGAGCACTTCGACTAATTTTAACGGTAAACAAGTCCAAACCCAAAAGGAACTTTTTGAGTTTGCCGACCAAATAGGGTTTCCTACTCACGGATTAATTCTTCGCAAATCAAAAGACGAAAACACTGACATTCACAAAGGGATAACCGATATTGGAATTTTAAAGACATCATTTGAACAACTGTGCTCAAAATACCATTCTGTATATGCAGAAACGGATATGCGAGCTATGTATAATCCAACACGAATGAGTGTAATAGAGAAAACAACAGAAAAATTGGTGGAAAAAATTAGATCTGCCTGTCCCCAATGCCAAATGCCAGGTTTTGGAATAACCGATGCAACGAAAGGACTTGAATGCAGCTTATGCGGTTCACCGACAAATTCAACACTTAATTATATTTATGTCTGCCAACATTGCCAATTCAAAAAAGAGGAAATGTATCCTAATAAGAAAACTACAGAAGACCCAACATACTGCGACTACTGTAACCCATAAAATTAATGATATTGACAAATTATAAATTAAATAAGTGGTAAAAGTCCCGACCTTAGAGTAGCTGCAAACCGTTTTCCTAAAAAAAAATACCCCGATTTCCCCGTTTTACGCTTGTCGGTTTAATAACCGACAATACAAAAAAGGTTTTTCTGAAAACTAACCTATATATACTAACCTAATGAAGAAAACAAAAATGGTGGTTACGCTTACCTTAACCACCTTATGTGCCTTTGGGCAAGGTGTTAAGCTTGATTCGTTAAAAAAGGAAGAAAGTACAAAATTTAAATACGAATCTTTAATCTTACCTTCCGCACTACTCGGATATGGCATTATTGGTCTTGAAAGCTACCCACTAAAATCAGTTAATGCCAGTACGCAACAAGAAGTAAAAGAGCATATTGACACAAAACTGACCGTCGATAACTTTTCTCAATACGCTCCTTTCCTAACAGTTTACGGCTTAAACGCTGCTGGAATCAAAGGAAAAAATAGCTTTAAGGATAGAACCATAATTTTGGCGGGTGCTTACCTGACTATGGGCTTGACCGTAAATATTCTTAAAAATACCACAAGAGTAGAACGCCCTGATGGCTCTTCCACAAATTCGTTTCCTTCTGGTCACACGGCCACCGCTTTTATGGGAGCAGAATTCTTGTATCAGGAATACAAAGATATCTCTGTTTGGTACGGACTCTCAGGTTATTTAGTGGCAGCCGGAACCGGATTATTCAGGGTTTACAATAACAGGCATTGGCTAACGGATATAGCAGCAGGTGCCGGAATTGGGATTTTGAGCACAAAAGTTGCCTATTGGACGTACCCGCTGATAAATAAAGGGAAAGTAAAAAGCAAACAGTACAATAGTGCATTCGTAATGCCGTACTACGGTGATCAGGGAATTGGGATTAGATCAGCAATGGTATTTTAACAAATTTATCTTTACATTTTTATCTTTACATTCCGTAAGAATCACCCAAGTCTATGTCTTCCATATATGTCTTCCATAAAAAAAGTACTTTTATTATTACTCGGCATTCTCTTATTATTCATTAGCTATTTGACAATCAATACGTTGACCTTCAAATCAAAACAGGTAAAATACGACCCCATTAAGAATATTGAAATAAACTCTGAAGCGAAATATCACCTTTCAGAAGCATTACAAATCCAAACGGTTTCTAACGAAAACCCCGCCGAATTTGACTCTACCGAGTTTAAGAGGTTTGCAGACTTTTTGGAGAGAACTTACCCGTTCACTAATGCCCAGTTAGAGAAAAAGGTATTTAATTCGTACAGTTTCCTGTATAAATGGGAAGGCTCAGACGCTAACCTCAAGCCAATTATCTTAATGGCACACCTCGATGTTGTTCCGGTCATTGAAGAAAATTTACCCAATTGGAAACACGCACCCTTCGGCGGTGAAATTGTAAACGATACCATATGGGGACGCGGGGCAATTGACGATAAAGGCAGCGTGATAAGTATCATGGAATCGGTGGAATATCTGTTAAAAAATGGTTTCACCCCAAAGCGAAGCATTTACATTTCATTCGGTCACGACGAAGAAATTGGTGGCAAAAAGGGTGCTCAGGCTATTGCGACTTATCTAACTTCTCAGAATATCAACGCCGAGTTTATTCTGGACGAAGGCGGGACTTTTGTGCAGGGAATTGTCCCGGGTATTGAGAAAGAAGTCGCTCTTGTGGGAATTGCGGAAAAAGGATTTCTTACGTTGGAGCTTTCCGTGAATATTGAAGGAGGACATTCTTCCATGCCCGAACGCGAAACCGCCATCGATGTACTTGCCTCCGCTGTTTCAAAGTTAAAAAACAATCCATTCCCCGCTAAAATCTCGAAACCGATTGAAGGGTTTATTGATTATTTAGGACCCGAAATGCCGTTTTTTAATAAAATGGCGTTCGCAAATAAGTCTATCTTCCGCCCCGTCATTGTCAGCGTTTACGAAAAAAGTGCCTCAGGCAATGCGTTGATCAGAACCACTACGTCACCGACTATCTTTAAAAGCGGAGTCAAAGAGAATATTATTCCGCAATACGCCACTGCTTCTATCAATTTCAGGATTGCTCCCGAGACGAGCATTGAATCGGTAATTGACTACGTAGAGGATATTATGGACGACGAACGGATAGGAATAAAAACGGGGAATTTTAATTCGGAAGCGTATAAAGTTTCAAGTACGGATTCTTTTGGCTTCAAAACTCTCCAACGCACTATCGCAGAAACAAACCCCGACGTTCTTTTTACGCCTTATTTAGTAATTGGAGCAACAGACTCCCGCTTCTTCGAGAATGTCTCAAATAATATTTACCGCTTTTTCCCCATAAAAATTACTCCGGAGAATATTAAGTCTTTTCACGGAATCAACGAACGGGTTCCGGTAGCAGAATTTGAGAACTCGATTCGATTTTATACGCAGCTGATTAAAAATAGCACCAACGAGTAATGATAAACTTCGGCCCAAAATCTATCCGAATTTTTATCGGTTCAAAAAATTACAACATTTCACGAAACCTCTACGTAGACTTAGGTTTCGAAGAACTCAAGTTATCTATAAATATGTCTTATTTTAAACTTGGCGAGTTCGGCTTCTATTTACAAGATGCTTACGTTAAAGAGTCAAGAATTTGGCAAGACACTGCTCCGAAATGAAAGAGTTAGAACTTGGCATAAAATACAAAGGAGTTCGTGTCACAGAAATAATTTACAGCGACTGAGACAACGAGCTTTTCCTCTACGACCCGTCCCGTCGGGCGTACTTTGGCATATTAAGGAATTTTCCTGAGTAAGAATATTAATACGCCTTTACGCAAATGACGGCTATTTATACTTACATTCATCATAGCAAACACAGCGTTAACACCACACAAAATACAACAAAGTAAACAATGGCATTTATTGATTATTATAAAACCTTGGATATTTCCAAACCCGCCTCCGAAAAGGAAATCAAAACTGCCTATCGCAAACTCGCCCGAAAATACCATCCTGACTTAAATCCTGATAACAAGGAAGCTGAGAAGAAATTTAAGGAAATAAACGAGGCGAATGAAGTACTGAGCGACCCCGAAAACCGAAAGAAATACGACAAATACGGAGAAAACTGGAAGCAAGGCGAAGAACACGAAAGAGCCCAACAGGCACAAAGGTCACAATATCGGCAGTCAAATCAGCAAGGCTATTCAAACTCAGGCGATGATTATTCAGATTTTTTCGAATCTATGTTTGGGGGATCTTCACGAGGTGGTCGCAGTCCACAGTTTAAAGGACAAGACTATAATGCGGAGTTACGCCTTGGGCTCAGAGACGTTTACACATCCCAGAAGCAGGTTCTTACCGTAAACGGGAAAAAGATAAGAATCACGATTCCGGCGGGGGTAGAAAATGGTCAGGTAATTAAGATAAAAGGCATGGGAGCCGAAGGGAGAAATGGAGGACCAAAAGGTGACTTGTACATTACGTTTGTTTTGAATAACGATACGCAGTTTAAACGAGTGGGTGATAATTTATATGGTAATGTTGATCTTGATTTATATACCGCCATGTTGGGTGGAGAAATCTTAGTGGATACGTTCGATAGTAAAGTTAAGCTGAGTATTACTCCTGAAACAAAAAACGATACGAAAGTAAAATTGAAAGGGAAAGGATTCCCGGTTTATAAAAACGAAGGAACATTTGGAGACCTTATTATCACCTACCAACTAAAGACACCTTCGGGGCTAAACGAACAAGAGAAAGCACTATTTGAAGAATTACAAAACATAAGAAAGGATGCATAACCGAGAATTTACCTCAGCACAAACCCTTTGCTCATCTTATAATATTGAACTGTCATTTCTGGATGCATTGCATACTATGAGACTCATCGAGATTAAAATTATCGAGCATCATCGAGTGGTTTACCATGATCAGATTAGTGAACTCGAAAGGATTATCAGGCTTTACAAAGAATTAAACCTGAATCTTGAAGGTATAGACGTTGTACTTAACTTATTGGAGAAAGAACAGCAATTACGGAATGAAGTCGTTACGCTTCAAAATAGGTTAAGACTTTACGAAAGCGACTAAAAGTATGTCTATTTTATTACAACTCGACTCTGTCTATTTCCACATCCGGGTTCATCATGTAAGTAATAATATTATCGTTTTCTAACACCTCCACTACCCGAAAGCCTTTATAGTCCGTCCCCCAACTTCCACCGATGTGCGAATCGAATATAAACGGCGTATCATCTTTCTTGTAAATTCCGTCTTGATCGTGTTCATGACCGTGAAAGACAGCTTTTACGTTTTTATACGTAGAAAGTAATTCAAAAAACTCCGAAGTTTCAATGGCATGCTTCGTCCATTTGGTTTGGGGAATGTGAACGAATAATAAAATAGGCTTCCCTTTCGCTTTTTCTAACTCTTCAGCAAGCCACGGCAAATCAGGGGAAAGGTATTCTCCTCTTTCATTAGAAGTTGTGGTTAGGATAATTTTATACTTCTTCATCGAGAAAGAATGATTAACGGGCATTCCCCAAATTTTTTCCCAAACCTCCGCCGTTACGTGGTCATGGTTTCCCTGAGTAGCATAAAGTGGTATTTCCAGTTTATCAAACTTACTTTTCGCAACGGGCATTAACTCCGCTTTGTCGTGAATAATGTCACCATTCAATACACAGAAATCACACGGTACGGTTTTATGAAACATATTCGCCTTCCGTATAAATGTATCCGTCATTTCCTCAAAAGGCGTATCGGGTTGACCGTAGTGTGCATCTGAGGCAACGATGAAACGGAATTTCACTTCCTCCGCATTTGAATTGATAAATTCAGCAGCTCTTACAGATTGGAAGCCACCCGCTGTGATTAAAGTAGCAGCGGCAGAAAAGCGTTTAATAAATTCTCGGCGGGTGTTTTTCATGGAATTGGGTTTTTACATTAGCGAAGCAAAAATAGCTTTAAAGTTGCAGATACAAAAATGAATCTTCCAATTTGGATATTAGTTAGACCGTGTGCAATTTGAATGGAGAACTATTAGAGTTTCAATAATTCACTATCGACCCAACCCCAAATGGCAACAGATTACAATAAGATTGCAAAAGAGTACCAAGCCTCAAAAATACAGCCGTGGCAAAAATACGTTGAGGTACATTCATTGTTCAAATTAGCCGGAGATTTAACCAATAAAAGCGTACTTGATTTAGCTTGTGGCGATGGGTTTTACACCAGGCAGTTAAAACTCAGAGGAGCTAACGATGTTGAAGGCGTTGATATTTCTGCGGGCATGATTCAGCTTGCCCAGCAAATTGAGATACAGCAACCGCTTGGCATAAACTATCACGTCCACGATGTCCTGACTTTAACACTAAATAAAGAGTTTGATTTCATAACCGCTTCCTACCTACTTAATTACGCAAAAAGCCCCGATGAGCTGTTTCAGTTCGCTGAGGTAATTTTCAAACATTTAAAACCCGGCGGTCGGTTTATTGCCATAAACAGTAACCCAACTTACACTGCCCCAGTAGAAACCACATTTAAATACGGCTTTACCCGAGAAAACATAAGTTATAACGAAGGCGGGGAAATTATTTACCGGTTTTATCAAGCAGACGGAAAGCATATTGAAGTCGTAAATTACCATCACGAACGAGCTACACACAACACAACTTTAGAAAAAGCGGGATTTTCTGCTATTGAATGGCATAATACCAAGTTAGCAAAAGAGGGAAAACAGGGATTTGAACCCGAATTTTGGGAAGCAATTTTAGCATCTCAACCAGTAATTGGTATTTCGTGTTACAAAAAATTATAGTTTCACGATTTTAAAGAACACTAAAATGAATAAAGTACTGATTCTGTTTTATTTTGCTTCTACCCTATTTATGGGTTGTAAAACAAATAAAATCACTCAAACGGAAGTAACGATCTTAGTAAAGACATCTGAAAGTTGGAACGGCACCCCACTTCCAGCGTATGCAACTGGTAGAACGGAAATTGCGATCTTGAAGATAATCATCCCACCAAAAACGAGTTTAGAATTACATAAACATTCCGTAATAAACGCGGGTGTATTATTAAAGGGGAAATTAACCGTAATCAGCGTCACGAACGACACCCTATATCTTAAAGCAGGAGAACCAATTATAGAATTGGTAAATACGTGGCACTATGGTAAAAATGAAAGTAACAAACCTGCCGAGATCATCGTTTTTTACGCTGGAGTTCAGGGAAAACCAATTACAGTGTTACGAAAAGAGGATAAGGATTAAATTAAAGCTGCTTGTACTACAAACGGAAATATCGAATATCAGATAAATGACTATCAAAACTATTTACCAATTGGCACTTTTAAAAATGCAATACCTTATTTTCGTCCCCCTTATATTGTTCCAATGTAGTGTAAACGCTCAGGAAATTAAGTTCACATCTAATTCGAGATTAATATTAGGTACTACAAAAGATAAATCTGCTTCCATAAGTGCTGGAGATATAGATAATGATGGAGACGTGGATGTAATAATCGCGAATGGGAGACATTGGCCCGAACCTAATCGGGTATTCTTCAATAATGGTTACGGGATTTTCACGGTAGCCAAATTGCTTGATAATATAAGTGAGACCAGTTATGCCACCGAATTAGCAGATTTGGATGGAGACGGAGACCTGGATGTGGCCGTTGGCAATGATATGGCTCCAAACGCAATTTACCTGAACAATGGCAAAGGAGGCTTTGTGAGATCCGGTACTTTTGGCGAAGCATATTCTCCGACCCGAAATTTAAAAACCGTTGATATAGATAATGACGGCGATATAGACATTCTCATTACCAATAGAGGAAGAGAAAATGAAATATGCTTGAACAACGGAAAGGGGGAATTTAGTGAAGTAGTGAAATTCGGCTCAAAAGATGACTCAACAATCGATGTTGATGTGTTCGACATTAACGACGACGGACATAAGGATTTAATTTTGGCCAATAGAGATGGGCAGCAAAATTTCATCTACCTGAATGATGGAAAATTAAACTTTACCAATAAGATTCCCTTTGGTAGCGGAACAGATGAAACCAGATCAATTGGCGTAATTGACCTTGATAATGATGGTTACCCAGACATTATCACTGCAAACATTGAAGAACCAAACGTTATTTACTTCGGTAGTAACGAAATGGATTACAGTAGGAGAATAGTCTTTGACAGTGCTTTAAATGATTCGTATTCGTTAGATTTTGGAGACTTGGATGGCAACGGGAGTATCGATATTGTAGTAGCAAATTCAGAGCAACCAAACGAAGTCTTTCTAAATTTTAAAAATGGGATTACCTGGAAAAAAATCCGACTTAGGGATGATAAGTTAGATACCTATGACATTATCCTCATAGACTTAAACAATGACGGTAGATTAGACATCATAGAAAGTAACTCAGATGCCATTAATTACTATTATCGAAACGTTAAAAACGATTGAAACTAATAATAGTAACCATGCGTGATGCCAACCGTATCAGTTAAACATAGTTTCCGTGGTGCATGGGCCTTTTGACCCTGCCCCTGCAATCTTTCAAATCACCCTGTCACACTTGCTTGCGTAATAGATTATGTGTCGGGTCAAAAGACCGCAACACCACTAGATAGCTCAGTCAGCCTGTTCTCCATCATTCTTTTAAGGAGCATATCACTTCAAATTCGCCAGCGTAGCTCCAAAACCAAATTTCTCTTTCTGAGCGTCTTTGTACCACGCCACGTTCGGATGTTGGGATAATCGGCGATGTACTTCCTGACGAAGTTTCCCGCTACCCACACCGTGAATAAACGTGATTTCATCCGCTCCCGTGGCAATAGATTTTTCTAACTGCTTTTCGAAATGACTGATTTGCAACGTAATCATTTCAGCGTTATTCATAGAGAGAAACTGCGTAGTTAACTTTTCAATGTGTAAATCAACCGTTACACTCGCTCCTGGTTTAAAAGTCTGGCGAACTGGTTCGCTCACAGACGTTACCCCTGAATTAAACTTCTCTTGCAATTTAGCAGCATCGAGATCGCTTTCTTTCTTTACAGACTCCTCTGCGTCTAACTGTACGACATAACCTTTTCTATCGGTCAACGGAATGTATCGCTTTTCTTTGAAGAGGTTGGCTTTGAGTCTCAGCTTACGCAACAACGCATTGGGCGGCTTTGCATAGCCCGCCTGATAATAAAGAGCCTGAATACTTAATGTACTCCATTCGTCAAAGTCTTGCATTTTCAAAGTCGAAGATGCTTGCTGACTACTTTTGGGTGATAAAGAACCAGACAACATTCCTCGAATGCCTTTGCCTTCTCCCACGTGCAACGTATAAGGCATTTCCCAATCTGTATTATTGATCACACTTACCGTATAAGTACTCTCTGAAATGGGCACCAACGCTAAGTATATACCTTTCTCTGAACGGGGAATAACCGTTTTGGCTACTTCGGCGGCAGAAGGTTCGTTTTTCTTGAAATATTTACTTTCACTTGAAGAGACAATTACTAATTCACTCTTTAGAAACGGAATGGCAAAACCATCTTCTATTTCAACTTCTACGAGGTTATCCTTTAAAAGTCTGGTAACTATACCTTCTTCCGTACCTCTAATGTTTCTTACTTTATCTCCTATGTTCATGACCCGATCAGTTTCGACTGCCGCCCCCTGCCTTTCCCCTGTAGGGAAGGGAGCTTATTTATGATAAAATTAATTCTTTTAATACGTTCCCAGATACTTCCTGACCGACCATTCGATAGTAGCTAGTAAAAGCAACAAAACCAATAACCAACGAAGGGAAATCACTTCATCAATTGACTCGGAACTCAGAGCTTTCCCTGGGCTTTTATTTGCTTTCAGGTAATCAATCAACGACTGCATATCTTTTAGCTTGACAAACTTGCCGTTGTTCTGTTGACTCACCGTGCGTAGCAATGAGTGGTCAGCAGTGGTATTTTGTTCTTCTAATGCGATATCAGTTATTACAAATTGTCCTTCGGCGGTTTCAGTTTTGCTCAAGACATTTGCTTTTGCCTTATAACGATACACTCCCGCTCCAAGGTCAGACACTTCGTAACTGCTCTTTGTTTCGTCTATCGTATAATTAAAATTCTTCTTCTGTCCCTTTTCGTTCGTGATTTCGAGGTCAATTTGTTGACCGTAAACCCGTTCGTAAATATTATTATAAATCTCATTCTCGAAACTTACCCGTTCTTCCAAGTCATAAGTTGGCAACGTGGTATAAACCCGTAACTTACGCTTATCGTCTTTTACGGATATAAGCTGAACAGTCTTTGAGATTATATCGTCCACGATTACTTGATTTTCGGTCAAGTCAAATTCTTCCATTCGCCAACGCCAAATACCTTCTCCCGCTAAAACAGCGGTTTTCCGAGCGGCATTCGTATTCACCAATAACAAAGGTTTCTTCGTAGTTACATTCCCTACTTGTTGCCACAAAATAATATCACTCTGCACGGAAGCCCTAAAGTCCCCAAACGGCACAATCATCTCGGGAAACTTATTGAGAATAGTGGTTTGGCCCGGAGTTAAATTAAACCGCTTAAAAGTAGTGTTAAGCGTCGCTGTAACCTGATCAGATTTATTTCCCTGCGGATTGATACCCAAGGCTTGCTGCATACCGTTAAACGACAGAATATCGGTTTGTCCTCCCAATATAAACATCGTTGGTTTATTGCGGGAAAGGAGCTTAGGAAGAAATTGTCTGCCACGCCCCAACTTATCAGGGAACTGATGCAAAATCAGAATATCGAAATCTATATTATTGAGGTCACTAAAATTATCGGAGGAATTGACCTTTACCGTTAACTCGTAAAGTTCGTTTTTTTCGAGAATAGCACGAATGGCTTTCACGTCAGGATGCGGAGCGAGTGCCAATAACAGAATTTTTTCTTTTCCGTCAATGAC
>JBLHXN010000069.1:0-17678 GCA_047630355.1 Spirosomataceae bacterium | reverse complement strand
TTTGAACAAAAATTTGTAGTTAATTTCTCCCGAAGTTGGCTCTTTCCGACCCGGTTCGTCACCAATTTGGAAATAGCCAATCTCATCCCAGGTCAAATCAATATTTTGGGTTAATCGTCCCTCGTTCCGTTGCATATGATACATGTCAAACAAAATCTTGCACGCCGGACTATTTACAGCTTTACAAATCATATAAGTTTGATCCGAATGACGGAGAAACAAATCTGGATTATCGCTTAATGGCTCCAATACCATTGTAAGATTGTGCGGCTCTAAAATTTCAGCTCCCCGACGGAGCGAGTCAATGACGTTTGCGGTTTGAATTCCCATGGGTAAATCACGTTGAAAATTTCCCGGAACAACAGTCATGTGCTTAGCATTTACCCGTTTTGCAACCTCCACAGCTTCACGGCAGGTTTTTAAAAACTTTTCTTTCCACACTACATCACCAGAAGCGAGGGTACTTTTTGGTGGCCAACCGTCGAAGTTGACAACGAATACGCCCATTTCCATGCCAAGTTTAGACATAGTTTCGCCAATTTTTTTCTGCATTGATACATCACGCCCCATCATACCATTATCTTCCATGGCTTTGAAGCCATTATCGTGCATAAATTTTAGTTGATCAATTAAATCATCTCCGGCAGAATTCGTGAACATTCCGAAATGCGGAGCGTACTTTAGTTTGAAATCTTCAGCAGTTGATTTTGATACAGGATCACCTGCTGCAAACGCACAAGAAGTAAGCGTAGCTCCGGCAGCAACGATGGTAGATTTTTTCAGGAATTCACGACGATTTGACATATTCGAATGGTTTAAAGTTTAAATTTCCTACGATAGATTACAAATTATCTCGTAAATGTACTACATTTGAGCATCTATTCAACCCTAACATTTCCATTTCAAATATTAAGAAACTAAAAAGGCGGACAGATTTTCTGTTACGCCTTTTTTACGTTTTATCCTGAACTCATTGGGGTTTACCATATAATCAGATTTATTAAATCAAACTAAATATGCTGGACGCTTCCGCAATATTTCAATTCGGTAATACTTTCGTTCTTTTGGGCTGGATTTTACTCGTATTAATTCCTTATTGGAAATACACTCAACCCATCATTATGAATGGAGTTATCATTATTTTAGCTATCATTTACAGTTTTATGATACTTGAAGATATTGGAGGTTTCAATCCGGACAGTTTTGGTTCTTTAGAGAACGTTATGCAACTTTTTACAAACGAAGACGCTGTTGCGGCGGGTTGGATGCACTATTTAGCGTTTGACCTTTTTGTGGGAGCTTACATTATGAGGAAATCTGAGACTCTGGGCATTTCACGTATATTGGCTACGGTATGTCTGCCTTTCACTTTCATGTTCGGCCCGATGGGTTATTTACTATTTTTTATAATAAAAACGGTTAAGACGAAATCGGTTTTGTAGGGAATTTGATTATTTTCCGATGCAAAACTTCCCAAAAATATTCTTCAAAAGGTCATCTGAAGAGATATTCCCTGTAATCTCACCTAAATGGTGAAGTGAGAGGCGAATATCCTGAGCCAGAAAATCCCCCGTAATTCCGTTGTCTAATCCTGTCAAAACTTCGTCTAAAGCTTCTTGGGTTTTTACCAAGCTTTCGTAATGACGAAGGTTAGTCAATGTGGTATCGGATGCTTTTAATTTCCCCGCTTTTTCGACGATTGCTATTTTAAGCTCTTCAATTCCGAAATTGTTTTTTGCGGAAATTGAGATTGACTTCCCCTCTTCTTTAGAAATAGAAAACTCGGAAGTAAGGTCCACCTTATTCCGCACCCAAAGCACTTCTTTCCCCTTCAACGCCTCCACAAAAGTGCTTCTTAAAACCTCTTCGTCCGCTTCATTATCAAAAAGCATGAGGGCGATATGGGCTTTTTCGAGGGCGTTCATGGAGCGTTTTATTCCGATTGATTCCACGATGTCTGTGGTTTCACGAATTCCAGCAGTGTCGATGAAGCGGAATTTTCTTCCGTCAATAAAAAGTACATCTTCGATTACATCACGGGTGGTTCCCGCTATTTCGGTAACAATTGCCTTTTCTTCGTTCAATAAAACATTCAGGAGCGTTGATTTTCCGGCGTTCGGCGGACCGATGATGGCGACGGGAACACCTTCTTTGATGGCATTTCCAGCTTCAAAAGAATCAATTAACGGATTCAGCTGACGTTTTAAATTGAATATTAATTGGCGTAAATCATCTCGGTCGGCAAATTCTACGTCTTCTTCGCCGAAATCCAGTTCAAGTTCGATCATGCTAGCGAAGTGGATAAGTTCTTCTCGTAAAACTCCGAGCTTTTTCGAAAAACCGCCCCGCATTTGTCCAAGAGCAATTTTATGAGAAGCTTCAGAATCAGCGGCAATTAAGTCAGCAACGGCTTCGGCTTGAACAAGGTCAAACTGTCCGTTTAAAAATGCCCGTTGCGTAAACTCTCCGGGTTTTGCCATCAGGCAACCCTGTTTCAGCAAAAGTTTCAGAATGTAACGAACGATGTAATCAGAACCGTGACAACCAATTTCTACGACATCCTCTTTTGTAAACGACTTCGGCGATTTGAAAACAGTAACAAGCACTTCGTCAATAACCTGTTCGCCGTCTCGGATTGTTCCGAAATGAGCCGTGTGCGAAGCTACTTTTAGTAAGTCTCTACCATAAAATAAGTCGTTCGTGATAGAAATTGCCCCAAATCCTGAAACCCGAATTACGGAGATTGCTCCGACACCCGGAGCGGTGGCGAGGGCACAAATTGGTTCATATTGGTGTATATTAGCTTCCATAATTCAAATTTGTAGACAAAGCTTACCGTAAAGAAGGTTTTTTGCATTCGGTTAAACGAAATCAACGGCATTAGCTACTTTTGCAATTCGTTAGGTAAAATTATAAAATGAAGTTAAACGCCCGGCAATATTGGTACATAAACGCAGCATTGACATTTGTCATCTTGTGGCTGGTTTATGCCATTTGGTACGCTCCCCGAAAAGATGCCTGGCAATTCATTCCCGATAACGCATTTTTGGTAATAGAAAGTTCTACTATGCAGGCTTCGTTATTTGTCGAAAACGATACTGCAGCTTCTATCCTCAGCGAAGTGCCATTTCTGAGCGATGCTATAGTACGATTGAAAGAATTGACAAAAGATCTGAACCCGAAAAAAGAAACCGAGCCGTTTCTGGATAAAAAGTTGATCAGTTATTCTATTCACCGTGAAGCAAAAAGCAATCTGGAGTACATTGTTTATTTGCCGCTAAAAAATAACGACAAGCATATCAGGGCTTTACAAAGTAATAACGCCGCCAACAAACGTGTCTCTACCCAAACAACCGAAGGCGTTGAAATTACACGAATCCGCCCGAACGACGATACGGTACAGGAAATAGCTTATTTTATTCACGATGATTTTTTGATTTGCAGCCGTTCGGTAATTTTGCTTGAAGCCGTTATCGGAAAGATAAAATCCCACAGCCCGGCTTTGGATAAAATACCGTTTACAGAAAGCCGTCAGCAACTTGCCCACATGTATTTCCGAACCCGAAACTTACTGGATGTTGCCGATTTATTACCAACGCAACTCTCCCCTAATTTACGGAGTTATTTCAGGAATATTGTTCCGTTCAATCCTGACTTAATTTTTAATAAAGCTGACGTTTCTGGTAAAATTACGGGTTACGTGGCAAGTAAGACCAAAATCGAAGTTCCGTTTATTTCTGCTTTCTCGTTGCAACGTTCTTCCCGTTTCAGTTCATTAAAGTGGATTCCTGAAAATACCGCATTTTTCCTCCGCACGGGCTTTGATAACCCCGCCGCTTTGGGTATTGATTTGAATGTTTATTTAAAGGATAAAGACAAAGAACTTTACTTAAAAAAGGACAGCGTAAATAACTTAATCGGAAAAGATATCAACGGACTTTTCGATTTACTCGGCAAGGAAGCGATTCTGTGCGAAATGGAAACTATCGGCAACGAAAGTGCCAAACGAGTTGCCTTGTTTCACTCGAAAAATATCAACAATTTACTATCGTTTACAGAAGGTTTGAGCAAAGCAGCCGAGAGTTTCCAACCCTTCAGAGTACAATCGTTTAGTGTGCTGAATCGCACCGTTCAAAAGCTCGAAATAAAAGAATTTCCTGCCCTCCTCTTTGGGTCTTCGTTTTCAGGGTTTCCGGAGTGTTATTTCACCACACGGCAGGATTATCTAATAATCGCCAATAGCCAAAAGGCGATGGAAGATTATCTGGCAGATGTCAGTATGGGCAGAACGTGGAGAAACTCGGCGAGGCACAAAGAACTGAGAATGCAACTCAACCAAAATGCTCAGATAACGGCAGTTATCAGCCCGCAACGTATCTGGAATAATATCTACTTTTCGTTACCGTCAGATTGGCAACAATCCGTGCTAAAACACGAAAACCACTTCAAAAATATGCGGCTGATGGCTATCGAAAATATCGCTTTCAAAGGTCAGTTCGGGACAAAGGTTCACATTCAGAAGAATAAGTTTGGCAAGCAGCGGTTCGATAATCAACTACTGCTTCAAAAGTCTATTTCAGTCGCCGAGAAAATTGTGGGTACTCCCCGCATTATTGTGAATCCGAAAGACAATTCAGAGGAAGTTTTATTACAACTACCAAGTTCTGTAACGCTTTTTGATGCGAAGGGTCGTCAATTGAATAGCTTACCCACAGAAGAGCTGTTGACCGAAACCAACAAAGGAGTTGACTTTTACCAAAGCGGCCGTTTACAATATTTAACCAATTCCCGTAGCCAAGCTTTTATTATAGACCGTGAAAGTTCTGGTGTCCGATTGAAAAAGGTTTATGAAAGTACGCAGTCTGACATTATAGCAACCGCAACATTTTCTAAAGAAATTTTTGTGGCAAATGTCTCGGGAGAGATTTATCGGCTTACTTCTACTAAGAAAGCAACGCAGATTGCGTTGAAGAAAAAACTGCTGGACATTGTGGATATTGCGTTGATAAAACGAGATAACCTTCTATTATTAGCCGTTGCCGAATCTAACGGGACATTGCACCTATTTTACACGCAAAATGGTGTAGAAGTAAGAGGCTTCCCGATGGTGGCAACCAAAAGCCGCCCCGTAAAAATCTTATCCGTAAATGACCGCAAGGGCAATCCGGTAATACAGGTTATTTCGGAATTAGGTGAAATCAAACAGGTAGATTTAAACGGAGAATTAATAACCAATGAAGCCCGGCAGATGGCCCGCCGCTCACGCAGTACCGCCTTTGATGTAGTTGAGGATCAACAAAATAGAGATTGGTTATTGACACAGAGATTCCCTTCGGGTGTTATTATCTACAATAACTTAGGCGAGCAATTACTCGAAGTTGAAACACCTTATTATCAAACATTGAACGTAAAATTCTTCGATTTGGGCAATGACCTTCGTATAATTACTATTTTTGACGGCAAAACAACGCTCCTGTACGACTTGCGTGGACAACAAATCGGTGATAAACCACTGAATGCAACCGCCCCGCCGTACCTGACCTTTGAATCGAATTACAATAAACTGTTGATATACAATCCGAACGGTAATATACTTGAGAAATGGGGCGTAAAAGTAGAATAGAATTCAATGAAAATGATTTACCCAATTCGTATTTCGTAAATTAAAAACCGCACGGGCGAACCGTCGTACTTTCGAAAAATGCTTTTCAATTCCCTCCAATTTGTCTTTTTCTTCATTATCGTGTCGCTGCTGTATTATACGCTGCGGCATCGCGGGCGGATTTGGTTACTGCTGTTGGCAAGTTGCTATTTTTACATGGCGTTCAAACCCGTGTATATCTTCATTCTGCTGTTCACAATACTGGTAGATTATTTTGCAGGAATCTGGATTGCCCGAGCCGAAGGGAAGAAGCGAAAGTGGTTGTTAATCCTCAGCCTCATAACCAACATCGGTTTTCTGGCAATTTTTAAATACTTCAATTTTATTAATCAAAACCTGAACATCGTTTTTGGTTTGTTCGGGATGGAAAATCCGGTTCCTAATTACCCGCTAGAATTGCCAATTGGGTTATCGTTTCACACGTTTCAGGCGATGAGTTATACGATTGAGGTTTATCGTAAAAATCAAAAACCAGAAAAAGACTTTATCATTTACTCACTTTACGTCATGTTTTACCCACAATTAGTGGCGGGACCAATTGAACGTCCGCAGAATTTATTGTGGCAGTTTCACACGTACTTTAAATACAATTTCGAGAATATAAAAGCGGGGTTGATACGCATTGCGTGGGGACTTTTCATGAAAGTCGTCATCGCTGACCGATTAGCAATGGTCGTGGATTACAGCTATAACGACCCCGTGAGCCACAACGGACTGACGTTACTTTTGGCAACTTTTTTCTTTACGTTTCAAATCTATTGCGACTTCGCTGGTTATTCGAGCATTGCCATTGGTTGTGCCCGAATCATGGGTTTTAACCTCATGGAAAACTTCAACGCTCCGTATTTCTCTAAGTCAATTTCGGAGTTTTGGCGGCGATGGCACATTTCCCTTTCTACGTGGTTCAAAGATTACCTCTACATTCCGTTGGGCGGAAACCGAGTCAGTGAATGGCGATTGTATTTTAATTACTTCCTCGTTTTCACAGTCAGCGGTTTGTGGCACGGAGCAGCCTGGACTTACGTAATTTGGGGAGCATTGCACGGCGTTTACCTCATTGCAGCGATGGTGTTGAAAAAATATTTTTCTTTTGGCAAAAAGGAAGATAAGTTAGACGTTCAGCCTAAAGGATACGGCATACAACTTATAGTAGCGAAGTATTTCAACATTGCCTTTACGTTCGTTCTCGTCATGTTTACGTGGATATTCTTTCGGGCACGAGGATTATCAAACGCCAAAGTGATTATTCAGAAAATAACCGAATTACGGTTCTCCGATAGTATCGCCACGCCGTTTTCTTCCAACGAAATGGTGTTCTGCTGGGTTTTGATTTTGGTATTGCTTTTTAAAGACAAATACGCCAGAATAATTTCTTCCGAAAATACGCCGCTATTCTACATCAAATTCATTGGCTTAATGATAGCTTGCTACTTCCTCGGCGTTTTCACCTCCAATCAATTTATCTACTTCCAGTTTTGAGGAGAACTGAAGGTGTTTTGATTTAAATTTTCCAAAAAATGAAACGTAATACTTATCTCTTTTTCTTATTCCTGATAACCTTCTACTTTCCTTCTTTCGCTCAAATAAACTTCCCTCGCGTACATTCACACAATGATTATGAACAAGAGCGACCGTTTTGGGAAGCCTACGAAACTGGGTGCGGCTCAATTGAAGTCGATGTTTTTTTACTAAACGACAGCTTATTTGTAGCCCACGAGTTAGAAACAATCGATAAGAAGAAAACGCTGAACTCGCTTTATCTCAAACCTATTATTGAAGTACTTATAAATGCTCAATCGAAACCTTTTCAACTTTTGATTGATGTAAAAACAGACGCCGAACCTACTTTGGAACGGCTGATTATCGAATTGAAAAAATACCCCGTTTTGTTAACCCAAGATAAAGTCCATTTTGTAATTTCGGGAAATCGTCCGGCACCACAGCATTACAAGAACTATCCAACGTATATCTTCTTTGATCACCAATCTATCGAAGACCTCGACGAGATAGATTTAGAGAAGGTAGCTCTTATCAGTTTACCGTTTTACAAAACCGCTTCGTGGAATGGGAAAGAGAAACTACCCGCCGTGGCAGAACAAAAAATCAAGGCTATGTTAGAAGTTGTTCACGCAAAAAATCTTCCATTTCGTTTTTGGGCAACACCTGACACCGAACTTTCGTGGAAAACGATGAGCGAATTAGGCGTTGACTTTATCAATACAGATAGGCCGAAAGCGTGCAACGCTTTTGTAAAAAGTAAGTAACTATTTTCCAGAACATCTAACACCATCCCAATCATTATCGGGACTAATATCCAAGTCAGTGATTTACGAACTAAAAACCAAAAGCCTCGAAACTACCGAAACCCCTTCCGTTCTGATGATTTACACTGGAGGAACACTCGGGATGGTCTTTGACCGGGAAAGCAAATCATTGAAGGCATTTGACTTTAAGGAAATCCTGCGAAACGTTCCCGAAATAGAACGGCTAAATTTCAACCTGAATATTTTACCTTTTGAAAGCCCGTTTGACTCTTCTAGTGTAACACCTGAAATTTGGCAAAAAATTGCCAAAATCATCGCTGAGCAATATGATAATTTCGATGCCTTCGTAATTCTCCACGGAACCGATACGATGGCTTACACAGCTTCAGCGTTAAGTTTTATGCTTGATGGGCTCAATAAACCCGTTATTCTAACGGGTGCTCAACTTCCCATCGGCGTTGCCCGAAGTGATGCCCGAGAAAATTTGATTACCGCTCTCGAAATTGCTGCCGACCGGATTCAGGGAAAGCCTGTACTTTCGGAAGTAGCTATTTATTTTAATAATCGATTATTACGCGGGAATCGGGCTAAAAAGTCAGAAAGTAGTCAATTCAACGCCTTCGATTCGGAGAATTATCCTTTTCTTGCGGATGTCGGCGTTACGGTTGATTACGGTTTTCCGTATGTTAAGCCGAATGAGGAGAATGCCGTATTGAATCCTAAGTTTGGGATAGATAAAGACATAATTATTCTCAAGTTATTCCCCGGTATTTGCGAAAAAATGGTTGCGAGTATTTTGGAAATAGCGGGTTTAAAAGGCGTAATCCTTGAAACCTTTGGAGCCGGAAATGCCCCAACAGATACATGGTTTATCGATTTGCTAAAAAAAGCAATTGACGAAGGAATCTACGTTTATAATGTATCGCAATGCACGGGCGGGCGGGTAATTCAAGGACACTACGAAACCAGCCGAATGCTTAGAGAAATTGGCGTTATTAGCGGCTCAGATATCACCACTGAAGCGGCGGTAACTAAATTAATGTTTTTGTTAGGTCAGGAATTAACCCATGAAGAAATTATCAGAAAACTCAGGCGACCACTCGCCGGAGAAATGACTGTTTGAATTGTTTTGACAATGGTTTTTCGATGTTGAATAATTATAAAAAATAGCCTCGGCTTTCATCATTTTCAAAAAGCTGAAAGCTGATTGCTAATAGCTGAAAAAAAATCCCTTACTTTGCACCTGCTTCCACAGCACATTCAAACAGAGAGGTGTCCGAGTGGCTTAAGGAGCACGCTTGGAAAGCGTGTGTGCGGGAAACCGTACCGGGGGTTCGAATCCCTTCCTCTCTGCAAATTTTGCCCGACCACATGGAGTTTATAAAAAATCAGAAAAAGGTTATCAACGCCTGGTGTATGTATGACTGGGCAAACTCCGTTCATAATCTGGTTATAACCTCTGTTATATTTCCAATTTATTACAAAGCGACAGCAGTAAACGCTGACGGCGGCAACATGATTGATTTCTTTGGCTTTGAAATCGATAATAATGTCCTTTACTCCTACACATTATCGGTAGCGTCACTCGTTTTAGTTCTCCTGAACCCCATTCTGACTAGTATGGCTGATTACAGTGGTCGGAAAAAAATGTTTATGAAGTTCTTCTGTTATTTAGGAGCTTTAAGTTGCGTTTACTTTTACTTCTTCACAAAGGATAACATTGCTGGTGCTGTCATTGCGTTCGGTTTATCCATGATTGGTTGGGGCGGAAGCGTAGTATTCTACAATTCATTTTTACCTCAAATTACTACTGAAGAGCGTTATGACAAAATAAGTGCTCAGGGCTTTGTATTTGGGTACGTGGGTAGTGTACTGCTTCTGGTGTTCAACTTATTAATGATTATGAAACCAGAATTCTTCGGGCTTACCCAAGCTGATTCCGACTCAGGATTAACTACTCGTATCGCTTTTATTACCGTTGGAGTTTGGTGGATTATTTTCGCTCAAATCCCTTTTTACTTTTTACCTAAAGACCAAAAGCGTCCGTTTCAGTTTTCATGGTTCGCCAAAGGCTTTCAAGAATTGAAGACCGTTTTTAATGAGTTGAAGTCCCGTAAATTATTAAAGCGTTTTCTAATCGCTTTTTTTATCTACGACATGGGCGTAATGACCATCATTTTCATTGCCGGAATTTTTGCTATTGAAGAGTTAAAGATTCCTTCTACTGGTCTGATTGTTACTATTCTACTGATTCAGTTAGTTGCCATCCCAGGTTCGTACCTTGCATCCTGGCTTTCTAAAAAGTACGGAAATACCGTGGCTCTTCGTATTATAATTGCTGTTTGGGCAACTACGCCTTTAGCCGCGTATTTCACCACAACCGCCGAACAGTTTTATGTTATTGCCGCCGTAGTAGGTTTGGTTATGGGTGGCGTTCAATCACTCTCCCGATCTACTTACGCAAAATTGATTCCGGATAATACTAAAGATACTGCTTCCTACTTCGGGTTCTATGATATTACTGAGAAGCTAGCGATGTCTATCGGTACGTTTGCGTTTGGAGCTATTGTTCAGGCAACCGGAAGCATGAGAAACTCCGTCTTGCTCATTTTGGTGCTCTTTATAATTGGGTTTATACTACTTACCCGCATTCCGTCGAAAAACGTATACCGAGGGTAATTTCCCAATTCCCTTGTTAATCAATCGCTAACCACTATTTTTGTGGTTGTATCTCTGCTGCCATTCAACAAACGCAGGATGTTAGCTCAGTTGGTTTAGAGCATCGCCTTGACAGGGCGAAGGTCAGCGGTTCGAATCCGCTACATCCTACATTTTAGAACTTTTTTTGACCTATAATAATGAGAATTCTCTACGACCATCAGGCCTTTACAGGAACTATTTATGGCGGCGTATCTCGCTACTTCGCAGATTTGATGGGTAACCTATCTACGAATGGTCACGCAGTCAATCTTGCCACTGGATTCTCCAATAATTTATATCTTCAAAATCAACGCTATTTTAAGGGGAAGTCTTATACTTACTTTCTTGGGTATCGCTTGACTTGTACCATTTTATCCCATCTGAATCGCCTGGGGGCAGCAACTAATTTACTCGAGAAGAAATTTGACGTATTTCATCCTACTTTTTACAGCCCTTACTTTCTAGACTTTATTGGCACAAAACCCTTTGTTATCACGTACCACGATGCAATCAAAGATAAGTTCGGCGAGAAATACGGCCACTTAGACAATGTGAGTAAAGAGGTCAAGAAAAAATTGTTGACCAAAGCCGCTAAAGTGATTGCGGTTTCTGAAAATACAAAAAAGGATTTAGTCGAAGTTTTTGATATTGAAGAAGATAAAATCGTGGTCATTTATCACGCTACTAACTTTCACGAAATTCAACCAGTCGGAGTAGCCAACTTACCCGCTAAGTACCTGCTATACGTTGGTAGCCGGAATGACTACAAACAGTTCATCCCTTTCGTAGAAGCTACTGCTGAGTTACTCAAAACCGAAAACATTTCATTGCTTTGCAGCGGTGGTGGAGAGTTTACGACGGAAGAAAACGAAGCCATTCACAAACTCGGCATAAGCCATTTGATTAGCCAGCGAAAAGTGAACGACAGCGAACTAAAAACGCTTTACCAGAATACTTTGGCGTTTGTTTATCCTTCAAAATACGAAGGCTTTGGCATTCCTATTTTAGAAGCATTTGCCAGTGATTGCCCAGTTGTACTCAGTGATTCCTCGTGTTTTCCTGAAGTCGCTCAAAACGCGGCTTTATACTTCGACCCTGAGTCGCAAATATCTATTGCGGATGCTGTTGAACAAATAATCAAGAATGCCGACCTTCGGGCCGATCTAATTACTAAAGGTCGCAAACGATTTGCAGACTTTTCTATCGAAAAAATGACTCAACAAACGCTTGCCGTTTACGAAAGTGTTATCTGATAATATGCCATCAAAAAATATCCTGTTATTTGATACAGATTTACGTGGACATCACGCCGACTACATTTCGTCCCTGATCAATTATCAGCAACGTAATCCCAATTGTCAATTAACCGTAGTTACGGATGAGCGTCTGATTACAGTATTTGAGAAAAGGTACAGCACTCACGCAAATAAACTAACATTTGTCGGAATTTCGGAATCTAAAATTACGAATTTACATCAGCAAAATATTTTTAAACGCTCGTACAACGAATGGCAATTATTTTGTCGGTTTGCAAAAGAGTACCAAGCAACTCAGGGATTACTAATGTACTTCGATGTTTTTCAAATCGGATTACTTTTTGGTTCGCCTCCACCCTGCCCTGTTTCGGGAATCTATTTTCGCCCGGACTTTCACTACAAAACAACCGATTGGAAATCCAATTTGAACGCTCTGCGTAAAAAGTGGATGCTACGACGAATCCTCGATAAGCCGTTTTTGAATACTGTTTTTTCGCTCGATAAATCTGCCGTTACAGTAATAAAGTCAATCTCTAAAAAAACAACCATTTTACCCATAAGTGATCCTGTGCGGTCTTACGAGGTTTCAGTAAGTGAAGTTAATTCACTGCAAAACGAATTGGGCTTGAACCAGAACAAAAAAACGCTTTTGCTATTTGGTTTTTTGGATGACCGAAAGGGAATTGAAAAAGTTATCTCCGCCCTTGAGTTAATGGATTCAACAGACCTGAAACAGGTTCAATTAGTACTCGTTGGTGTTATCGCAACTGATTATCAAGAAAAAATTGAACACTTAATCCGTGAACTTCCAAATAGTATTATCGTAAAAACGGCATTTGAAGAAGTCAAAGGAGCAAAAACCCAACAATACTTTGAGCTTTCAGATTACGTGTTGGCATTATATCAGCAACATGTCGGGATGAGTCAAATCGTAATTCGGGCGGCAATTTCCCGAAAACCACTCATTTCGTCTGACTATGGCTTGGTGGGTAAATTAGTTAGCGAAAAAGCTCTAGGAATTACCGTAGATTCTGCCAATCCCGAGGAGATTGCGAAAGCATTCACGGAGGTTTTAAAAAACGGAATTTCGGTCAATGAAATGTCAATGGAAGCTTTGGCAAACGAGAACTCCGAAACTGCTTTTGCCAGCACGATATTTGGGAAATTACTCCGCTGAATTCCCTATTACCGTCAGTCTTTTGTTCACCTCGTTTATCCACAATTGCTTGCCTTCGCAATTCCAATGGGTATCGCCTTTGTCAAAAAGCTTTTCTCCGCCTGAATTTAAAGAACCGTACGAGTCAATGAACGGCATTTTCAAGTTAGGATGTTGCTGAATGCGTTCGATCAAGTGATTATATTCTCCCAAATCTATCGCTAAAATTGAAGTCTTATTCGGAATGATGTTAAGGTAAACTTCAATAAAACCTTCGGACTTGTATTTCGCGTACGTTCCGTTGATATTTTCCACCAAACGATCTATTTCATTGTTGGTAACTCTACAAAAACTCGAATTCGGGCCGGGATTCGCCGCAAGTCCGTAAACGATGTGCTTTCCATCTTTTGATAATCGAACATTCTCATCCGTTCGGTGGAAAATATGTTGATTAATTGCCGCTTTCCATTCTTTAAACGTGAAGAAGAAATCCGAACCAAATAGAATAGATTCGTGAGACTCGGTTTTATAAGGTAATTCCCAAGCTAAGATATGTTGCCAAAGCGTTTTTTCTTGTACAAGTGGCTCGGTTTGATTTACTTTTACGTGCGTATAAACCAAGTCAAATCGTTCCCGAAAATGCCGCTCGACCGTTTCGATAATCAACACATTATTTTCTTTGGGCGATAGACGAACGTAGCCATCTACCGCAACAAAGTTTCGGATGAAATTTTTGGCTGCAAAATGGTTTACTTCAATACGTCCTTCTTCAGTAAAGCTATCGCCAAAAAGGAAAAGATTAACCGGAACCTTAGACAAGGATTTTATGGCTTCGCACTTTTCAACCGGAACCCGAAATTTTTTTAAGTTAGAAAAGCGATATAAATCACCGTAACGGTAATCATCTTCTACCAATCCTTGTTTTCCTAACCATCGGGCGGTATCGGGCGAACAACCTAAAAACCACAAGAAAGCGAATAATATTAGAGCAAAGTGCCGAACTATTTTTAACATATTTTGATAGATTTCTGCTTTATCCCGTGACAAAGTTATTAATTTTAAAAGTATTCAGTTTCAAAATAATGAATTATCCTATTTATCTTGATTACGCTGCTACAACTCCGATGGATAAACGGGTTTTAGAAGTTATGTTACCCTACTTTACGCAACACTTCGGAAATGCGGGAAGCCGACAGCACGCCTACGGTTGGGTTGCTGCCGAAGTCGTGGCAACCGCCCGCCGCCAAGTAGCAGATTGCATTGGAGCAGCGGCAAAAGAAATTATCTTTACTTCGGGGGCAACGGAAGCCATTAATTTGGCGATAAAGGGAACATCTCAGTCAAGTTCCAGAGGAAAAAAGCACATAATCACAATCACGACCGAACACAAAGCCACGCTCGAAGTTTGTAAATCACTCGAAAGTCAAGGTGTTGAGGTGAGCTATTTGCCCGTAGATTCTCATGGTACACTTGATTTAAATATTCTCAAAAATACCATTCAAGAAAATACGATTTTAATTTCGCTGCTTTGGGGAAATAACGAAACGGGCGTAATTCATCCGATAAAAGACATTACAGCAATTGCTCACGCAAGCAATATTCTTGTTCACGTTGATGCAACTCAAACAGTTGGGAAAATACCCGTATCAGTTACTGAGTTAAGCATTGATTTACTGAGTTTTTCGAGTCATAAAATTTACGGCCCGAAAGGCGTTGGAGCATTATTCATCAAAAAAGGGGTTTCTGTTTTATCCCAGCAGCACGGCGGCGGACAAGAGCGAAACCTCCGAGGAGGAACACTAAATATCAGTGGAATTGTTGGGTTCGGGGAAGCATGCAAGTTGGCTTCAGAAGAAATTGAAGAAAACAAAAGAATTGAAAAACTAAGAGATTTACTCGAAGCACTCTTGCAAGAAAAATTGTCCGGAATTAAGATAAACGATCAACATGCTGACCGTTTATCTCATATTTCAAATATTAGTTTCCCAAAAGTTGACGGCGAAGAATTATTAATGCGGTTGAATAAAATAGCGATTTCAAACGGTTCGGCGTGCAATTCAGCCGCCACCGAACCGTCACACGTTTTAAAAGCGATGGGGCTTTCTAATGAACTGGCGTACGCATCCGTTCGGTTTAGTTTGGGACGGTTCACCAACGATGAAGATATTCATACAGCGGCAAGTCATGTCATCAGCGTTTACCATTCAATTATAAACAGCTAATCTCTTAATTTACAAACCCCATTTAACCGAAATTTCGAGCATTCGTTCAATTGGTAATCGAGCGGCATCTATTACGTCTTGCGGGAGAACTATTTCGGGAGATCCGTCTTTCAGACAATTGTATAATTTTTCCATTGTGTTCAGCTTCATGTGTGGGCAATCCGAACACGCCTGGCACGCCTGACCATTTCTGACCGTCGGGGCAATATGGAATTTCTTATTCGGTGATGCTTTCCGCATTTGGTGCAAAATACCCGACTCTGTCGCTACGATAAACTCCTTACTTGGATTATTAATCGTATATTTTAAAAGCCCGGTCGTTGAACCGATATAATCGGCAATGTCTAAGACAGGCGTTTCGCTTTCAGGGTGAGCAATAATAGTAGCATCCGGGTGTTTTTCCCGAAGTTCTGTAATCATTTTAGCCGAAAATGTTTCGTGAACCATACAGGCACCGTCCCACAAAATCATATTTCGACCCGTAACCCGGTTCAGGTAATCACCGAGGTTTTTATCAGGGGCAAAAATAATGGGTTGATTTTTCGGAACGCTTTCCACAATTTTTACAGCGTTGGTGCTTGTGCAAACAATATCCGTCAATGTTTTCAATTCCGCCGAGCAGTTTACGTAAGAAATCACGACCGCATCGGGATGTAGTTTCTTGAAAGCAATAAATTTATCCGCCGGAGCAGATTCTTCTAACGAACATCCAGCGTTAATATCTGGTAAGACCACTTTCTTCGACGGCGAAAGAATTTTTGCCGTCTCCGCCATAAATCTTACTCCCGCAAAGACAATCATATCAGCGTCAGTTTTGGCAGCTTGCTGTGATAAACCAAGACTGTCTCCTATATAATCGGCAACATCTTGAATGTCTGAAGTCTGGTAATAATGGGCAAGAATCACCGCATTCTTTTCTTTTTTAAGCTTCTCAATTTCTGCGACAATGTCTATGTCTATTGTATTGATAGTTTCAGTATTCATATTGTAGTGAGTTATTTATTTATTTTTAGACGATGGAAGTAGCGATTCGTTTCTTAAGAACAAATGTATTCCCACTTTACAGAACTAACCAACTTCCCTCGTTCAAAGTTATTTTGTTGGGTGAGATTACCATTTTCATCGTACTTATTTTCCTTTTTAGTTATCAGTTCACTGCTATAAGAATATGATTCCGAAGCGATATCTCCGTTTACATTATACGTGTAAATCAACTCGTAATCTAATTGCTCATAACGGTTAAAAGCTTTTGTTTTAGCAATTTTCCCAGTGTCATTTATTTCGTAAACGTTTCTACTAAAAGGTTCGGTATTGATTGTCACAATCTCTTCCAAAACCACACCGTTTTCGTCTCGTTTAAAGACCGTTTTAGTAGTTCTATTTCGTAAGACTTCAGTTCTTGATTGTTGGATTAATTTACCTTGTGAGTCGTAAGCAAATTCTGTTGCAGAACTTTGACTTCCCTTTATATCGTAAGCTATTTCTTTGGTAGTTTTTCCGTCAATAGTTTTTTCCTTTACTGTATTTGTGAACGTTCCATCAGGATTGAAGTTTTTCGTTTCGTTACCATTTATGCTTTTCATCAGGTTCGCTTTACTACCATCTTTTGAAACAACCGCTTCTTCTAATAATTGATTATTTACGTTGAACTTACGAAAAACTGTTTTTTCAAACACGTCGTTTAACAGCATTGTGAGTTCAGTAATATTACCTCTATTATCGTAAACGTAGCGTTCGTTTTTTGTGTATTTGACGGGCTTTTCTTCCAAAAAAAGCTCTTTCTTTTCTATAATCTGTTGGCTTGGGTTGTAAAGATTGGTTTGTTCGTAAGTCAACTTATTATTTTTCAAAATTGTCTTTCTACTTAACAAACAATCAGATTGTTGACCGAAAGAAATTGCCCCACCAAAAAGCATTATCGTGAATAAAAAGTATTTCATAATGCGAAGGTAGTTTTAAACATTATATCAGGTACGGACTTTATTCAAGACACCAATTTAGCTATTTTTGATTTCAAGTCGCGTCTTACTTTTAGTTAACCTATAAAATTTACTTAGAAATTCATGAGAAGAATATTAATAATAGCAGTAGTAGTACTATCCGTCTGGTCTTGCGGAGACGGAGTAGAAGAAAAAGAATTAAGGTCTCCCGATGATGTTTATGGCGAACTCTTTGAGAAAGTGCAAATGAACAGCGTATTTGAGGACTCTAAAACCTTCGTTGATTGCGTACCTAAATTCGGATCTACTTTTATCATGAATGCTTACAAAGAGCAGAAAATGAGCGATACGTTCAATCTAAAGAAGTTTGTGAAGGCTCATTTTGAACTTCCTGTTTCTTATTCCTCTAATTTTAAAAGTGATACTTCCGCAGCTGTCGAAGCCCACATAAATTCACTTTGGCCACTATTGACCCGTA
>JBLHXN010000068.1:0-17865 GCA_047630355.1 Spirosomataceae bacterium | reverse complement strand
ACATCACGTTTCGGGTCGAAAGACCCTGACATCACGAAAGTCATAAGACATCAAAATGGTGTAGCACCTGCGTACAATATATTAGAGCACTCAACGGGTTATTATTCAATCAGTTTAGAACCAAGACAAAATCAGTAATGAACTAATTTAGGGTGATTGGCAATATCGCTGATTACCCTAAATTACCAACAAAGGTAATTATGAAAAACTCAATATTTCCCATACTAATATTGTTAATTATCGGTAGCTGTAAACCTGATAACCTAACTCCATCGGTTAATAATATTTTTTTTGAAGTTGATGGAGTAAGTCACCAATTTAAAGATATCATGGTTGAACATTCAGCTATGTATTCTGATAATGAAGCTAATTGGTATAAAGTCTCTGCTTATTCAGATATTATTAATCCGACTACGAAAAGAAAGTACTACGCAGCCTTCTATTTCGAGGATAAAGGAGCGGTTATTGAGCTTCATGCTTTTCATTTTGATGCTATCAAGGAAAATTATTCAGCGTATCCTTTTCACAGAGAAGATGATTCTTTCAAAACAGATTTGAGAGAAACTACTGTTCGTTTTGGAGAAAAGGTAAAATGCGATATTTCGGCAACGCTTCGGTATAGTAAAACATATGTAGTAGAATTGACGAATGGAGTCTGTGAATTTGATTTGTCAACAGTAAGGTTGCATTAAATTGCATTCAACTTCTTTACGCCCAAATACAACGGATAACTAATTGCTAAGAATATCAGGGCAAATTTGCTGCTGTTGAGATCATTAATGACCGCTCCCGCAAGGAAGAGTATGGAGATAATTAATAAACCAATGGGAATGTACGGGAAGCCCCAAACTTTGTACGGGCGGGGGAGGTCGGGTTCTTTTATCCGCATTCTGAGCACGGAGGCAAAGCCCGCAGCGTAGCTCATTACAAAGAAGAACGTAGCAATATCTGATAAAATCGCACAGGTACCTTTTCCGCTTAATATCAACAAAATCGAGCCGAGGGTTGTCAGTGGCATCGCTACAGAAGGTGTGCCGCCGCTGTTTACTTTTTGGGCGGCCTTCAGGAATAGTCCGTCGCGGCTCATACCGTAAATTACCCGTGGGGCAAACATCACCTGAGCATTCACGATTCCCAAAATGGAAAGCATTAAAAATAGCGTAACTACTTTCGCCGAACCTTCGCCAAATAGTAACGCGATTGCATCGGCGGCGGCAAGTTTTGACTGGGCAAGTTGCTCCATCGGTAAAACGTACAGAATGGCAGTATTCACCAATAAATAAATGAAAATGATGAGTAAAACTCCGCCCATCATAGATTTAGGCAGGTTCTTGGCGGGGTCGGTGGTTTCTTCGGCGAAATAGGCGGCGGTGTGCCAGCCGTCAAACGTATAAAAAACGGCTTGTAACGCCGTGATGATACTTAGAATTAGAGCGGGTTTCTGTACATTTTGTGTTGTGGTTACAATCTCTGCCTGCGTGACGTCTCCGCCGTAAATAAAGCAGATTACCACAAAAATAAGTAAGCCAACGGCTTTTACCGCCGCCAATATCTCCTGAGATTTCCCACCTGATTTAGTGCCAATCATGTGGAAGAAAGTCAGTAAAACCAATAAGCAAATCGCTGTCAAGCGGAGGTATTGATTCACCGCCGGAAGCAACAACGCAATGTACTCGCTCATGGTATATGCTCCGAAACCCAACGCGGCAACTGTTCCGAACCAGCTTGTAAAACCCGTCAGGAAGCCAAAGTAATTTCCGAACGCACGGCGGGCATAAACGTACCAAGCTCCCGCTTGCGGCATCGAAACGCCCAATTCGATGGCACACATGACACCCAAAATGGCGTAAATACTAACAGCTACCCAAATACCCATAATTAACCACGGGTCGCCGAGTTGTTCGGCAATCGGGCCGGGTTTACGGAGGATTCCCGTACCGATAGTTCCGCCCACGGTTACGGCAATTCCGAAACCTACGCCAAGTAATTTTAAGAGTTGATTAGAAGGAGCGGGGTTTTTCATAGAGTCTTTTAAAGAGGTTGTCCTCAAAAGTATGCAATAATTGGCGTTGGACAATCAATGGCTACTTTTTTCGTTAATTTATCAAAATTGTGCAACGATTGAGACTTTGCTTGCATCTACTGAATGAAACTATTAAAATTACATTTTATGAAAAAGTTATTTTTTACCCCCTTGTTGTTTCTCTCACTATCCGTTTTTGCCCAAACAACTATTAACGCCGATGAAGTTTTCCGAATGATTGATTCTGGCGAAGAAGTTAATATGCAGGATGTAGTTATTACCGGAACGTTGGACTTGACCGAACTTTCTAACAAAGAAAAAGTAAACGGTAAAAGCGATTACGCTGAATATAAAAGTTACGTAAAATCGCCGTTATCTTTCAAGAACTGCATATTCAAAGGCGATGTAATTGCTTATAAAAATTTGCAAGACGGTAAAAATTCTAAGTCGAAGAGTGTGAGCATTACGTGGAATGGCAAGAGCGAAACGCACACCGCAAACTTTGAAGAGGCGGTTGTCTTTGAAAACTGCGTTTTTGAAGGTGCGAGTGAGTTCAAATACTCTAAGTTTGACGAAGCCGTGAATTTTGAAGGAACGATGTTCTACGAGGAGGCTAATTTTAAGTATGCCAAATTTAAAGAATTAGTAGGTTTTGGAAACTGCTCGTTCGATCGTGAAGCCAATTTTAAGTACGCAGAGTTTTCGCAGGATGCGGATTTCTTTAAGAACCGTTTTAACGATTATGCGAACTTTAAATACGCCAAATTTGGCAGCCGAGTAACTTTCAAGAAGTCATCGTTCGGTAATTATGCAGATTTCAAATACACTAAAATTGACAAAGAAGCTGTCTTTACTGATGCCAGTTTTTCTTCTGATCCTGATTTTAAATACACGAAAGGAAAGCGGTATATGAATTGAGTTTTTTAGACTGGAGAGAAAAGAATTTAAACCTATGATGTTTTCAAAACATCATAGGTTTTTTTGTTGTCGGCTCGAGCGGAGTCGAAGGCGTCATCGTAGCGGTCTTCGACCGCCTAGCGGCTCGGTTCGCTCAGGTTGATAGTACTTTCCTAATTTTTAATACTGTTACTCTTCCAAGCCAAAGCCATAATCCAGTGTTTTGTTTACTGCGGGAACGCCAGATTTCATCCAAACGGGTATTGGGGCATCTTTTAAGTAATAATCAAAGAATTGTGACATGCGTTGCGTCCAGTCTTTACGGTTTCTCCGTTTGGTGAGTCCGTGCTTTTCGCCGTTGTAATTCAATAACCAAACGGGTTTATCCAGACGTTTCATCCCCATAAACATTTCAATTCCCTGATACCACGGCACGGCTCCGTCGGCGTCATTGTGCATCATCAAAAGCGGCGTTTCAATTTTTGGAATGTAAAACAGCGGCGAGTTCTCGATGTACTGCATGGGTTTATCCCACAACGTTCCGCCAATGCGGCTTTGATTACTTTCGTACTGAGCTTGCCGAGATAAACCCGAATCCCACCGGATTCCGCCGTAGGCACTCGTCATATTGGCTACCGGAGCACCCGCTTCTGCGGCGGCAAAAAGATTGGTTTGGGTAATCAAATAAGCGTTTTGATAGCCACCCCAACTGTGCCCTTGCAAGCCGAGCTTTTTCTCATCTACAAAGCCTTTATCCAGAATACTCAACACGCCGGGCATCAGGCAATCGTAAGCACTTTTACCCGGATAACCATCCTGATAAACGATATCTGGTACAAAAAGTATGTAGCCGTTACTCACGTAATACGAGTAGTTTACACTCGCCCGGATAGGTTGCGGCACGTGATAACTATATAAATTATCCGAGTTTTTTTCGTAATAATAGGTAATCATCGGATATTTTTTTGTCGGGTCGAAGCCTTCGGGTTTGTAAAGTAAACCTTCTAAATCATCACCGTTTAGCGATTTCCAATTCACCATTTCAACCGTTCCCCAATTAATATTTGCTTGCTGCGGATTAACGTCCGACAGTTTTCTAATATTAGAAAAAGTTAGGTTGTCGGCGGCGTATAAATCAGGGAATTCATTAAAAGTTTCTTTGGTAAAAATCACATCACCCGCTTTTTTTGCTTTGTAAACTTTACGTGAATAATCAGCACCACTTTTCGCCAGTTCGATTATTTGCTTAGTTACGTTTGATAGTTGAGCGTAACCCGACTGCTTTGATTTTTCGTCAAATAAGTGAAGTAGTAGTGCTTTATCTGTGTCAATACTTCGCTCTTCATCGTCTAATTTGACGTAGCGATAACGGGTTTTTAGAGCCGCTCCTTTGGTAAGGTTCACGATGTCACTCGGCTTATCGGGATTAATACTCCAGATGTCGTAACGGTCGTAAATTAATACCCGATTGTCGTTTTCGCTCCATCCTGCTACACCGTAAGGACTTGGATAATCGGGGTGATCATCTTCCGCCGCATCCGAAAATCCAGTATCAGACGTGAGTTGAATCGTTTTGCCTGAGCGTACATCATTTGCAAACCAAGCTGTATCAGACTTAGAGTACCAATAAACGTATTTCCCTTTGGGCGAAACCGAGCCGCCACCCGAACCCGTTTTCTGAGCCGTTGCCACTTTTGTTACCTGACCGTCGCGGGTTGAAATGGTGTAAATGTCGCCCGTTCCGCTCCAGTCCCAATGTTGATTGGAGTACGGCAAATTACTTCCTGCTAATACAAAATCAGCGTTGCCTTCGTCCACCATATCTGTCAGCGGAATTTCGAGCGTTGCGAGTTGCGTAGTGCCATTTGTAACCGTATTCATGACCGCCAAATAACTTCGTTTTTTCTCTTGGTCAAGATTCGCTAACTGCTGCGTCATTAATTGCGTATCCTGATAATTCCAAATATCAACTTCCACAATATCTTCTTCAAGTACGGTGGTGTCTTTTACTAAATAGCGGGGAATTGTACCGAAGAACAATTTTGAACCGTCTTTTGAAAATTTCGGGCTGTAATCACTGCTGACCAGCCAGCCGTTTGGAGCGGGGTTTTTCGTAGAATCAGCTATTAACTTTGCTAACGAATTTCCCGCTTTCCAAAACATCAACTGCGGATTTCGTAATAAAGTAGTTTCATTTGTGTCCAAATCGGCAACGAAAGCAAGTTGCTTCCCATCTTCCGAAAAGCTCAGTTTTGTGAATTTCCCTTTTGCCTGAAAAACTGGTTTGGTCGTTCCCGTTTCTAACTCAATAACGTAAACCCCCGCCTTCTGTGTAGAGTCATCTCCGGTGGTAACGTAGGCAAGACGAGTGCCGTATTTTGGAAATTCATAACCTGTTACGTACGTAAAAGCTTGAGTATTATTAGTTGTCAAGTTTTGCAGAATCAATTTTGAACCCAACTTAGACGACTCTTTTTTTATTTTCTTAGCCGTTTTCGTGGAGTCTTTTCCCGCTTTTTGCGGAGCTAAATGATACGCCAGCCAACCGCTTTGTTTTTCGGGAATCTTGAACGAATTCACGTCAGGAACTTTCGTCAAATTATTGCGGGAAAGTTCGTAAATGCCCAACGCTTTTTTCGGCATATCGTCTTTCTTAACTTTTTTCCGCTTTGCTTCCGTCACCGAATCTTTTGGCGGAACGATGTAGAAAATAGCGAAAGCGTCATCAGCCGTCAACTCCATATCTTGTCCACGCTTTATGGAATCTAAGCGATTGCCCCGCATGGGATAGAAGATTAATGAGCCGTCTCCGTCCTGCGGATTTTCTTCGTAGATAGTCCACTTTCCGTCGTTTGTAATTTTAGTATTTTGGATGCTTTTCCAACCGTCATAATCGGCGTGGGAGAGGGGGCGTTTTTGAGCAAAGGCATTGGTAAACGTGCCTAAAAGCAATACGAGCAAAAGTTTTTTCATATTATGTTAAGGGGAAAGGGTTAGATAGCTGCAAACTAAGTAGATGACTACTATTTTGAAATCAAATTCATGTAAAAAAACAAGTTTCTGACTTCAATGTTATCGTTTCGTTTAAAAAAGCGACAAAAACGTAGCAATTTGCGGACGAAACACTTTAATAGGTATTATTAGTCTATTAGTTGAGCGTGCTGGAAATATCCTCTTAGCGATTCTCGACAAGCTCGAACTGACAACAAAGACTTTACTAGTTGTAAAAAATTAAAAGCTATTTCAAAATAACGATTATCCCATGCCTCCATTCTTCGATATTACAAATACATTCATAACCGTTTTTGGCTACGATATGAGCCACCTTGAATTTTGGGCGACGCTCACGGGCGGCATTGCCGTTTGGCTCTCGGCAAAAGAAAACGTTTGGAGTTGGATAATCGGGTTGCTGAACGTTGTACTTGCATTCGTGATGTTTTATCAGATTCAGCTTTATCCTGATATGCTTCTGCAAGTGTTCTTTTTCGTGACAAATATCATTGGTTTTTGGCAATGGAAATTCCCGAAGCAGCTGGAGGCGAACGCAAATAACGAATTGAGGATAAGTAAGCTGTCAATTCCTCAAATTGGCATTGTAGCGATTATTGGCGTAGCCGGAACGTTCGTTTTGGGAACATTTGCGAAGAACCTGCACGAAATCGCTCCGTTGGTTTTTAACTTACCAAGTGCTTTTCCGTACATTGATTCGTTTATTCTCACGATGAGCATCGTGGCGACATTTATGCTGATTCGCAAGAAAGTAGAAGCGTGGTGGATCTGGCTGGGCGTTGATTTAATCGCGACGTATTTGTATTATATCAAAGACGTAAAAGTTTACGCATTGCTCTACGCCATTTTCTGTATTATTGCCATTTTCGGAGCAATTGCGTGGACGAGGAAGTATTTGAAGGAGACGGTAATATCTCAATAAAAAAGGATGGCATTTTCTGCGGTCAGGAAACAACGAGTCGCCCGTGCGAATATCTCCGGCCGTCGGAGCGGTCGGAGATATTCGCACAGAAGTTTGTCAAACCTTAAATTCAAATCATTTCACTCATCAAAATCCCGAATATCCACCACGCCGCCGTCTTCGAAGCGATCGGATTGGAGGTAATCGGCGATGAATTTTCCTACGGTATCGCTGTCTTGTAAAACTCCGGCTTCGTGCATTTCTTTGAAGCGGGGAAGGTTGATAAAGTCTTCCTCGTCGGTTGCCCGAATCTCGGATTGCATTTCGGTATCAACCACTCCGGGAGCGAAAGAAATCACTTCAACGGGATTTTTCGTTTCTTGTTGTTCCACAGAAACGGTGCGGCTAAACATATCAATTCCCGCTTTTGAGGTGCAATACGCCGACCAACCGAAGTACGGGTTTTTTCCCGCTCCCGATGAAATATTCAAAATGCGTTTACGGATATTCAACTCCGCCAATTCACGAATAAAAACGGATGAAAGAATCATTGGGGCAATGACGTTCACGTTAATATGCTTCGCTATTTCGCTTCCCGAAGCTTTTTGGATTGGCTTCATGGGAGCTAAAAGCCCTGCATTATTTATGAGAAAAATGCCCGTTGCTTTTCCTAAATCTATGGTTTGTAAAATCTCTGAAAATGTAGTTTCTAACGTTTCGGTATTTGCTAAATCAACCGAATGTTGAATCAAATTTGTCAATTCTGGATTTTTACTCCGGGAAATTCCGATGACGGTGTTTCCTTGTTTTAATAGTTCTTTGGCTATTCCGGCTCCAATTCCTTTGGAAGCCCCGGTAATGATAAAGTATTTCATTAAGTAATGTTTTCGTAAATAGTGTCCATGATTCGCACGAGTTCGTCGTAATCGTTGTCGGTCAGGTTCTCCCAGGATTTTTGCCGGGCCTCGCCAATTATTTTGAATGCTTCTTCGTATAAATCTTCGCCTTTTTTGGTTAAGTAAATGTTGAATTTCCGACGATCACATTCACTTGTTTTTCGTTCAACCAGTGCTTTTTGTGCCAGTAAGTCTAATATTCGGGTAATTGTGGGAGCATCCTTCGCAGTAGAAGTTGCCAAATCATTCTGACTTATTCCGGGCATTGGCTTTATGTGGTCAATAACTACCCACTGATCTACGGTCAAATCAATTCCGGCGTCGTGCAACCCCTTTTGCATAAAACTACGAATACGCTTGATAGTTGTGTCAATTTTAAAAAAATAAGACCGTTGGTCTGATTGCGTCATGTACAAATGAAAATTTGAGAAGTGAGATTAGGTAGGTGTATCTTAAAGTTGCTGAATTTCACAAATATATAGTTTAGACGAAATTACGACGATGACAAAACTTAAGAAAAATATAAATTATTAAATTTTATATTGATATAGTTATATTATATGCTTATATTTAGTACAACATTTATTCTTGAAGATAGCTACTACCACGCAGCCTCAGACTTTGTTAATCTTAAACAGCTATCACAATGAAAATAATAACTAAATCCGTTCTGTGTCTTGTAGCTATATTCTTTGCTGCTTGTAGTTCTTCTAGTTACCCCAACAAGGATGTACACTTTAAAGAAGTATTAAGTGAAAAGCAATTAATATTATCCGTTATCGAAGCCGAAACAGACTGTTTCTTCCGACGAGATTACGATTGCTGGCAAGATAAATTCGTTCACGCTGAATATGCTAATCAAGTTTGGAGTAATGCCGACGGCACATTTGACGCCTCTGTTGGATGGGACGATATTAATAAGAATCTAGGTAAATTCATTAAGGAAAACCCAGCTGAGCCTGAGCCCGAAGGTACAAGTAGCCACCCGGTTGTTGTGCGAAAAAATATGAATTTCAAGTTTTACGGAAATAACGCTGCTCACGTTACCTGGGATCAATTCAACAGCGATAGGAACCAATCGTACTATCTGCAAAGCAAGGAGATCAGACTAATGGAAAAAGTTGACGGGCAATGGAAGACTGTGAATGTATCAGCGTTTTGGGACTATAATAACAAGATTCCGATGAATTCAATTTGAATGAAAGTTGGTACTATAAAAAGTCAGCCCGTTACGAATTATCGTAACGGGCTGACTTTTTATATACTTTGATTTTTACAACAATCCTTTAGCTAAATCCATGATTCCGCTGAGTTGCGTTTTTAGAGTGGGTTCGGCTTTTTTTGCCGCAAAACCACCTTTTTCTAATAAATCGACACTACTCATTGCTGAGCCAATTAGCGAACTAAGTTTATCTTGCTGACAGCCACCACCAAGTGCTGACATTCCCATTTTTATTAATCCTAAGTTACTTCTCAGACCAGCTGCTTTGCCAATCAGGCTACCACTACCACCAAGCATACTGTTGATTTTGTTGGCTCCAATTAATACTTTTATCGTGCTGACAACTTTCTGTAAAGGTTCTTGTTTTACCATTCCTTTACTTGCCATCGGAAGCATTTTTTTCAAAACGCCAACCTGACCAAGCATCTTAAAAGCAAAATCTGTTTTACTCGTCTTACCTTCTGTTTCTAAAGCATTAGTTGCCATTGAGAGGGCGTAACCAAACGCTTTATTATCTCCTTTACCTTGCAAGTTCACCGCTTTATCAAATAAGCTGGCGATATCTACGCCCTGTGCCTGAGAAATGCCTACACTTAGAAAGGTGAATAATACTAACCCTAAAATTTATTTAAGTCTCATCTGTTATTGTGTTTTAAGTTTGTTCTGTCTTTTAGACGGCCAAAGTGCTTCTTTGTTACCGAAAAGGGACAGAATTATTATTTATGACTTGTTAACATGTCATTTGACAGTTCTAGCTCAAGCCAATCTTACGATTAATTTCTTAAATTTTGGAGTTTAGCGAAGTCGCTTATTTTGATTTCCCCCCCTGAAGTTTCTACCAATCCTTCTTCTTTGAAATCCGAAAGTGTACGGATTGCGGTTTCTAAAGATGTTCCGGCTACGTTTGACAAGTCTTCTCGGCTAATTTTCATACCTTCGCTCATTTTGACGTTGGCTTGTTCAAAAAACTTGACAAGAGCCTCTGCTATTCTTTTTCGTACGGAGTTGTAAGCCAATCGAATGAGCTGTTCTTCGTTCTCTTTGATGTTATCAGTGAGAAGTTGAATGAAAATTTTAGAAACTTGGTGGTTTTGGTACAACAACGTAAAGAACTCCGACTTCGGAATGAGCGATAATTCGCAATCTTCGAGAGCGGCGGCAGATTCTGCGTAAGTTTCTTCTACCAACAAACTATTGAAACCAAAAAACTGACCCTCACCATAAAGACTGATGATGAGTTCTTTGCCGTCATCGTTGGTTTTGTAAGTTTTTATCCGGCCCTTTTCTATATAATAAAGATGAAACGGGAAGTCTCCTTCCCGAAAAATCTCGCTCTTCTTTTTATAATTTCTGCGTTCCCGCTTTTCAGTTAGTTTGCGGAGCTCTTCTTCGCCTCCGGCATCTTTTACCAAATTGTCTAAACCAGAAATATTATTGGCGTACTTGTTCTTGGCGAGTTCGCTTTTCCGCAATCGACTTTGAACAGCGTTGAGTAATTCTACGTCTTCAAACGGTTTGGTGATATAGTCATCAGCTCCCATTTCCATGCCTTTTCGTAAATTGGAACGGTCGGCTTTTGCGGTCAAAAAAATAAACGGTATTTCGTTAGTTTTCGGGTTACGGGAAAGCAAATGTAACACGCCGTAGCCATCAAGCACGGGCATCATAATATCGCAAATAATTAAATCGGGCACTTCTTTGATGGCTTTATCAACGCCAATTTTACCGTTTTCGGCGGTAAGAACTTCGTAGCCGTCCAACTCAAGAATTTCGGAAGTATTTTCTCGAATTTCGAGGTGGTCTTCTATTAAGAGTAGTCTTTTCATCTGTTTCTCAATTTAAATTTCGGGGAACGGTAATGATGAATTCACTGCCTTTTCCCTCTTCACTTTCAAAAGATACCGTGCCTTTGAGCAATGCCGTATATTGAGCTACGATGCTCAACCCTAAGCCCGTACCTTGAATTTGTTCGACGTTATCTGCTCTGAAAAATCGGTTGAACAGGTCTTTTTTATTTCGTTCGGGAATACCAATTCCGCTGTCTTTGACTGCGAATGTGATGGTATGTTCGTTCAGTGTTATTCTGACCAGAATTTCTTTTTTCTCTTCGGAGAATTTGGCGGCGTTTGTTAGTAAATTCATCAACATATGACGCAAGAGTTTCCTGTCTTGACAAATGGTCACCGAAGTATGCAGTGGGGTTTCAACAGTGATATGTTGCCCTTCTTTCAAGATACCGTTTACTTCGGAAATCGATTCCCGAAAGAACTCAGCGGCGGAAAAGTCGCTGCAACTTACCATTACCTTGCCTTCTTCTATTTTATTCACGGACAAAATATCGTCTAGGACATCGGTCAATAATTTAATAGAGCTTTTGATGCGGATTGCGTGTTTCTCACGTTTTTCTACGTTGCCTAATTTGTCATATTTATTGAGTAAGTTCAAAGAAGATAATATGGTAGAAAGCGGCGTTCTAAACTCGTGCGAAGCGATGGATACGAAGCGGGATTTCATCACGTTCAGTTCTTTTTCACGGGTCAATGCTTGGTCAAGTTCGGCTTTGGTTTTCTCCAGTTTTTTGATGGCTTCTTTCAGAATGAGTGTCCGGTCTTCTACTTCTTTTTCGAGTGATTTTCGGTAGTTTTTCTCTTTCAACTCCATCGCTTTACGCTCGGAAATATCAATGATGAAAGCCACAACAAACGCTCCTTTACTGCTTTTGAAAGGACTAAGGCTAAGTTCTATCGGGAATTCGGAACCATCCTTTTTCAAGCCAAATAAATCAAGTTCTTTCCCCATCGAGCGGGCGTGCGGGTTCACCATATATCCGGTGCGGTGATGAACGTGTCGTGACTTTAGTCGGTTCGGAATCAATAATTCAATTAATTGTCCGGTGAGTTCGTTTCCCCCATAGCCAAAGAGCTTTGCCCCGCTCGGGTTTATTCTGTTTATGGTGCCTTTATCGTCAGTAATGAGCATCCCTTCGGTTGCATACTCAAATAGTGCCTCAAATTTGTTCGTACGATCGGTGTTTGCCAATTTCTGATTTTCTAAAATTTCTGACTTGTTATTATTCATCGAAAATTACGGCGTTTACTTTTACTAATATATGACCAAAATCATGTTTATACACTACCTCCACCACCATTAATGTAATTTATGTTAGACTACCTCGTGATAGTAGTCATAATTTGCCATTAATAAGACTGATACATTTGTAGTGTAAAAAAACTTGCATGAAGACAGTAAGGGATACACAGCTAATGGTGAAGGGACCTATGAACGTAAAAGCTCTGGTCGCTGATTTTCAGAAATTATTTCCATTTTTAAAATTGGAGATTTTTTATGACGGGAAAGAGGCAAGTATGTACTACCCTTTAACGCGATTAGATAAACTTTCTTCCTGCCGGAAGCTGCATGACTTCACTATCCACGACGAACTTACAGTTCGGGAAGTAATGAACCTGTTCTGGAAAAATATGGGGTTGCAGGTCGGCATAGCTCGTAAACTGGCAAATTCAAACGTTGAAACAGCTTTCACGAGTCAATGGACACTCCGGCAGCAGAATAAAGTGGGCAGCGAGATTTTTAGAGAATTTGAATAACAACTCATGGTAGCACCGCAACCAAGTACCACCAAAGCAAAAATCAAATGCCACCACTGCGGAGATGATTGTAACGAAAATCCCTTTAACTTTGAGGAGCATTTTTTCTGTTGCAACGGTTGCCAAACGGTCTATCAAATCTTGCAAAATAACGGTTTGTGTACGTATTACGACCTGAACGAAAACGCGGGGATCAGCCTAAAGGCGACGCATTTCGAACATAAATACAATTACCTTAGCGAACCCAAAATCCAAAAACAATTATTACAATTTGAGAGTGAGAAACTGAATAAAATTACGTTTTTCATTCCGGCGGTCCATTGCAGTTCGTGCGTTTGGTTATTGGAGAATTTCCAGAAAATAAAAGCGGGAGTTTACAGCTCACGACTTAATTTTATTAAAAAAGAACTAGCAGTTTCTTATAACCCTACCGTTGTAACGCTGAAAGAAATTGTGGAGCTTTTGATAACGCTGGGCTACGAACCTTCCATAAACTTACAAAGCAGCGAAAGGACCGAAAAATCAAATAAAAAAGAGAACTCGTTAATTTTCAAAATTGGCGTGGTGGGTTTTTGTTTTGGGAATATTATGCTATTAAGCTTTCCCGAATACTTTAACATGGATTTGAATGACTTAGTGGACGTTCAGTACCAGCGGTTTTTTCTGTACCTCAACTTCGGGCTTTCGCTTCCGGTATTTTTCTACGGAGCAAGCAGTTATTTAGTTGGGGCGTGGCGATCGTTGAAAGAGTTCTTCGGAAAACAAACCAACGTAATGAGCGTCGATATTCCGATTGCTTTGGGAGTAATAGCATTATTCGGACGTAGTTTTTACGAAACATTTGTGAACCAATCGGCGGGTTATTGGGATAGTCTGGCGGGGTTAGTTTTCTTTTTATTGCTTGGTAAATGGGTGCAAAATGTCACGTTCAATTTCCTCTCGTTTAACCGGGATTATAAATCGTATTTTCCGTTGGCGGTAGAAGTAGTTTCCGAAGAAAAAGCGACCTATAAAAACGTCAGCGAATTAGTTATCGGAGATAAAATGGTTGTCCGAAACGAAGAAATTATTCCCGCAGATGCGATTTTGATTAAGGGCGAAGCGAACATTGATTACAGTTTCGTTACCGGAGAATCTGCTACGGAAGCCGTGAAAACGGGTGAACTAATTTACGCCGGAGGAAGGCAAATTGGGAAACAAATAGAATTGCTTGTGAAAAAGCCCGTTTCGCAAAGTTACCTCACCCAACTTTGGAACGATCAACCTTTCGAGAAAGATAAATATACGCCTACCACCGAATTAGCGAACCTTTTTAGTAAATATTTTACGTTTATCACGCTCACAATTGCCATCGGTACGGGTATTTTTTGGTGGTTTGTAAACCCCGATAAAACCTGGATTAGCATGACGGCAATACTCATGGTGGCTTGTCCGTGTGCGTTGACGCTCTCCATGCCATTCACGATGAATACTGTCATGGCGATTTTTGGAAGAAATAAACTTTACGTAAAAAATCAGGGTGTAATTCAGCTGATGAACGAAATAGATACCGTGGTTTTTGACAAAACCGGAACGCTCACCAAGAATTCGCAAACGAAAGTTTTGTACGAAGGCGAAGAGCTTTCAACGTTGCAAAAACAACAAATTGTCGCCGTTCTAAAAAATTCCAATCACCCGCTGAGCCGGATGGTCGCTAGTCATTTGGTTAATTTTCAGCGGGAGGAGGCATTTACTATTTCAGGTTTTGAGGAAATAAAAGGCAACGGTTTAATTGCAAAAATCGACGGTAAAGAAATCAAACTCGGCAGTGCGGAATTTGTAGTGGTTTTGGAAAATAGCAACGAAGAAAATGCGAATGTTCACGTGCAATTAGACGGGAAATATTACGGTAAGTTTGTTATCAGTTCGCGTTACCGTAAAAACTGGCGGGAAGTGCTCGGTGATTTGAAAAAACGCTTCGAGTTGATTCTGTTGTCGGGAGATAACGCCGGAGCAAAAACTCTGCTGCAACCTTATTTCGGAGAAAGCAACCTGCATTTCCAACAAAAGCCCGGCGATAAATTGCAGTTTATCAAAAGCTCTAAAAACGAAGGCAGAAATATCTTGATGATTGGCGACGGACTGAACGATGCGGGAGCGTTGCGGCAAAGTCAAATTGGCATAGCATTAAGCGACGATGCTCACTCGTTCACTCCCGCTTGTGATGCTATTCTGGAAGCGAAGCAATTTCATCGGTTGCCTGACTTCCTCCGTTTTAGTCAGATTTCGTTAAGAACCGTAAAAGCGAGTTTGGTACTTTCGTTGGTGTATAACGCAATCTGTATTTCGTGGGCGGCAACGGGTAATTTATCTCCCGTTTTCGCGGCGATATTTATGCCGTTGAGTACCATATCGGTGGTGCTTTTTGCGGTTGGTTTAACGTACCTCTACGCCTACCAAATGGGTTTTCTAACTAACAAGGTTCATAAATTAAAAATCTAATATTAATATGGGCGTAATCATATTCTTGGTCATTTTAGCTTTGCTCGTTGCCGGAGGTTTTTTGGTCGCTTTCTTTTGGGCAACGCAAGACGGACAATTTGAAGATACGGTTTCTCCGGCTGTACGTATGTTGATAGATGGTGAAATAGAAAATACGGACGTGTAGGGGCGTAAAATCTTACGCTCCTACACGTCCTCTACGATGTCTCTGCACTTGTTATTTTACTGACATTCGTCATAAAATCAACCGACGACCGTCATTTTTCCCCATTTCGTCCAAAAGTACTTTTGTTACAGTATTAAACAGTAATAATTAAAGTACTATGCAATTAACCAGACCTTTCTATAAACCAGACATCGATACCATAAATGGTGGGGCGGCGGTTGAAAGATTCTACTACGATAATAAGGTAGTAAAAGAGTTTATGATAGCCACGGTGGTTTTTGGTGTCGTTGGGATGCTCGCCGGAATTTACGCCGCAGTTCAGCTTTTTTGGCCAGCTGCTTCACTTTCGTTGCCTTATACTACCTTTGGTCGGGTGCGGCCGTTACACACAAACGCCATTATATTTGCATTCGTAGGAAATGGTATGTTTGCGGGTATTTATTATTCAGCTCCTCGTTTACTCAAAACAGCACTCTTCAGCAAAGTTTTAACTTGGATTCACTTTTGGGGTTGGCAGCTGATTATTGTAGCCGCTGCCATTACGCTTCCTTTGGGTTATACCCAAGGTAAAGAATACGCTGAATTAGAATGGACTATTGACATAGCCATCGCGGTGATTTGGGTAATTTTTACGATTAATCTAATTGGTACAATCATAAAGCGTCGGGAACGCCATATGTACGTGGCAATCTGGTTCTACATCGCTACGGCGGTAACGGTTGCTTTACTGCACGTAGTGAATGCGGCAGCAATGCCCGTTACTGCTTTCAAAAGTTACTCTTGGTACGCTGGAGTTCAGGATGCGTTGGTGCAATGGTGGTACGGGCACAATGCCGTTGCGTTCTTCCTGACTACTTCGTATTTAGGTTTGATGTACTACTTCTTACCAAAAGCGGCGAACCGTCCGGTTTTTTCTTATAAACTTTCGATTATCCACTTCTGGTCGTTGATATTTATTTATATCTGGGCGGGACCTCACCACTTACTTTACACAGCTTTGCCCGATTGGGCACAAAGCCTCGGCGTGGTGTTTTCAATTATGCTTCTTGCTCCGTCTTGGGGTGGAATGCTGAACGGTTTGCTTACCCTTCGGGGTGCGTGGGATAGAGTTCGGGATAATCCGGTTCTGAAATTCTTCGTGGTGGCAGTAACTTGTTACGGTATGGCAACTTTTGAGGGTCCGATGCTTTCACTTAAAAACGTGAGTGCAATTGCCCATTATACTGATTGGATTATCGCCCACGTGCACATTGGAGGTTTGGGTTGGAACGGCTTCATGATTTTTGGAATGTTGTACTGGCTGGTTCCCCGAATGTGGAAAACTGAACTGTATTCCGTGAAACTTGCCAATAACCATTTTTGGGTCGGCACGTTAGGAATTTTGTTTTACGCCTTACCATTATACTGGGCGGGTTTCGCCCAAAGCTTGATGTGGAAAGAGTTTACGCAAGATGGTTTCTTGGCGTATCCTAACTTCTTAGAAACTGTAACGCAAATTGTGCCAATGTACGTTTTGCGTGCTTTCGGTGGGGTTTTGTATTTAACTGGAACATTGATGATGGTTTATAACCTGATCAAAACCGCTAAGCAAGGAACGTTCGTTGCCGTTGAATACGACGAAGCCCCCGCTTTGGCAAAGAATGTGAAAGTTGTGGGAGGGCATTGGCACTCAGTTCTCGAACGCAAGCCCGTTTTATTCACCGCCTTAGCATTTGTTGCCGTATTGATTGGCGGAGTAGTTGAGTTTGTGCCAACAGCCATTATTGACTCCAACGTACCGACCATCGCTTCCGTGAAACCTTACACACCGTTAGAATTAGAAGGTCGTGATATTTATATCCGGGAAGGCTGTTACACTTGCCACTCGCAAATGATTCGCCCGTTCCGGTCAGAAACCGAGCGTTACGGAGAATATTCAAAAGCCGGAGAGTTCGTATATGACCATCCGTTCCAGTGGGGTTCAAAAAGAACTGGCCCTGACTTGCACCGCATCGGGCAGAAATATCCCGACAGCTGGCACTATAATCATATGTTAGAGCCGGAGAGTATGTCGCCAGGTTCTATCATGCCGCCGTATACGTGGTTATTTGATGATGACTACAGCAAAGAAGACATGGCCGCAAAAATAAGGGCACAGCGGATTGTGGGCGTTCCTTACCCCGAAGGCTTTGAAAACGAAGCCGTAGCTGACATGGAACGTCAGGCGGAAGGAATCGCTAAGAATCTCAAAGATTCAAAAATCAATGCAGATAAAGATAAGGAAATCATTGCGATGATTGCTTACCTGCAACGGATGGGAACAGACATCAAGAACGAAAATACTGTTCGGATTTCTGACGAAAGCCGAATGAAATAAGAGATTAATTAAGCCGGCGGGCCTACTCAACTTTTTAGCCTTGCCCATCGGTTTTTGAAAAACCATTAACAACTAAAACCATGTTCAAAAATTATCTATCAAGCATCGAGGGAATTTCGATTTATCCGATTATTTCGCTCTCCGTTTTTGTCGTGTTTTTTGTCTTGCTCGGCTACTTTGTATTCAAGGCAGACAAGAAATACATTAAGTACATGGAAGAACTTCCGCTCGGCGACGACTAAAAATTTCATTACCAAAAACGAATAAACTCATGGATTTTAACATAAAAACCGGCGAAGACTTACTGAC
>JBLHXN010000067.1:0-17879 GCA_047630355.1 Spirosomataceae bacterium | reverse complement strand
GGGCAATTCAAATCTGGTCAAAATGCTTTTTGCGTTATCAGGTCCGTAATGGATACTCTACTTAAAAGGGGAGTAGAATTACTCCCATGTCTAAACCAAATCAATAAACTACAACCTGTGTAGTTACTAAATTAGAATTGTATTAAAAAGAAAGATAGGCGTAGGAAAGGTGGATTCAAACAACCTTATTGCTAGTAATGCAATTCATCTATAAAAATAATTCTATGTCATTCAAGTCAATAATAAGCCTCCTGCTCTTGTCAATTATTTGCAATTCAGTTGCGGGACAAACCGAAGTTGCTTCACGCCAAATTGAGAACGAATACAATTCAATTGAAGAGGCTTTGAAAAACCCCGATAAAGTATATCGTTTAGATTTAAGCAATCAGAATATTAATATTCCCGGAGAAACATGGGCAAAATTCACGAAGCTGGAATATTTAAGTTTGAAAAATGATCACCTTAGTGAGATTCCCGAAGAAATAGGTTTTTTGAAGAGTTTGAGAATACTTGATTTGAGTGGTAATGATTTTGTAACACTCCCACAATCTTTCCGAAATTTGACCAATTTGGAATACCTAAGTCTAAAAAATGATCACCTGAAAGAAATTCCGGAAGAGATAAGCTTTTTGAGAAATTTGAAAACACTTGATCTCAGTGGTAATGAATTTAAATCACTTCCAAGGTCTTTCAGAAACCTTACTAACTTGGAAGAAATATTCTTAAACGATGAAAAAAGGTTTGTGCTAAATAAGAGCATTCCCGTACTGATATCTTTGCCGAGGCTGAGGGTTATGCACTTAGAGAACGATGATTTACGCAGGCTTCCAAGAAGCTTTAGCCAACTAACTAATCTTGAATCGCTTTACCTAAATAAAAATCAGTTCAGGGAGGTTCCGAGGGAAGTTCGGATGTTAAATAATTTACAATTAGTTGATCTGCACGAGAACAATCTGAAAGTAATGAGCAAGACTGTACAAGATTCAGGTTTTGGGTTTAAAGTAGTTTTTTGATCATAAAAAACTACTTTACCAATATTTTTTACCGCAATAGAATTGGGATAATTCTATTGCGGTATTTTTATGTATCTACATTGTGCCAGCATCATTGCGGTTGATCAGAATCAACCTTCGTTTTATAAATAGTATCAGATAATTTGTTTTCTTTACTCATTAAAAACAACAAACAGGACTCGGCGGTTTAACTGTCAGGAATTCTAAAAGTTTTCGTACGCTATAGCCCCCCGTTCATATACATATCCATCGGTCGGCTTTAAAATCAAAAAAGATGGAAATAACCGTTTTACCTGAAGATTTAAAAATTAGCCCTTCGAACAGCATTCAGGTTTTTACTTACGAAAACAAGCACGACAATCAACGAAGTAAAATAAACTTATCTAAAAATACCATCAGCTTTCTGAGGATCGGAACAAAAGAAGTTATCGGGGACGATGATACGGTCTTGATTGATAACCAGAAATTTGTGGTAATTAAATCTGGAAACTGTTTAATGACTGAAAAAGTATCGGATTCGGATAAGTTGTATAAAAGCATTTTACTGTTTTTTCCTAATGAATTAGTAATTGATTTCTTAGAAAGAAACAGGTTGGTTTCTGAATTGAACAGAGAGCAAAAATCCTACTATATTTTTGATTACGACGAATTCATTCACAGCTTTGTTGAAAGCCTCGAAGAAATTCTGTTGATGCCAATTTTGATTCAGGAAAAGATTTTGAAAGCGAAGTTTGAGGAAATTATGCTGTATTTAACCCATCAATACGGAGCATCGTTTTTGAACAGAATGATATATCAAGTAGATGATTCAATAACCAGATTAATTAACATTGTAGAGAATAATAGGCACAATAAGCTGAGCTTACATGAACTTGCTTTTTTGAGTAATATGAGCATTTCTACCTTCAAGAGAGAGTTTTTCAAACATTACCATAAAACACCTATTAGGTGGTTTAACGACGAACGTTTAGAACACACTGCTCTCCTAATCAGGACTAAACAAAAACGCCCAATTGAGGCCTATGAAGATGCAGGATACGAGAGTTTTTCTAATTTCATTCAGGCCTTTAAGAAAAGGTTTGGTGTAACTCCCAAGAAATACCAAATTGAACATTTATAAATACATTTTGAACATAACAAGCTACCGCATGCGATCAAAATGATGTCACCTTTGCATTATAAATCAACAAAGATAAATTATGCAAAAATCAATTTTCATTTCAACCGCCTTGATATTGTTCAGCATTGCTTCATACGGCCAAAATCCTTTCACATTGAACAGCAAAACATTAGGAGGAAACTCAACAATATTAGAGGAGTTTAATGGTTTTGGATGCACCGGAAAAAATCAATCTCCTCAGTTATCCTGGACAAACGCACCCGAAGGAACAAAAAGCTTTGCGGTAACCATGTACGATAAAGATGCTCCAACCGGAAGCGGATGGTGGCATTGGGTTGTTTTTGACATTCCTGCGGATGTAAATATTTTGGCCGAAAATGCGGGAAATATTGAATCGGGACTAATGGTTGAGAAAGCAATACAAAGCCTGACTAATTACGGAGCTCCGGGTTACGGTGGTCCTTGCCCTCCCGAAAACCACGGGTTGCACCAATACGTAATTACCGTGTACGCTCTAAAGGTTAGTGTATTAGGGTTGGACCAAAATACTAACCCCGCAATTGTGGGTTATTACCTTTGGAATAACACACTCGCAAAAGCAAGTATTATCACTTATTACGAGAGAAAAAAGTAAGCTTTATTGTGAAATAAACCAACTTTCGTTCTCTACTGATATAAACATAAAAACAGCCCGCCGAATAATCGGCGGGCTGTTTTTGAATTAGATTCAAAGCTATTATTAATTTCTGTTTCCTAGTAAACTATTCTCAATCACCATTTAGTGACCAATCGTAGTCCATATAAGTTATCTCGGCGTTTTCGTTCATTTGCGTATTTGAATACTTGTTAATGAACTTGGGTACGGTGTTGTTACCTTTCTTGAAATCTTTCCCGTACCAATCAAATAATGAAGCTACCTTCGTTTTATTTCCCTCAATTTTATTCACCTTACTATTATTCAAAAAGGTTTTAGTTTAATCGGTTAGTCGCTCTTCCAAACGCTCTGGCACGTAAGCTTCGCTACGTAATGGTGGGCAAGATTTTGCGGCACAAATCATTACAAAGTGAATGTAGAGTTCGTCAAAATCTTTACGAACAGTTCCGTGTTCGATGTTGTTCAAATCCATTTTCTTTCCGTCAATCTCAAAGAACTTAATATCCCACGGTATATTGACAAATGGCAGATTTAAATCTTTTTCTAAATCCTTGATACTTCCTATTTTCTGATCAGAATTCTTTAGAATCAATTTCAACGTAAACGCATTGTAAGCATTTATTTAGTAAGCTAATTTCTAATCTCCAGTCCACTCGTCTGTAGGTGGAGCTTGAGCTTCTCTTCACGACTAATACTCTTTTCTTTTTCTACAGAAATGATTGTTGCATTCAGACGTTTCGTCAAAGATAATTTAACGATAGGTCGTTTTGATTTTGTGGCTGTAATGTGATTTGTGTCACGCGTGTATTTTAAACAAATCTAATCATTATTGAAATAATTTCTCACTTCATTTCCACCAGCGTAACTCCTTGTCCGCCACGGTCGGCGTGTTCGTCGGTGACGGAGGCTACTTGTTTGTAGTTTTTCAGGTGATTGCGGATGATTGTGCGGAGAATACCGTCGCCTTTTCCGTGCACAATGCGGAGGGAATTGTAACCGAGTAACAAAGCATCGTCCATGAGGTTATCCACTTCCGTGAGGGCTTCGTTGCTGCGTTTGCCTCGCACGTCAAGGTTAAAACTGAAATTCGACATCTTCTCAGACATATCCATTCCGCCCGCTTTCTTGGCAATCGGCTGCTTGGTAGCTTCTTTGTAAACGGCTTTGGTGACCTTTTCCAAACGGTTAAGTTTCACCTTGGTTTTTAACTGCCCGATTGCTACTTCTACGTCTTTATTTTTAACGCTTAATACTTCTCCAATGGCGGTTTGTCCTTTGATTTGTACGTAAGAACCGACCTTAATTTCGCCTTCGGATTTTTGCCATTCGTCGGCGGTTTTCTTTATGGGTTTTGGCTTGTCAGAAGGCATCACGGTCAATTCCTTCTGCTCGAACTTTTTAAGCGTTTCGCGGGCGGCAAGCGTTTCTACTTTCTCGGCTTTGCTTTCTTTTATTTTACGAATTGTGTTCTCAATTTCCTTATTTGCATTTTTGACCAAAGACTTCGCCTGATCTTTCGCTTCAAGAATGATTTTCTTCTGTTCAATATCAATAAATGCCTTCAGGCGGTTGTATTGATCAATCTGCTCTTCCAATTTTTTATTTCGGGTGAAAAGGTCACGATTACGATCCGAGAATACCTTTTTCTCAATTTCGAGTTCTTTTATAAGTTTCTCAAAATCGACTTGTTGCGTTCCTACTTTGTCTTCGGCACGGTCAATTACTTCTTTGGGTAAACCAATTTTCTCCGCTACTTCTAACGCAAACGAACTACCGGGTTTTCCGATTTCTAATTCGTAAAGCGGAGCGAGCTTTTCGGCGTCAAATTTCATTGCTCCGTTTAGTAATCCGTCGTTTTTATTAGCGAAGATTTTGAGGTTGGTATAGTGCGTGTTAATAACGCCCAATGCTTTTGACTTTACCAGGTCTTCGAGAATAGATTCAGCAATCGAACCGCCCAAATTCGGCTCCGTTCCCGATCCGAATTCGTCAATTAAAAACAACGTTTGCTTATTGGCGTAAAGCAAAAAGTGCTTCATGTTTGTCAGGTGAGAACTGTACGTACTCAAATCGTTTTCAATGCTTTGTTCGTCACCAATGTCGATAAATATATTCTTAAAAATACCGACCTTAGAATCGGGCATCATGGGGACTAAAAGTCCGCATTGCAACATGTATTGCAGCAAACCGAGCGTTTTCAACAAGACAGATTTTCCTCCGGCGTTGGGTCCCGATACGATTAAAATACGGTCTTCGGGATCAAGTTTGATAGTTAACGGAACGATTGATTTTCCAACTTTCTTGTGCGAAAGGTACAGCAACGGATGATACGCCCGTGACCATTCTACCACTCGTCCTTCAACTAACAACGGTGAAACGGCATCAATTTCCATCGCAAATTTTGCCTTGGCACGGATAAAATCCATCAACCCCAAAAATTGATAAGCGGGTTTTAATTCATCTAATCTCGGGCGGAGGATGTTGGTCAGATTTTCGAGAATTTTAATGACTTCCCGCCGTTCTCTGATTTCTAAATCCCGGATCTCGTTATTGGCTTCCAATACTTCGGCGGGTTCAACAAACGCCATTTGTCCCGTTGAAGATTCATCGTGAACAAAGCCTTTCAGCTTGCGTTTATGTTCAGCTAAAAGCGGAATTACTAACCGACCGTCCCGCACGGTGAGCGTCATACTTTCGCCAATCCAACCGCTGTTTTTTGCTGTTCGGTAAATGCGTTCTAAAGTTCGGCGAACGGCGTTTTGCTCCGAAGTAATTTGCTTGCGAAGTTTTAGTAATTCGGGCGACGCATTGTCTCGCACCTGTCCGCGTTCGTCAATCACGCGGTCAATTTGATTAATCAACGCACTCCACGAACCGTCGTACGGAATTGCCATTTCTAACAACTGCCGAAGCTGCGTGTAGAGAGTTGTTTCTTTGTTTTTGAAGAAATGAATGATTTGCTGAATAGTGGTCAGCGATAATTTAATGTCGAAAAACTGTTCGGTGTCGAGAAATGCTCCTTCAATGGAAGCTCTTTTGAGAGCCTGACTTACGTCAAGGTAATTTTGATTTGGGAAACCGCTTTCGAGCATCAGAATCATGCGGAACTCGTTGGTCTGTTCCACCATTTTCTTCACGTTATCGTAACGATCTGAAAACCGCATTTTGTCCACAAATGAACGTCCGAGTGAGCTGTTACAAGCTTCTGATAAGGCTTCGCGTATTTTATCGAAGCCAATTTTACTTTCTATATGATTGGGGTAGAGCAATGCTTTTTAATGTATAATTGAGAATGAGAAAATAGAACGAATACGGTAAGGCGATAGTTTCGCTAAAACGAGTAAGCGGAAGTCCTTCCCTTCGGGGCCGGGTCGCTGGTGCGAAAGGATTTAGGATGAGGTTGATATGTTGGTTCTCCTCAAGAATCCCGTTTGCCGACTTCGTCAGGCATCCACTGAGCGTCGGTCGGCCCCGCCTGAACGGGGAGTCATAAATCAAACAAACTCAAACTTCTCCCCGTCAAAAAGCCCTTTATCAGATAGTTTTAATTTTGGGATGACCAGTAAACCCATGAACGATAAGCTCATAAACGGTGCGGAGAGTGTGCAGCCGAGCTGTTCTTTGGCAAATTTATCAATGTCGGTGTAGTCTTTCGCCACTTTGTAGCCGTCTTCGTTGCTCATTAACCCGGCAATTGGGAGTGGTAAAATAGCTCGTAGTTCGCTACTGACCGCCGAGACGCCGCCTTTGTTTTCGATAATGAGATTCACGGCTTCTACGATGTCTTCGTCTGAAACGCCCACGGCAATGACATTGTGTGAATCGTGGGCGACGGAAGAGGCAATCGCCCCTTCTTTTATTCCGAAATTATGGATAAACGCGATGGCGGGCGGAGCGTCGTTGTAGCGATTCACGACTATTATTTTAAGAATATCCCGTTCGGTATCAGAAACAACTTTACCGTTTTTAACTAAAGAAGAAAAGTTGATTCGATTGGTAATCAATTGCTCGTCGATTACTTGAATGACGGGCAAAGTAGGAGTTTCGAGAAGTTCGATTTGCTTAATGGAAATTGGACTGCAATTGAAATTATTCACGATGCCACTCGTCAGGCTTTCGGTTTTTGAAACACCATTTTCGGCAACGCATTCCCCGTCAATATAAGTTTGCAAAACGTTGAAATCAGTTAAGTTATCAACGATTACGAAATCAGCGGGTTCGCCTTCGCGTAAAAGTCCGACGTTTAACCGATAATGAAGAACAGGATTCAAACTCGCCATTCGTAACGCGTCAAACATATTAACTCCTGCCGCAATAGCTCGTTTTACCAAAACATTTATGTGACCAATTTCGAGCGAATCGGGGTGTTTATCGTCTGAGCAAAACATCATTTCGTCAGCGTATTCTTTTGCCAATGGAATCAACGCCTCGAAGTTCTTCGCGGCACTGCCTTCCCGAATAATGATTTTCATTCCGAGTTGCAATTTCTCCAACGCTTCGTCGTAGGTAAAGCATTCGTGATCGGTGGAAATTCCGGCTTCAATGTACTTTTTAGCATCGTCGCCCCGCAAACCGGGAGCGTGACCGTCAATGGGTTTATTGAATTCTTTGGCAATGGTTAGTTTTTCGATAATAATTGGGTCGTCGAAAAGTACGCCGGGGAAATTCATCATTTCAGCGAGGTATCCCACTTCTTTCATCGCTAGTAATTCCTTGATATCAGCGGCGGTAATTTCCGCACCAGCGGTTTCAAAAGTAGTAGCGGGAACGCACGACGGAGCACCAAAACAGAATTTAAACGGAACTCGTTTCCCGTCTTCAATCATGTATTTTACGCCGTCAATTCCCAATACATTTGCTATTTCGTGCGGGTCAGAAACCGTCCCGACCGTCCCGTGAACCACCGCCATGCGGGCAAACTGGGCGGGTGTCAGCATCGAACTTTCGATGTGAATATGAGCGTCTACAAACGGTGGGGTGAAATATGTTTCGCCCGGTTTTTCGTCCCCCAAAAAATCAACGTGTTGAATTCTGCCATTCGCAATCTTAATCGTTGCGTAGCTGATGCTATTGTCAAATATGTTTACGTAGTTGGCGGAAATTTGTTGCATGGATATAAGTATTCAGTTTGAAGTTTCTTGTTTTTAGTTCTGCTCCGCGAAATTCTCATTTGCCCCAGGCATTCAGGACTAATTTTCTACTGCCGCCATTATTCCGGTGTTCACAGAGGTAAATGCCTTGCCACGTTCCGAGATTTAGCCTGCCGTTTGTAATCGGAATCGATACGGACGCTCCCAAAAGCGATGCTTTTATATGAGCGGGCATATCGTCGGAGCCTTCGTAGTCATGTTTGTAATACGGGGCATTTTCGGGAACGTATTTGTTAAAATGACTTTCAAAGTCTGTCCTAACGGTTGGGTCGGCGTTTTCATTGATTGTTAATGATGCCGAAGTGTGCTGAATGAAAACTTGTAGCATTCCTGATTTAATTTTCTGAATATCAGTGAATTGTCCAACGATTTCGGCGGTAATTAAATGAAAACCACGAGCGTGGGGGCGGAGTCTAATCTCAGTTTGATAAAACATGTTTGCTAACCAAAGCGTTGGATTGTAGTTTTGTTTTTCAAATTTAACAATCTACGCATGACCTACCGCATACTCGCTATACTTTTAGTAATTTCTTTTACTGTGTTTTCGCAGGATAAACCCGAAACACACTTCAAGAACTTGCGTCAGCTTACCTTCGGTGGCGATAATGCGGAAGCATATTTCAGCCCGAACGGTAAAATGATTGCTTACCAATCGAACAATCCGAAATGGAATCTTTCGTGCGATCAAATCTTTATGATGAACTTGAAGAAAGGGCTCGGAGAAAACCCTGACGAACGTCCGCAATTTATCAGTACTGGAAAAGGCAGAACTACTTGTAGTTATTTCATGCCGGATAATAAGCACATCCTTTTTGGAAGTACGCACGAAGGTGGCGAAGAATGTCCGCCCGCTCCCGAACCTGATGGAAAGTACCTTTGGGCAATCTACGATTCATTCGATATTTATGTTTCTGATTTGAAGGGGAATATTGTTAAGAAGTTAACTGATCAACCAGGTTACGATGCCGAAGCGGTAGTTTCGCCCAAAGGCGATAAAATCGTATTCACCTCTACCCGAAATGGCGATTTGGATTTATACACGATGGATATTGACGGTTCAAACGTGAAGCAGGTAACGTTCGGTTTGGGCTACGACGGCGGAGCGTTTTTCTCGCCTGACGGCAAGCAGTTAGTTTTTCGTTCTTCCCGACCACAAACCAAAGAAGAAATTAAGGAATACAAAGATTATCTGTCTCAGGGATTAGTTGCCCCGACGAATATGGAAATTTATACGTGTGATATTGACGGCACTAATTTAAAGAAAATTACGAACCTTGGTAAAGCAAACTGGGCACCTTATTTTCACCCGTCGGGAAAGAGGATTATCTTCTCTTCAAACCATCATTCTGATCGTGGGTATGATTTTCAATTGTACATGATAAATACAGATGGAACAGGTCTGACGCGTATTACCGAAAATAGTTACTTTAACGCTTTTCCGATGTTTTCTCCGGACGGTAAACGTTTGATATTTAGCTCGAACCGTGATAACGGTGATACGAGAGACACAAACTTATTTATCGCTGACTGGGTAGATTGATGAAAGGAAAATTCTTTGAAACAATAAAATTACTGGATGGGAAACTCTTCTTGTTACCCTACCACGAAAAACGGATGCGGGCAACGCGTTTGTTTTTCTACGGAATTAACGATGTAATTGACTTATCCGAAATTATAGAAGTGCCGGAAAACTTGCAAAAGGGACTGTATCGGTGCCGGGTAAGCTACGATAAAGTAATCCGTAACGTTGAATTCTTTGCCTACGAACTAAAGGAAAACGAGAAAATCCTGTTGCTCGAAATCGGTAAGAATTACGACTATTCATTTAAGTTTGAAGATCGGGTATTTTTCAAAAATGCGTTGCAGGAAAACCCCGATGTAGATGACGTACTGTTCCTCAGCAATGATTATGTCACGGATTGTACGTACACTAATATTGTGCTGTACGACGGTAATCGCTGGGTTACGCCCGATACACAATTGCTTACTGGCGTGAAGCGTCAATATTGCATTGATAATGACGTAATTACGGTAAGGAAAGTGAAAATACAGCATTTGGTGGATTATCAGAAAATAGCACTCATAAACTCCATGCGGGATTTTGAACTGGTGTACGACTTTGAGCTTCACGAGGATAAGTTGTACTTGAAAAGAGACAAAGTATATGAATGGCATTCCTGATTTTGTCAATAGTTTACTGAAAAAATCATTCACTTCTGAAAGCCAACTTCCGTTCGGTATCTCAAGTAAGCGAAGCTAAAACCTGCGGAAGGTGTTGTTCATTTATTTGAAAGCAGACGATTGGACGCCACCTTCTATGGATGAACGGTTCAATAATAATTGCTCGGTTCCGTCTGAATTATGGATTATTAATAATGCTCTGCACGCAAAAGTCATAGAATCGGAACACCGGGATGCTTACGTAAATAAGATGCTGAAATTCTACGAAGAAAGCATGTAACACATTTTTTCGGTTTGGTAAATATGTAGAAACGCCTTTCCCAAAATGGAAAAGGCGTTTCTTTTTACTACCACATTTAAACTGAATTCTCAACTTAGAAAGAGAAGTTCAAACGAGCGAAGAGGTAGCGACCATTCGTGCCAAATTGCTGCGAACGACGTGAGTATAAGAACCTACCTGAACTCTGGTTGGCAGGAATTGCCAAGTCAGGATAAACATCAAACAAGTTGTTTGTACCAATCGTGAAGTTCGTTCCTTTAGCAATATCGTAACCAATAGATAAATCAGAAACAACTTTCGCTGCAAATTCTTGCTGATTATCTACGTTATTAGTTGCTTCGCTAACCGCTCCGAAATATACGTTACGGAAGAAAATGTTAAATTTATTAACGCGGTAGTTAAGCGTCAGGTTGACCTTTTGTCTTGGCACTGCTGCTTCTAAGAAAATACGACTTGTTTCGTCAAAGTAAGTATCTTCCTTTCCAGCAAGTTGAGGCGAAGTCTTGATTGGTCCTTCAAGCTTAGTCTGAGCAAACGTTGCGGCTAAGTCAGCACGCAACGAGCCTTTTCCTAACGTAGTCTGATAAGATGTTACAATGTCAACACCCTGAGTACGAGAATCAATAGCGTTCACGAAGAAGTTTGCCCGGTTTGCGTTGGCAGCAGCTAATAAGCGACCAATTTCGCGGTCTTGCTCAGTTGCGGTTCCACCTTGGAAATTACCTGTTAAAACTACTCGGTCGGTAATGTATATATTGTAATAATCAACGGTCAATTTTAGTTTGTTGTTGATATTACTTGTAAAGCCTATTGAGTAGTTAGTAGAAGTTTCCTGCTTCAAGTCAGGAATGCCTAATAGTTTTGCAACTCGGCTATCATTAGAGAATGTTCCTACTTCAAATGGAGTACCATCTACGAAAAGAGTAGAAGTAGAGTTATAATTCTGCTGGTGCAATGATGGGGCACGGAAACCTGTACTTACCGCTCCACGAATTGCAAAAGCATCAGTAATTTTGTAGCGAGATGATACTTTCCAGTTTGTAGTTGATCCGAAGTCAGAATAATTTTCGTAACGAAGTGCCGTTCCGATCAACCACTTTTCGGTTGCGTCTAATTCTAAATCAACGTACGCACCGATGTTATTACGTCTTGCGTCTACTGCGTTTACTGGAGAAAAGCCAGGGAAAACCTGTGCACCACCCGGACGAGACGAGCCGTTTGGCCCGAATACCGTGCTGATCGGTCCTTTGTTATCACGTAATAAAATTGGCGTTCCGTCTTGGTTCGTTCCAATATTCGTTGCTAAACCGTAGTTGGTGTAAGACGCTTCTTCTCCGGCTCCGATAGTGTAGTTTTCATAGCGGAACTCAAGTCCCCCTGCGATGTTCAACCCTTTGGCAACGTCTACTTTACGACTCAAGTCAAAGTTTGTCGTGTTCTGAGCGAAAGCAAATCCACCTGAGTTAAAGCTCGTTGGAGAAGACCCTTCTAAAGAAGCATTCAATGTATTTGTAATCAAATAGTTGAATGAATTCATACCAAATGTATTACTAAAGTCAACGTTCCATCCGGCTGCTTTTCCACGAATACCAACTGCTAATGACTGATCATTTATGCGGGAATTGATTTCTGGTAAAAATCCGTTTGGATAAATCGACGTAACTGTTCTTTCCTGAAAAGGAAGACGGTAAAAACCAGCAGCATTACCACCACGTGCTGAAAGACCACCAAATGCGTAGAATTCAGTATTAGCGTTCATTGGTAAAGACATGTTTGCCATGAATGCACCACCACGAATTGCTGATTGACCAATACGCATGTTGAAGTCAGAACGAGTTAAGCCACGACGAGTCAATTCACTTTCCGTAATATCATCAGAAGCAGCTCCTGTGTAAGCTGGATTATTAAATCCGGCGAAAATTTGTCCTTCGTAAGATTTCATACGATTCGTGTAACCACGGTCGTCAAAAGAACCAGTCATGTTTACATATCCACCTTTATCACCCAACGGAATTCCGTAGTTCAACGCTAATTGAATCGACTTTCCGTCAATATTGCTATCTGCGTTTGGAGCAAGGTTATCAGAGTTTGTAGCGTTCCCGCCAGCTGTAAGGCTTCCGGTAATAGTACCAGTAGATTTTTTCAATACGATGTTAATCACACCCGCGATTGCATCTGAACCGTACTGAGCAGCTGCTCCGTCACGTAAGATTTCAATACGCTCAATTGCCGCAGCTGGAATAGTGTTTAAGTCAGTTCCAACCGAACCACGACCAAACGTACCGTTCACGTTCACTAATGAAGAAGTATGACGACGCTTACCGTTTATCAGAACCAATACTTGATCAGGGCCTAAGCCACGAAGCGAAGCAGGATCAATGTGGTCAGTTCCGTCAGAAATTGTCTGCGTGTTTGATGAGAACGAAGGAGCAACGTAGTTTAATATTTGTGTCAGGTTAACCTGTGCACCACTTTCTACAAGCGTTTTCATGTCAATAACGTCAACCGGAACGGGTGAGTCAATGCGTGAGCGACCGCCACTTCTTGTACCTGTAACGATAATTTCAGAAAGTGAGTTGACAGATTCAATTAAAACAACGTTGATGAAAGATGAGCCGCTTACGCTAACTTCTTTTGGCTCAAAACCAATAAAAGAGAAAACTAAGGTTTCGTCTCCTTGTAAATCAAGTGAAAACGTACCGTCAACTCCCGTTTGGGTTCCTCTTGAAGTATTCTTTATAGTTACACTAACACCTGGAATTTCTTCGCCGTTAGCATCCACTACTTTTCCACGAACCGGTGGAAGGGTTACGGGAAGCGTATAGTTAAGATTACGATCTGCCAAGCCGATGCTCTTCTTGTCAGATAGTAAGATTTTGTTTCCGTGCGTACGGAAAGCTACGTCTTCGGGAGCAAGTATTTTTTTTAATACTTCGCCCAATTTTGCGTTGGCAGTATTAATGCTAACCCGACGGTCAATATCAATTACATCTGAGCTGTAAATGAAGCGAACGTCCGCCTGATTTTCAAGCTGTGATAATGCACTGCTTAGTTTAGTTTTGTTAAATGCTACACTTACGTCTTTATCCAGAACTGTTTTTGCCTGAGCGTGGCTTGAAATTAAGGCACAAAGGAAGAGCATAACTGCAAACTGCATCATTTTGATGCTCGGGATTTTTCTTAGTCGAATTTGTTTCATAATAGATAATCAAGGTATAGTTCGTAATTTATTGTAGTTGTTCTTAAAGTTCTTAGCAGCCTTGTCCGGTTATTAGAATGCTTGTGCCCTGAACCTGATAATCAGTGTCCAGAATGAGGCTGATTATGTCTAAGGCGTCGTACAGAGATTCTCCGCTTAAGTCTCCGGTAATTTTACACGTTCCGATGGTATCTTTTTCGAGCAAAATATCAATTCCGTAAATCTCTTCCAGTTCTTCTTTAACATCTGCCAGCGTGATATTGTCATATCTCATCGAGTAGGCAACGAGGTTTTTTCTTGTCAACGGTTTCGGCTTTTCTACTAGCCCCACCACAAAGTGGTTTTGGTTTTCATGGAACGTAACTTTCTGATTAGCAGTCAATAACACGCCGTTGTCTTTTTTGTCGGTTGATTGTTTATCGTAAACTGAAACCAAACCATTTGTGACTTCAACTTGTACTTGCTTACCTTTGTTTTCCTTAATGGTGAAACTCGTGCCTAGTACTCGGGTAATTGTATTGGCGGCTTCTACTAAAAACGGGCGGGTAGTATCTTTGGTGATTTCAAAAAATGCTTCGCCCGTAAGTTTTACTTCACGCTTCCCGTTTTCAAAATTTCGCAGGTAAGTTATAGAAGCATTCTTTTCTAAGGTAACCGTTGAGTTATCTGATAACAAAATTCGTTTTTGCGTTTCTTTGTTATTGACAATGGTAATGAGACCATTCTCAACTTGCTGAGAAACAACAGGCGAAGTACGATTGGTGAAGTACCACAAACTAAAACTTAACAATAATATTACGGATACCGCTGCTGCCAGCACATGCCGACGGGATACTTGTTTGCCAATAGTATAGTGAGTGGTTCGGAGTGATATCTTGCTCCAGATGCGTTCTTTTATTGTCGCCCACTCTTTACTACTTGTTGGTATTTGGGAGCTATCTCCTACTAAAGCGTACCATTGCTCTACTAACTTTGTCTCTTCCTCGGTTGCTGTTCCGGTGAGGTATTTTTCAATTAGATAGTCAAATGACTGCTTACTCATTTACAGGTTTTCTGGTTTGGGGATGTTGCCTTTCACATTGATAGTCGAAATAAAAGAGGGCATCCCTAAAGAAAGGTGATATTTTATTTCAAATAACCTTCCAAATCCAGTTTAAGTTGTTTCAAAGCTTTCGTAATATGGTACTCTACAGCCTTGGGAGTTAGGTTCATCAATTCGGCAATTTCTTTCTGTGACTTCTCTTGTTTACGGCTTAGTTCGTACACTTCCTGCGTCTTTGCCGATAGTTTTTTTAAGGATAGATCAACTTGTGAAGTAAATTCTTCAACGGTAAGGTAATCAATAATTTCCGTAGAAATGGAAATAGATTCTATGTCGATTTTTGTGTGTTCTTTTATTTTCTTTCTGAGCCGGTCAATTAATTTCATTTTAACTGCCGTAACTAAATATGCTTCAAGATTTCCCACTTCAAGCTCACTTCTGCGATTCCAAACACTGACAAAAATGTCCTGAATTATTTCTTCGGCATCCTCCCGGTCATTTGTCTTGTAAATTGCGAGCGTCAGTAGTTTTTGCCAGTACTTGTTATATATAACTTTAAAGGCGGCGTGGTTATCGTCGGCAGTTAACCGTAACAGTTCGCTGTCAGTAAGTTGCTTGTACCTCGATTTTTTAAAAATAGATGCCATTTTTAAGTCGAAAATAAATACTAATCTACACTAAAGACTAAATTAAAAGCAAAGCGGTTTCGTTTTTTGAAAAACGTTTCTAACTTTGCACTATCAATTACAAAGGCAATTCTGTCTTTCATAAGATTGATTTATAAAGACGGGCGGAGAGAATAGGCTCTTTGAACCCCGGGCAACCTACCCCACACGGGTGTGGTGCCAATACCTACCTAACCTGCCACAGCGGCAATTAGGATTTATAAACCAATCGGAATATCATTCTTTTCATTGGTTTTTGATTTTGTTGAATAGACAGAATGGGAATACTACGCCCTTTCTTGATTATTCACAGGTTTTCTTATTTAAAAAGCAAACGTAATTAATTTACTCAAAACACTCTAATTATTGCATTATGTCAACTCATCGTTTAGAAACGTTACAACTTCACGCCGGACAGGAAATTGATCCCGCAACTCAATCACGGGCGGTACCCATTTATCAAACAACTGCTTACCAGTTTAAAGACTCTGAACACGGAGCGAACCTGTTTGCCCTGAAAGAATTTGGGAATATCTACACCCGAATCATGAATCCTACAAATGACGTATTCGAGAAACGGGTAGCGGCATTGGAAGGTGGCGTGGCTGCTTTAGCGGTTTCATCGGGTCATGCGGCACAATTTGTGGCGATTAATAACGTAACAACCGTCGGCGACAATTTCGTGACGAGTTCGTATTTGTACGGTGGTTCGCACAATCAGTTTAAAAATTCATTTAAGAATATTGGCGTAGAAGCCCGTTTCGGAAACGGTAACGATCTTGATAGTTTCGAGGCGTTAATTGACGATAAAACTAAACTTCTTTACGTAGAAACCATCGGAAATCCTGGTTTACACACGCCGGATTTTGAAGCTCTGTCTGCTCTTGCTGCGAAGTACGATCTCCCAATATTTGTAGACAATACTTTTGGAGCGGGTGGAGCAATTTGCCAACCAATTAAGCACGGTGCTCACGTAATCGTAGAATCTGCCACAAAATGGATCGGTGGTCATGGCACAACTATGGGTGGCGTGATTGTGGATGCGGGAACATTTAATTGGGGAAACGGAAAATACCCGCAATTCACCGAGCCATGTGCAAGTTATAACGGCATAGTTTTCAACGACGTTTTTGGAATGGACGGCTCTTTTGGAAATATTCAATTTATTATCCGTGCGAGAGTAGAGGGCTTGCGTGATTGGGGTCCTGCTCAATCCCCGTTTAACTCATTCCTATTACTTCAGGGACTTGAAACACTTTCTTTACGGGTTGAAAGAACTTGCGAAAATGCGATGGCCCTTGCCAAATGGTTGGAATCTCACGATGCGATTGAGTCAGTAAGTTATCCTGGTCTTGAAGACCACCCAACGCATGACCTTGCTAAAAAATACCTGACTCGCGGTTTTGGTGGTGTGCTTTCTTTCAAGATGAAAGGTGGTCGTGAAAAAGCGGAGAAGTTTGTAAATAGTCTGGAATTGATTTCACACTTAGCGAACGTGGGTGATTCTAAAACCCTGATTATTCATCCGGCATCTACTACGCATTCGCAGCTATCTGTAACTGAGCAGACTTCGGCGGGGGTTGATCCAAATTTACTTCGTGTTTCGGTTGGAATCGAGCACATTGAAGACATAAAAGCGGATATTTTGCAAGCATTAGCAAAGTGATTTTTCTGAGAGAACGGGAAGAAATACCCCGTTCTTTTAGAGGCTGTTTAAATTTATTCTTCAAAGTTTACAGTAATAAATTTATGATCAGTCTTGCGTTATCAAAATCCTCATTGCACGCTGTGCAACTCCGGTTTTGTCGCCTTGACCTGACACAAAATTTACCTACTGTAATTCTTAAATTACATTTTTAAACAGCCTCTTACATTTTAAACGTTTCTCAATTCAGAAACTTTCGCTTCTCGGAGTTTCAAAGCCTTTTGACTATCAGTCTATGTTGCAAAATTATACATTCAAGTATGAGTCTCCTTTTCAACTGGAAAAAGGGGAGTGGCTTCCCGAATTTCAACTTGCTTACACTACGTACGGCACGCTGAACGAAGCAAAAGATAACGTAGTTTGGGTGTGCCACGCTTTTACGGGAAACGCCAATCCGTCTGATTGGTGGAGCGGGCTGATTGGAGAACGAAGATTATTTAATCCCGATGAGCACTTTGTGATTTGTGCAAATGTTATCGGATCGCATTACGGTTCTTCTAACCCACTTTCTGTGAATCCGTTAACGGGTGATTCGTATTATCATGATTTCCCATTTGTCACAATTCGGGATGTGGTGAAAACGCTGAATATTCTCTGTGAACATTTAGAAATCTCTAAAATAAATTATCTTTTGGGTGGTTCATTGGGCGGTCAGCAAGCCGTAGAATGGGCAATTCAACAACCTGATTTATTTAAAAACTTAATTCTTTTTTCGACGAATGCTGTTCATTCCCCTTGGGGAATTGCTTTTAACGAGTCGCAGCGGATGGCAATTGCCAATGATCCGACTTGGGTGGAACGCCAGCCAAACGCCGGAGTGGAAGGAATGAAAGTAGCACGTTCTATCGCTCTTCTGTCTTATCGTAATT